>DATBHD010000269.1:0-12486 GCA_036557635.1 Gemmatimonadaceae bacterium
CTCGATGCGTATCCGTTCGAGCGGTGGAGCAGGGCGGAGCGCGAGCACGCACCGCCGTTGATCGTGACGGTGGACGGCGCGGACTTGCGCGCCGGCGCGCTCGCCGAGCTGCTCGATGTGGGCATGCGACTCGTCCTGATCGTCCGGGGCCGGAGCACGCCCGCGCCGCTGGTGCGTCTCGTGACGCCCGGCACGCTCGTCATTCAGACGCGCGAGATCGAGGCGGTGCGGCGCGTCGCGGCGGCAATCGGTCCGGCGATCGCGGCTTTGTTCGAGACGGAGGCGGCGCTCTTCACCCACGACCCGCTCGGGGGCGGCGCGCTGTGGCAGCGCCTAACGATCGTCTACCGGCCTTCGGTGTCGCCAACGAAGTCGATTGGCGGTGTGAGCCCGCGGCAACAACGTGAAGAGTTGGCGCAGCTCGACGCACTCGCCGCGCGCCCGGCCATACCGAGCGGTCCAGTCGGCGCCGTCGTCCCAGCTGGCGATGGAGATCCCGCGGACCGGCTTGCGGACTGGCTGCTCGCCGAGAGCGGCTTGGCGACGGAGACCTGAGGAAAGCACATGACGAACCAGGTGCTTGGCTCCGTCTCCATCCTCGCGGGCGTCGGGCTCGTCTTTGCGATCTTCATCGCGCTCGCGCACTGGAAGCTGCGCGTCTACGAGGATCCGCGCATCGACGCGGTGGCGGCGATGCTGCCAGGGGCGAACTGCGGCGCGTGCGGTTTCCCGGGGTGTCGCGGCTTCGCCGAGCAAGCCGTATTGGGGACGGTGAAGCCTGCGGCCTGCAACGTGATCGACGATCGGGGCGCTGCCGCGATCGCGAAGTACCTGGGTGTCGACGCGGGCGAGGCTAACCGCCGCGTCGCGCGCTTGCTCTGTGCCGGTGGGACAAACGTCGCGGTGCAACAAGCCGAATATCGTGGACTCCGAACCTGCGCCGCGGCGAGTGCCGTCGCCGGCGGGGGAAAGGCATGCGCGTGGGGATGCCTCGGCTACGGCGATTGTGGCGAGGCGTGCAGCTTCGGCGCGATCACGATGCTGCCTAACGCGCTTCCGCAGGTCGATCTCGCGCTCTGCACCGCGTGCGGAGACTGCGTCGACGCCTGTCCAAAGGGGCTATTTCAAATCCTTCCGCTCGACCAGAAGCTGCTCGTTCAGTGTCGCAGCCTGATCGAAGGGGACGAGGTGCTCGAGATCTGCAAGGTCGCATGCACCACCTGCGGCAAGTGCGTCGTGGATGCCGCGCCGGGCGTCGTGAGCATCTCGAGCGGTGTAGCGGTGGTTGACTATTCCAAGAACGCGCTCGCCGATCCGTCGGCGACGCGGCGCTGTCCGACGGGGGCGATTGTCTGGCTCGATGGCGCTCAATTTGTGGGCACGCCGCTCCGACGCGCGCAGCCGGCTCTGGCCGGCGGAGGGAGTGAACTCACATGAAGCTCTTTGCCGCGCGAGAGAAGCCACTGATCGCCGAAACGGAGCGCCCACGCTTTCCGGGAGCTCGTCAGGCGATGGATGGCAGCAGCGCCGTCGTCGCGATGGAGACCGCGGCGAGCGAAGGCGCCGGCGCGTACCCGATCACGCCCTCCACGCAAATGGGTGAAGGGTGGGCCGTCGCCGTCGCCGAAGGGAAGCGCAATGTGAACGGCCGCCGCTTGCTCTTCTTCGAGCCCGAAGGCGAGCACGCCGCCGCCGCCGTGACCGCCGGCATGAGCATGATGGGTCTTCGTGCCGCCAACTTCTCGAGCGGGCAGGGCGTCGCCTACATGCACGAGTCGCTGTACGCCGCCGTTGGCAAGCGACTTACGTATGTACTCAACGTCGCCGCGCGTGCGATGACCAAGCACGCGCTCAACGTTCACGCTGGCCACGACGACTATCACGCGGTCGACGACACTGGCTTCTTCCAGCTCTTCGCGAAGGACGTCCAGCAGGCGGCCGACTTCAATCTCATCGCGCACCGAATCGCCGAGCTTTCGCTGAATCCGGGCATCTGCGCGCAGGACGGCTTCCTGACGAGTCACGTCATCGAATCGATGATGCTCCCCGAGCGGGAGCTCGTGAAGCAGTTCCTCGGCGACCCGGCCGACATCATCGACTCCCCAACCCCCGCTCAGCGTTTGGTGTTCGGGGACAAGCGACGCCGCATTCCCGAGACCCTCGACATCGACTACCCGGCGATGATCGGCGTCGTACAGAATCAGGACAGCTACGCGCAAGGCGTTGCCGCGCAGCGGCCCTTCTATTTCGATCACGTCGCCGAGCTCGCCGACCACGCATTCGACGAATTTGCACGCCTAACGGCGCGACGCTACGCACGCGCGATCGGATATCGGCTGGAGGACGCCGAGTACGTCATTGCCGGCCAGGGCTCGGTCGTCGCGAATGCGGAGGCGGTTGCGGACTGGCTGCGTGAGACGCGCAAGCTGCGCGTTGGGGTTCTCGACCTCACGATGTTCCGGCCATTCCCCGCCGATCTCGTCACCAAGCTCCTCCAGAGCAAGCGCGGCGTCGTCGTCCTCGAGCGGACGGATCAGCCGCTGGCCGTGGACGCACCCCTGCTTCGCGAGATGCGGGCGGCCATGGGCAAGGCGCTCGAGAACGGACGCGTCGCGCCCGACGCGCGAGTCCCACACGCGGGCATTCCACGTTTCGAGCCGGTCGACGTTCCCGACTTCTACTCGGGGTGTTTTGGCTTGGGAAGTCGTGATCTCCAGCCGGGCGACATCGTTGCCGCCGTCGAGAACATGCTGCCCGAAGGCGCGCAGCGACGTCAGTTCTACCTCGGCATCGACTTCATTCGCCCCGGCACCAGACTCCCCAAGCTCCAGATCTGGCAAGAGAAGTTGACCGACGCCTATCCGAGAATTCGCGAGCTCTCACTGCCTAACGCTGGCGAGTTGAATCTCCTGCCACCGGGATCAGTAGCAGTGCGCATCCACTCGGTCGGCGGGTGGGGCGCGATCACGATGGGAAAGAATCTCGCCTCGACGGTGTTCGAGCTCTTTCATCTCCACGTCAAAGCGAACCCGAAGTATGGCTCGGAGAAGAAGGGACAGCCGACGACGTTTTACGCGACCTTCGCCCACGAGCCGGTGCGGCTCAACTGCGAGCTGCACCACGTCGACGTCGTGTTGTCGCCCGATCCGAATGTCTTTCGCCACTCCAACCCGCTCGCCGGCCTCGCCGAGGGCGGAGCATTCGTGATTCAGAGCGACAAGTCTCCGGAAGAGTGGTGGAACACCCTCCCGCAGCGCGCGCGGCGTGATCTGCGCGATCGCAAGATCCGCGTGTTCGCTCTCGATGCCTTCAGCATCGCGGCGGGCGAAGCGACCGACGCAGACTTGCGCTACCGCATGCAGGGCGCGGCGTTCATGGGTGCGTTCTTCGCCGTCTCCACGCTCGCGCAGCGTGAAGGGCTGAGTGAAACGCTGCTCTTCGCCGGCATTCGCAAGCAGCTCGAGAAGAAGTTCTCCAAGAGCGGCGAAAGCGTCGTCGACGACAACCTGCGTGTGATCGAACGCGGCTTCCGTGAGCTGCGCCCGGTGGACGTTAGCAAATTGGCAATCGACGGTGCGGACGGTGGCGCGGTACCGGAGATCCCGGAGCTCCTCGACATCGAGGACGCGGCGCAAGGCCCGGGCAACCCGGGGCGCTTTTGGGAACAGGTCTGCTTCCTCGCGAAGACAGGCAGCGACGGCATTGCCGATCCGTTTGCGGGTCTGAGCCAGATCCCGGCAGTCACCGGCGTCGTTCGCGACATGACCGACGTTAGGCTGGAGGTGCCCGAGTTCATCGCCGAGAAGTGCACGGGATGCAGCCAGTGCTGGACGCAATGCCCCGATTCGGCCATCCCCGGGCTCGTGACCGAGATCGATCAATTGATCGAGACGGGCATGGCGGTGGCCGGGAAGAGCGAAGGCCTTCCGCGACTGAAGCAGGTCTCGAAGCATCTCATCAAGGAAGTTCGCCGGCTCGTGTCGGCAGGCCCGATGCCGTCATTCGTATCGTCACTGGATGCGGCGTACGGAACGGTGGCCGGAAAGCTCGCGACCGACGCAGCCAGGCGAGTAACGCTGGACGAGGAATACGCGCGACTGCGCGCGGTGATCGCCGATTTCCCAGTCGCGAAGACGGCACCGTACTTCGACGTGCCCGAACGAAAGCAAGCCGGCAGCGGTGGCCTGCTCGCGATCACCGTGAATCCCGAGGCGTGCAAGGGATGCAACCTGTGCGTCGAAGTCTGCCCCGACGGTGCGCTCGTGACGGTGAAGCAGGAGGACGACCTCGTCGCGAAGATGCGCCGCAATTGGGCGCTCTGGCAGAAGCTGCCCGACACACCGGACCGCTTCGTGAACGTTCGCGACATCGACGAAGGAATCGGCGTTCTGTCTTCGCTGCTTCTGAAGAAGGATGCGTATCGCTCGATGGTCGGGGGCGATGGTGCGTGCAAGGGATGCGGTGAGAAGACGTCGGTCCACCTCGTGATCTCGGCGATTCACGCGCTGATGATTCCACGTGTCGAGCGCCATGTGGAACAGCTCACGAAGCTCATCGCGCAGCTCGATGCCAGGGCGCGAGCGCTCGTCGCGTCCAGCGCCGACCTCGACGCCGCCGCGTCCGCGCACGGCTCGGTCCCGATTCCGATCGATGACGCGAAGCACGCCGAGCTCGAGCGCCTAACGAAGAGCCTGCACGCGATGGAACAGTTGAAGTGGCGCTACACCGAGGGGCCGGGTGGGCGGGGCCGAGCGAAGATGGCGATGGCCAACAGCACCGGTTGCTCGTCGGTGTGGGGCAGCACGTATCCCTACAATCCGTATCCCTTCCCCTGGGCGAACCACCTCTTTCAGGATTCGCCGTCACTCGCGATCGGCATCTTCGAGGGCAACATGCGCAAGATGGCCGACGGCTTCGCCGAGGTGCGACGCGCCGAGCTGCTGGTCTCGGGCGAGTACGACGCGGCAAAGCACGAGGCGGAGCTGGGCGAGCTCGATTGGCGGGGATTCACGGACGCGGAGTTCGACCTCTGCCCGCCGATCGTCTCGATGGGCGGCGACGGCGCGATGCTCGACATCGGGTTTCAAAACCTCTCACGTCTCATGGCGTCGGGAAAGCCGATTCGCGTCATCGTGCTCGACACGCAAGTCTACTCGAATACCGGCGGCCAGGCGTGCACGAGCGGTTTCACTGGCCAGGTGTCCGACATGGCGGCGTACGGCAAGGCGCAGCACGGAAAGACCGAGGCGCGCAAGGAGCTGGCGTTGATCGCGATCGCGCATCGTGGCGCGTACGTGCATCAGACCTCGCAAGCGTCGGCGTCGCATCTCGTGGCGGGGGTGTTGCGTGGATTGCAGAAGCGCCGGCCCGCGATCATCAACATCTACACGCCCTGCCCGGTGGAGCATGGACTCGCCGACGACTGGGCGCCGAGCGCGGCAAAGCTCGCACTCGAATCCCGCGCCTTCCCCTTCATCACGTATGATCCGGATGCTGGTCCGCTCGTCGCCGATGCACTGAGTCTAGATGGGAATCCGGCGATCGATCAGCGGTGGCCGAGTTACAGCTTCACGTATACCGACGACTCCGGCGCAACCCAGCGGCTGGAGCTGCCGCTCACGATCGCCGACTGGGCGGCGAGCGAGGGGCGCTTCCGGAAGCACTTCACGGATGTCCCGCGAAGCGAATGGACCGATGAGATGGTTCCCTTCCACGAGTTCATCGATCTCTCAACCGAAGAGCGACAAGGGAAGACGCCCTTCATTCACACCAAGGGTCGTAACGGCACGCTCGCGCGCCTCGCGGTCGCGCCCGAGATCGTCAGGCTCGCGGAGGAACGGCTGCAATTCTGGGCGCAACTGAAGGAGCTCGCCGGCCTCGAGCCGGCCGCGTCAGTGCGCGAGCGCATCGTCGGCGACCTGACCAGTGAGTACGAGGCCAAGCTCGTGGCGCTCAAGGCCGAGTACGAGACGAAGCTGGCGGACATGCGGACGACATACCCGCGCGCCGTCGCGCGACGCCTGGCGGAGGCCTTGCTCCGCGGCGGCGGTGGCGGAGCTTCGGTGGCCGATCTGCTCGCGAAAGCGAACAGTGAACCGACAGCCCGTCGTCCCGAGGAGCGAAGCGACGAGGGATCTGCTTTTCATCACGACGTAAGATCCGTCGCTGCGCTCGGGATAACGCCGGTGCCCCCGGCGATCAGTAGCACTGCTCCGGTTGCAGTCGTAGCTCCCGCGACTGCAACCACCGACGACGACCTAACGATTGAGCCGTACGTCGACTCGGCGCGATGCACGAGCTGCAACGAGTGCATCAATCTCAATGGAAGGCTTTTTGGCTATAACGAGAGCAAGCAGGCGACGATAAAGGACGGACACGCGGGCACGTTCCAACAACTCGTGCTCGCCGCGGAGCGTTGTCCGGTTGGGATCATTCACCCCGGTACGCCATTCAACCCGAAGGAGAAGGACCTGCCGAAGTGGATCAAACGCGCAGAGCCCTTCAACTGAGTCGACGATGAGCTTCGAGCGTCTTCGCGCGTTTCCGTTCGGTCACGGCGTGCATCCGCCAGATTCCAAGGAGCTGACGGCACACCTTCCCATCCGGCGCATGCCGTATCCGGCGGACGTCGTGATTCCGCTGAGGCAGCACGCGGGGAAGCCTGCCAAGCTCGTCGTTCGCGTCGGTGATTTGGTCCAGCGAGGCGATGTGCTCGCCGAGGCCGACGGGTTTGTCTCCGCGCCGGTGCACGCATCCGCCGCTGGGCGCGTCGTGGACATCGGGCTTTGGCCCCATCCTGACGGGTCGATGGACACGGCGGTGCGAATCGCGATTGCACCATTCTCGGCGCAGATGCCGCGTCCGCGGCTCGTGCCCCAATGGGCAGGTCTCACGCCGGACGAGGTCGTGCGCGCCGTGCAGAACGGCGGCGTCGTCGGCCTCGGCGGCGCGGCATTCCCGACGCATGTCAAGCTCGCGCCGCCACGCGACTTTCAGGTGGAGACGATCATCCTCAATGGCGCCGAGTGCGAGCCGTATCTCACGACCGATCACCGGATCATGGTCGAGATGTCCGAACGCGTCCACTTCGGCGCGCGCATCATGTTGCACACGTTAGGCGCGAAGCGCGTCGTGATTGGCGTCGAGCGCAACAAGCCGGACGCGATCGCCGCGCTCGAGCGAACCTGTCCGACCGACATCGACGTTCGCGTGCTGCCGCTCACCGTCAAGTATCCTCAGGGCGCTGAGAAGATGCTCATCAAGGCGGTGACCGGGCGCGAGGTGCAATCGGGAAAGCTGCCGGTGTCCGCGGGCGTCCTGGTGCAGAATGTCGGCTCGGCGGCGTCGATCGCCGAGATCTTCGAGACCGGTTTGCCCCTCGTCGAGCGCATCGTCACCGTCACCGGATATGGCGTTCGACGGCCGGCCAATCTCATCGTGCCCGTCGGCACGAAGCTCGGTGATCTGCTCGAGATGTGCGGCGGACTCACCAACGACGCGGAGGAAATCGTCTTCGGCGGTCCGATGATGGGAATCGCCCAGCGCTCGCTCGACGTGCCGATCACCAAAGGAACGACGGGTGTCGTCGTGCTGACGAAGGACGAGGTCCTCCGACGCACGCAGTATCCGTGCATCCGGTGCGGCGCGTGTCTCGATGCGTGCCCTGTGTTCCTGAACCCGTCGGCGCTCGCCGAGCTCGCGGGTGCGCAGCGTTATGAGGAGATGGAAGCGCTGCACCTGCAAGACTGCATGCTCTGCGGGTCCTGCTCGTACGTGTGCCCGTCGAACATCCCGCTCTCGCAACTCTTCCAGGCCAGTAAGACCGCGCTGCGCAATCGGAAGGCAGGTGCCGCATGACCGCGTTCGCGTCGGTGCGGCGGCTCGTCGTTGCCGCCTCGCCGCACATTCGCGGGCCGGCGAGCACGCCGATGATCATGTGGAACGTGGTCGGCAGTTTGCTCCCGCTCGTCGCCGCCGCGACCTGGTTCTTCGGGCCGAGTGCGCTGCTCGTTGTGAGCGCGTCGGTCGTTGGCGCGCTGATGACCGAGCGGGTGTTCGGCAAGGGTGGCACGATCGCCGACGGCTCGGCGGTAATCACCGGTCTGCTCCTCGGCCTCACGCTGCCAGCCGGAATGCCGATGTGGATGGCCGCGTTAGGCGGCTTCGTCGCCATCGGCTTCGGAAAGCTGCTGTTTGGCGGGCTCGGTCACAACATCTTCAATCCCGCTCTGCTCGGTCGCGCGTTTCTCCAGGCAGCGTTCCCGGTCGCGATCACGACGTGGCCGAAGTACGGTGTCTCATGGTGGACGCTGCGCGGCGACAACTTCGCGTTGCCGTTCATGCAGGCGCGCGGCGTCGACGCGATTACCTCGGCGACGCCGCTCGGGCTGATGAAGTTCGAGCACACGACGACGAACCTGCGACATCTCGTGCTCGGCACGACCGGCGGTTCGTTAGGCGAGACCGCGGGGCTGGTCATTCTGCTCTGCGGCGGCTATCTCGCACTGCGCGGCTTCCTCAACTGGCGCATCCCGGCGAGCATTCTGGCGACGGTCGCGGTTTTCGCCGGGAGTCTCCACGCGATCGACCCGGCGCGATACCCGTCCGCGCTGTTCATGCTTTTCTCCGGCGGGTTGATGCTCGGCGCCGTGTTCATGGCGACAGACATGGTGACGGCGCCGGTCACGAACGGCGGCCGCTGGGTGTTCGGCGTCGGCATCGGCCTGCTGCTGATGATCATTCGCGTGTGGGGCGGCCTGCCTGAAGGCGTGATGTACGCCATCCTGCTCATGAACGCGCTGGTGCCGTTCATCAACCGCGTGACGCAACCGCGCGTATTCGGCACGCGACTGGTGAAGGAGGCGGCGCGATGAGCTCAGGCATGACCTCGGGAACACCGCCTAACGCCGCCAAGGACGTGCGATCGTGGAAGCTGATGACGCTGATGACCGCGGCCGGCGCGATTGCGGGCCTGCTCATTGTCACGGCGTACCAGACCACGCTGCCGCGGATCGAGCGACACAAGGGCGATGTGGAACGCGCGGCGGTGCAGGAAGTCCTCGAGGCGCCGCCCAGCTTCGACACGCTCTACCTCCACAACGGCGCGCTCGTGAAGCGACTGCCGGCGGGCACGAGCACGAAGGGGCTCGAGAAGGTGTATCTCGGCCACGACGCGGCCGGCAAACGAGTCGGCTTCGCGCTCAGCGGCACCGAGAACGGTTTTCAGGATCCCGTGACGGTGATGTTCGGCTACGACGCGGCTGCTCACACGCTGATCGCGATGAAGGTCATCGCCAACAAGGAGACGCCGGGGCTTGGCAACAAGATCGAATCGGACAGCGCGTTCACGAGCGGATTCGCCCACTCGGCCGCGCCGCTCAATGGCGTGAAGAAGGATCGCGGAAAGAACGCGCCTAACGACGTACTGATGATCACTGGCGCGACGATCTCGTCGCGGGCGGTCATTCGCATCATCAATGACGCAATCGCGCACTGGCAGCCATTCCTGGATGCCTATCAGGAGGAGCCGAAGCCATGACGTACATCGCGGGTGTGATCGGCGCGGCGCTGCTCTTCGGACTGTTCACGATGCTGCGTCCGAGGGACGCCGGCTGCACCGGCCACTGCGTCGGCTGTACGCTCGATGGGGCCTGCCAGGCGAAGGAAGACCGTGCACCGAAGGACGACGCGAGGAACGGGGAATGAGTCTCGTCGTGAAGGAAACGACAATGCCGAAGACCACGGGCGCGGTGCTCACCCGCGGCCTCTGGCACGAGAATCCCGTGCTCGTGCAGACGCTGGGGTTGTGCTCGGCGCTGGCGGTGACGAACGCGGTAGCGAACAGCCTCGCCATGGGGCTCGCGACGACGTTCGTGCTCGTGGGAGCAAGCGTCATCGTCTCGACACTGCGCAAGATCATTCCGCACCAGATCCGCATCACGACTTACATCCTGATCATTGCCACCTTCCTGGCGATCGCCGACATGTCGCTCGAGGCGATTGTACCGGACGTCCATAAAGCGATGGGACCGTACATCGCGCTCATCATCACGAACTGCATCGTGCTCGGCAGGCAGGAGGCGTTCGCATCGCGTCAGCCGGTCGGACTCTCGGTCCTCGACGCGTTAGGCAACGGCATCGGCTTCACGATCGCGCTGCTCATGATGGGGATACCACGCGAGGTGCTCGGCAACGGAACGTTCTTGGGTTTGCGGGCAATGCCGACGTCCTTTGAACCGTGGGTCGTCATGCTTCTGCCCCCTGGCGGCTTCTTCATGATCGGCGTGTTGCTGCTCATCGCGAACTGGGCCGACTTGCGGAAGCTGGCGCGCGTGCGCGCCACGAAGGCGGCGGCGGCCGAAGCAGTCGCGCCGCAAGCGACAGAACCGGAGGTCGCGCTGATATGAGCAATCTCTTCTGGATCTTCGTCTCCGCCGCGATCGTCACGAACTTCGTCCTCGTCTACTTCCTGGGTCTCTGCCCGGTCATCGGCGTGACCAACAAGAGCGCGACGGGCCTGCGGCTCGGGCTCGCGACCACGTTCGTGATGACGCTGGCGAGTCTCGCGGCCTGGGTCCTCAATACCTTCGTCCTCGGCGCCGCGCCATTTCTGCGCGTGATCTCCTTCGTCGTCGCGATCGCGTCGATCGTGCAGATCGTCGAGCTGTTCGTGAAGAAGGTGAGTCCCGCGCTGTACCGCGAGCTCGGGATCTTCCTTCCTCTCATCGCCAGCAACAGCCAAGTACTTGGAATGACGATTTTCCAGACGAACCGCGGATACACGCTGTTCGCGGGGCTCGTCTTCGCGGTTGGTGGCGGGCTGGGCATCACCGCCGTGTTGTCGCTCGTCGGAGGTATCCGGGAGCGAATGGATTTCGCACCGATTCCGGGCATCGTCCGCGGACCGGCGCTGGTCTTCTTCATTGTCGCCGCGCTGTCGCTCGTATTCATGGGCTTCGCGGGGATGGGGAGCGCTTCATGAGAATCTTCGAATCAGTTGGCCGGCGCGAGTTCCTTGCCTTCGGCACCGGCGCCTTCGTCGTCGCCGCGCTGCCGCTCGCTTTCAAGCGGCGACTCACGGAAACCGGAGCCGTTAGGCGCGCGATCCCGGTCATGGGAACGATCGCCGAACTGGCCGTCGTCCATCGCGATCCCCGGGTCGCCGAAGCGGCGATCGACGCGGCGATCGCCGAGCTTCGCTGGGTCGAGCGCACGATGACGCGCTTCGACGATTCCTCCGACATCGGGCGAGCCAACCTGAACGCCGCACGCGCTCCGGTAGCGATCACGCCGGAGACCGCGCTCGTCGTGACCGAAGCGCTCCGTTGGGCGGAGGCGACGAACGGCATGTACGATCCGGCCGCTGGTAAGATCGTGAAGCTCTGGGATGTCAATCACCGGCACGAGCCGCCACCCGAAGCTCGCCTCGAACCGCTCGCGGGCCGCCGCCTTCATCGGTTCGTCGAGGTCGGAACGCACGCCGGTCAGGACGTGCTGCTCTATCACGACGACGACGTCAGTCTCGACCTCGGCGCCATCGCCAAGGGCTACGCCGTGGATCGTGCTGTCGACGCGTTGCGCAGCCGTGGCATTCGTCAGGCAATCGTCAACGCGGGTGGTGATCTGTACGCGCTCGGCACCGCCCTCGACGGCGAGCCGTGGCAGATCGGCGTCCGCGACCCTAACGACACGCGATGCCTCGCCGAGGTGCTCGCGGTCAGCGACGGCGCGGTCGGTACATCCGGTACGTACGTGCAGTACTTCCGGTATCGCGGGCGTCGCTACCACCACTTGATGGACCCCTCCATCGCTGCGCCGCGACGCACGGCAATTCAGAGCAACACCGTTCGCGCCGATCGCAACCTGCACGCCGATGTCGCCGCGAGCTCGTTGTTAGGCACGCCCCGTGAAATCGCGAACGCGCTGCTCGCGCGAGTGGTCCCCGGCGCGTTCGTCGCCAGTTCGATATGAACACGCTTTGATTGTTTTCCGTTTGGGAGTAGTCTGGCCGAGGAGGTGCGTATGAGCACGCGAGTCGCCTTTTGTTCCGCCTGCGATCGTGATGTGCGGATCATCATCACCGACACTCCGGTGCAGGACGCGCAGGCACCCGTCGGCGACGCCGAGATCGTCTGTCTCGACATCGGCGATCGATGCACCGGCAACCTCTGTCCGATCGGCGCGGTCTCGTCGACGGCGATGATGGCGCGCCTCGTCCGGAGTGGTGCCCGATCGCTCGTCCAGCCACTCGTCAAAGCGGAATGCGAGGCATGCGGCCGAGTGACCGACTACATCATCGTGTCACCGGCATACGCGACCTGCGCTGACTGCGGGAGCACGGTGGGGCGCGACGATCTCGTGTTCGCGCTCGGCCATGAGGGTTGATCGCCAGGGCCGCTTGCGCGTCGCGTTCCTGGCGATGTTCGCGACGTTCCCCCTCGTCCGCTCGCTGTGCGCCCAGGCCGACGAATCGCCGTACACGCGCGC
>DATBHD010000270.1:0-7704 GCA_036557635.1 Gemmatimonadaceae bacterium
CCAGTCGTTTCCTGCTTTTTCGTCTGGCCAGAGACCAGACGACTCGTCCCAGCCTTCAACATTTTCTCTCATCGACTTGTCCTAAAATGGAACCACCCCACGGACAAATCCATGATCTCGACCATTCGCTCTGCCGCTCGCAGTCTGCTCCGCTCGCCAACTGTCGCCATCTCCGGCGTACTCTGTCTCGCACTCGGCATCGGCGCCACCGCCGCCATCTCCAGCGCGATCAGCCGCGCGCTCTTCCAATCACTGCCCTTCCGTGAGCCGGCTCGACTCGTCGCCGTCCATCGTACGACGCCGCACTCGGGCCCGTTCGGCACCTGGCCGCTCTCGGCGCCGAACTACATCGACCTCGCGCAGCGGACGCGCCGCATCGAGGGGCTGGCTGCGCTCTCGTTCGGAAGGGCCCTCGTCGCGCTGCCGACGGAGGCCGTGCCGGCGAGCCAGATCTACGTCACCGGCAATTTCTTCAATACGCTCGGCGCGCGCGCGCAGGTCGGGCGCCTTCTCGTACCCGACGACGATCGCGTCGGACAGGCGCCCGTCGCGGTGGTGAGTGACGAGTTCTGGCGCGGCAAGCTCGGCGCCGACCCATCCATCGTCGGCAAGAGGCTCGGCATCGATGGCGCGCCGACGACGATCGTCGGGATCGCGCCGCGCGACTTTCACGTCCCGCACGGCGCCAACGTGCTGCGCGCCGACCTGTGGACGCCGATCCAGTTCACTGCCGCGCAGCTCGCCGCCAACCAGCGCCGGAGCAACTACCTCCTCGTCCTCGGCCGCCTAACGACGGGCGCGACGCCGGTCACGGCGCAGACCGAGTTGCGCACGATCTTCGCCGGCATCGTCGCCGAAAATCCGGTGCTGCACGGCGAGGACGTGCGCGTCGCGCCACTGCAGGCGGAGAACGTCGCCGCGGTGCGGACGCCGCTCCTGCTCTTGCTTGGCGCCGTCGGCATGGTCCTCCTCATCGCGGCGACAAACGTCGCGGCGCTGCTGCTCGCGCGCGGCGTGCAGCGGCGGCGCGAGATCGCCGTACGCACCGCCCTCGGCGCGACGCGTTGGGCGACGATGCAGCCGGCGTTCGTCGAGAGCTTGATCATCACCGGCATCGGCGTGGCCCTCGGACTCGCGATCGCCGCCGGCGGCGTTCGCACGATCGGCGCGCTTGCCGGCGCGCAGATCCCTCAGCTCGCGGGACTGAGCATCGACGGACGCGTCGTCCTGTTTGCGCTCGGGCTGGCACTCGTCGTCGCCGCGGCGTGCGGGGTGCTGCCGGCGTGGCGGAGCGCCGCCGTCGACCCGCAGGACGCGCTGCGCGGCGGCCGCGGCGGAGGCGCGGGACGCGAGCAGCATCGCGCGCTGCGGACGCTCGTCGTGCTGGAAATCGCGTTGTCACTCGTGCTGCTCATCGGCGCCGGGCTCGTACTCAAGGGATTCGCCGGCCTGCTCGGCAACGACCCCGGCTTCGAGACCGCGCACGTGCTCACCCTGCGCGTGACGACGTCTCCCGCTCGTTATGCAAAGCAGCCCACTTCGAGCGCCTTCCTCGAGCCGGCGCTCGAAGCGATTCGCGCACTTCCCGGCGTCGAGAGCGCGGGATCGATCGATCTCGTGCCGTACGTGAACTGGGGCAACAACTGGAACGTTCGCTACGAGGGCAAGCCCGAGGGCGACCCGACGCGATTCCCCGTCGTCGAGAACCGGCGCGTCTCCCCCGGCTTCTTCGACGTCACCGGACAGCGCTTGCTCGCCGGCCGCCTCCTGCGGCTGTCCGATGACGCGAGCCCGACGACGCCGGTCGTCGCCGTCGTGAACCAGGCGCTCGTCGATCGTGATCTCGAGGGCGTCGACCCGATCGGCAAGCGCTTTCATTTGACCGACACGACCTTCGGCACGATCGTTGGCGTCGTTACCAATATTCGAAACCTGGGACCGATCGCCCCGCCGGCGCCGGAGATGTACTGGACGTATGCGCAGGGCGGCCAGTCGTCCACATTCTCGCTGATGATCCGCGTGCGGCGCGGCGACCCGGCGGCAATCGCGCCCTCGGTGCGCGCGGCGATCCGCGCGCTCGATCCCACCGCCGCCGTCGCCGCCGTGCTCCCGATGCCCGAGGTGATCGCCGCGAGCCTCGGTCAGCCGCGATTCTATCTGAGCTTGCTCGGGGCGTTCGCCGCCGTCGCTCTCCTGCTCTCGATCGCCGGTCTGTACGGCGTGTTGAGTTATGCCGTGGCCCAGCGCACGCGCGAGCTCGGCATTCGCGCCGCGCTCGGGAGCTCTGCGTCCGCGCTCCTGCGACTCATGACGGCCGACGGCCTGCGTCTCGTCGCGATCGGCCTCGTGCTCGGATCGTTAGGCGGCGTCGGCCTGACGCGATTCGTCACCTTCGCGCTGTATGGTGTGAGCCCGCTCGACGCGGCGACGTGGGTCGCCGCGCTGGCGTTGATGCTCGTCGCCGGCCTGCTGGCGACGCTCGTGCCCGCGCGCCGGGCGACGCGCGTCAACCCGATGATCGCGATTCAGGCCGAGTAGTCCGTGATCGAGCGGCGCATCCGCGCCGTTGGGAGCTCGACGCCGTCCGGCATCCGGACGGCGCCACGCTCCACCAGGGAGAAGCCGAGCGTCCTGTAGAGCGGCTCTCCCGGCAGCGTCGCCGTCAGCTCGACATCGCGGAATCCGGCGGCGCGCGCCGCCGTTGAGCATTCGTGAAACAAGAGCCGCCCGATGCCGCGGCGCGCCCATCCAGGGTGGACGAAGAAGGCGCGGATCCGTGCCGGCTCGACCTCGGGATCGATGAGTGGATCCGCGCCGCGCTTCGCCTGGTCGCCGCCGTGGAGCGTGAGACGCCGGCTCCAGCCCCCGCACGCCACCACCTCGCCCCCGGCGTCGGCGACGTAGTACGTGCCGTCGGAGATGAGCTGGCTGTCGGGACCGAAGAGGTGACGGAGGGAGCTGTCGATCTGCTCGCGTGTGTAGAACGGCTCACTCAGCCCGCGCACCGACGCCTCGATCAGCGCGCGGATCGCCGGCACGTCCGCGGCTGTTGCCTGTCGGAAACGCGGCGTTGGCTTCCCCTCGATCGCTGCCTGAAGCAGCGGCGATGTCGCGCAAAGAGCGAGAGGGATCGGCGGCACGGGAGCCGCGTCGTCCCGAGGCACGAGCGGTTGCTCGAGCCAGGCGACGTCGTGCCACGCGCCATGCTTGAAGCCCACGCCGCGAAAGACGCCGACCGGGGTGAAGCCCAGGCGGCGATGGAATCCCTCGCTCGCCGCGTTAGGCAGCGTGATGCCGGCGCAGGCGTTGCGATAGCCTTGAAGTACGAGCACCCGAAACAGGGCTTCGTACAGCGCGCGGCCGACGCCCCGACGCTGCGCGCTCTCGTCGACATACGCCGACACTTCGACGGACCACTGGTACGCGGCGCGCGTGCGGTGCGGGCTCGCGTACGCATAGCCAACTACCCGCCCGCCATCCTCGGCGACGAGCCAGGGAAATCGCTCGAGCGCCTTCGTGATTCGCTCGCTCATCTCCGCGGCGTCAGGCGGTTCGAGCTCGAACGAGGTCGGGTGGTCGGTGACCGCTGGGCGGTAGATGTCAGCGACGCGCGCGGCGTCAGTCGGTAGTGCCAGTCGAATCATTGCGGGCTGGGCTTCGGCCATGTCTCACCAAGAATGCCTCCAGCCAAGGCTGGCATCAACGGCGAACGCGAGCACGCAACGAGGCCTACCCCCGCAATCCGCGAAAATCGGACAGACAAGCGCCAGCCCCGCCCCGCACTCCGTTACGGAAGTTCTCAACGCGCTGCTCCGCCGTGCCGTGCACCGTCCGACCCGGCGACGGATCGCCACCGCTCGACATCCCGAACTCCGCTTCCCGGATGTCACCTTCCTCGAGTGAGCCGTCGGTCGCCGCATGCCGCGCGAACGCGCCGGCGAGACAATCCGCCGTCGCTTCGTTCGCGTACGACTTGCGATACTTGTAGCCGAGCTGCTGCGCCACCGCGTGTCCCATCTCGTGCGCGATGATGTCGACTCCAGCCATGTCCCCGTCGGTGCCGAGCGCCTCCGCGGCCGTCTTGACCTGCCCCGCCACGAAGACGTCGTCGAAGTAGATCGTGTTGTTTGCCGCGCAGTATTCGGCGTTCTCGGGATTCAGGTAGCCGCAGGGTGTGCGAATCCGCATCCGATAACGCGCCATTCCGGGCGCGGAGAATCTCTCGCCGATCTGTTTGAAGTCCGCGCTCCACATGGCGACGAGCGCATCGTAGGCGGCCCACACCTTCGCGTTCGAAGCGGCGACGTCGCCTGGCGTGACATCACTCGAAGGGGAATCGGTCGGGATCGGTGCAGCGCTGAGCTTGGATCCGCCGATAGCCAAAGCGAGCGCGACAACACTGCCTCGTATTGCCGGTATTAGTCTCATGGCCAATTGCCTCCGCGCTTACTACCCGATAAGCAGCGCGGGGTTGCGGTAGCCCAAACCTGTCATCGAGGAGCGAAACGACGAGGGATCTGCTTCGATCCGGCGAGAGGAGAAGGAGGTTATGGCTTTGTCTTACCGGCTTGCGTTGCCGAATGCTCCAGCGCGTCGAGCTTCTTCTTCGTCTCCACCGAGACCGGTTGTCCGATGCGCATCGCGACGTCGCGCGCCTGGCGGAACTGCGTGCGCGCCCCTGTGCTGTCGCCTTCCGCAAGAAGACCGTCGCCGAGGCTGTCGTACACGTTAGGCGAATCGGGATAGCTGGCGACGTTCTGGCGGAACATCCACACCGCCACTTTCGGCATCTTGAGGAACTGCAACACCGCATAGCCCATCTGGTTCATCGGCCCTTCGGGGAAATGCTCGGGCAATCCGAGGCTCCTCGCCCCGCGTACATAGGCGTCGACGCTCTCGGTGATCGCCTTCACCACGGCCGCCGAGTCACTGTTCGGACCCAGCTGCTGCATCGGTGAGCGCGCGAGCGACACCGGTGCGAACACAAATCGCAGACCATCGATCAGGCTCGGCTCCGGCGTCAGGCCGTGCGTGTCTTCGGGATAGTGTTGCGCCGCAAACGCGAGGGACACCGGCTTGATCGAGTCCAGGCGGCTCTCGAAGCGACGCGTAGTGACGTCGATCGGCGGTTCCAGGCCGCCGCTCGTCGCGAACAGGCGCGTCGACGTCGATGACTTGGCGATCGCCGTCGCGTAGTCGCGCGCCGGGAGCGAGTCGTTCCACCAGAGCGAGGGGCTCATCGCGACGATGCCCGAGAATGCGTTCGGACGCGTCGCCGCAACGTCGAGCGCGAACAGTCCGCCGAACGAGTGGCCGGCGAGAATGGTCGACGGCAGCGTACGATACTTCGCGCGCACCCTCGGCAGCACTTCGTCGAGAATGAAGTCCGCGAATGCGCCGGCTCCGCCCGCGGTTGGAAAGTTCTTCGCTGTCGCTCCGGTGGCCGGGGGCGTCATGTCGTGCGAGCGATCCTTCCCATTCGGGATGCCGACGATGAGCAGATCGGGGATGGCGCCGCGATTTGCGAGGAACGCAACATTCGCGACGGCCGCGGCGAACTGTGGCTGATCGTCCGCGTCGAGCAGCACGAGCACCGGGTAGCGCTGCGTCGACGTGGGGCTGTAATTCGCCGGCGTGGCGATGAAAAGCTTTCGCTCTTCTTTCAGCTTCGCCGATGGAAAGCTGTCACGAGTCCACGGTGACGGCGGCGCGGCGGCGTTCTGAGCGTGTGCGGTCGCCGTGAGGACGCCGAGGAGAGCAATCGCGGGCAGGGCTCGCATGGTCTACGACTCCACGAGGATGTGAACGGTGGTCGAGCGGGCTGATAGTGGCTCTCGCTCGACGTGGCGTCCAGAGTCCCGGGCCCAGGGTATCTACCGCTCTTTCGTCGCGACACCCCCGGTCCACGGCTTACCGCACCGAGGCTCGAGACGGACGTACTCCCGCGTCGTTTCCCGCAACTTCATCAATGAAGTTCAGGCGAGCTCGGATCGAAGCGCTCCATCGCCGCAGCATCGTACACGTAAATCGGAAGTCCACCGAACAACACGCCAATCTTGCAATGATGACAGCCAATGCTGCCATCCGGGGGGCAGATCCGTTCGCCTTCCTCGCGACGCCTGATCGAGAGGGCACGGTGGCAAATGGGGCAGTCGACAGTCCACCACAAATCGCGCTCAGTCATTCGTTAGATCGCACTCACGACGAGCGAGCCGGGTTGTCCACCGCGAACCGACTCGACGCGCACGAGCTGCCCTGCCCGTGGAAAGGGCAGCGAGCGCAGGAGCAAGGCATCGACCGCGGAGAAGATCGCCGTCGTTGGCCCCATTGCGAGCGCGAGCGTCATCACGACCGAAACGGCGAACGCGGGCCGCGTGCACAATGTGCGAACCGCGTAGCGGAGATCCGCCCTGGATGGGCGCGTCAGAGGTGACAAGCTTTTCCTGATGCTCATAGGTGTGCCTCACGCTACGCGTCGAGTTCGAGACGGGCAACGAGATCCCGATGAGCTGACGGCCACGCCTCATGAGTGGAGCTCTCACGTCGCTTTGGCGTTCTATTGTTGGCCGTTAGGCAGCAGTGTCGCGCGAGGCGCCGACCCAACTAGCTTGCGGAAATGCAATACCGCCACGGGCACAGCACGGCAGTCGCCATCGCGCTCCTGGTCGCGGCGTTCCTCGCCGCGACGGCGCTCGATGGCTGGGCGTATCATCATCTCGTCCGTCCGACGATCTACGATGGCGATCTCGGTCGTATGCTCCGGGTTGCGGGCTTCCTTCCGACGTGGGCCATCGTGTCGATCGCGCTCGTATTGTGTGATCCGTCGTGGCGCGGTTCCACGGTAACACCCTGGCGCCGCTGGCGCGGCGTGCTGCCATTCGCGAGTGCGGCATTGGCGGGACTCGCTGGCGAAGTGCTCAAGCTGCTTCTCCGGCGTGAACGCCCTGAGGCTCACGCCGGAGGCTATGTCTTTCGCAGCTGGTCCGTCCACCCCTTCTCGAGTGCCGGCTTCGCGCTTCCCAGCAGCCACGCGATCGTCGCCTTCGGCGCGCTGGCGATGCTCGCCCGCATGTATCCTCGCGCGCGCTGGATCTTCTTTGCCGTGGCCGGCGGCTGTGCCCTCACGCGCGTGCTCGCGCGCGCGCACTTCCTGAGCGACGTGACGCTCGCGGGAGTCGTTGGATGGCTGGTTGCGAGCACGCTATGGACCTGGTGGCGAATGCGGAGCGGCTGCGTCGTCAACGACGCGGCCCCATGATCAGCGAACGTTAACGCCGAGATGCGTTGACGTTACGACTGGAACGCGGAGGTCTTGATCGCCCCATGATCGTCGCAGTGGTTCCCGTGCGCGTGGTGCAGCCGACCTGCTACGAGGTAGTCCGTGTGATCGCCGTGCGGCACCGCTTCGTGGCCGCAGCCCGGGCCGTGCTCATGGTTCGATGCGTGGCCGGCGTGGAATCCCGGCGTGCATGCCTGCGGGTTTTGCGAGCTCACCGCGACGCGATGCTCGTCGACGTGGTCCCCGTGCGGGTGGTGCAGATGCCCGTCGTGGAGATAATCCGAATGTCCATCGTGCGTCACCATCGTGTGCCCACATCCATCGCCGTGCTGGTGCGTGTGGCCCGCGTGGCTTTCGTGTGCCATGGCTCCCTCCCCTGTGACCTGCGATCTGGTGCAGTACCGGCGGCAAGATATGTTGGCGGT
>DATBHD010000271.1:0-5076 GCA_036557635.1 Gemmatimonadaceae bacterium
ATCCGAATGATCCGTGATTCGTGCTTGCTTGCTCGGTCGCGATCGTCACACGCCACGCCAAATATGAGATCTTCGATCACTCTCTCCAGCGCTCTGTTCGTAATGGCCACCTCCGGCCTCTCCGCTCAGTCGCTCCCGATCCCGCACGACAACGCGCGCCTCCGCGCCGCGCTCGACACCATCAAGGCGCAGGAAGCCTGGACCCTCGAGCAGCAGATCTCACTTTGCGAGATCCCCGCGCCCTCCTTCAAGGAAGCGACGCGCGCCGCCGAGTATCGCCGGCGGCTCCAGGCGTTAGGCATCGCCAACGTGCGCATCGACAGCGTCGGTAACGTCATCGCGGAACGTCGCGGAACCGGCGCCGGGCCCACCGTTCTCATCCAGGGCCACCTCGACACCGTCTTCCCCGAGGGCACGAACGTCAAGGTCAGGCGAAGCGGCACGCTGCTGGCCGGACCTGGCATCGGCGACGACTGTCGCGGCCTCGCCGTCGTGCTCTCGGTCGCGCGCGCCTTTCAGCGAGCGAACGTCCAGACCACCGGCACCGTCTACTTCGTTGGCGACGTCGGTGAGGAAGGGCAGGGCAACCTCCGCGGGACGCGCTTCCTCTTCGCCAACAGCCTCAAAGGCAAGATCGACTACTTCATTTCCGTCGACGGCACGGGGCTCGACCTCAAGCATCACGGCGTCGGCAGCAAGCGCTATCGCATCACCTACAAGGGTCCCGGTGGCCATAGCTATGGCGCTTTCGGGATTCCCAATCCGATTCACGCGTTAGGCAGAGCGATCGCCGGCATCGCCGACCTCCAGGTGCCGGCGTCGCCGAAGACGACCTTCAACGTCGGCGTCATCTCCGGCGGCACCTCCGTGAACTCGATCCCCTTCTCGGGCTCGATGGACCTCGACATGCGGTCGGAGACCGCCGAAGCGCTCGACGCCGTCGACAAGCAGGTGCTCGCGATTCTCGCCAAGGCGCTCGACAGCGAGAACGATCGCTGGATTCGCCAGACCGGCGCGCGCGCCGAGAGGGCGAAGTTGTCGCTCGTCATCGACACGATCGGCATTCGGCCGGCGAACAGCTCGCAGACGGATTCGTCGCGCATCGTCGCCACGGCCCTGTCGGCGGGGCGCGCGCTGGGTTTCACGCCGAGGTCCGGGTCGTCCAGTACCGACGCGAACCTGCCGATGAGTCTTGGCATTCCCGCAATTACGATCGACGGAGGCGGGAGCGGCACTGGCGCTCACTCGTTAGGTGAGACCTACGACGACGGACCGAGTGGCTGGCTCGGTCCCCAGTGGGCCGCGCTTCTCGTCGCCGCCCTGGCGGGAGTACGGTAGCGGGAAGTCGGGAATGTCGCGGATGTGGGCGCTCGTGCGCCTGGAGAGTCCTCTCCGTCCTCTCACACAGCAGGGAAAGACCAGCCTCGAGAAGGGTCAGCCGCGAGCGCCGAGCTGTGAGCAAACTGCGAGGAGACTCTGGGAACGCCCATTGCCGATGAATGCGAGAGGTTGCCTCGCAACGCCGGTCGCTAGTTACCGGGCGTGAGACGGCGGAGGAGTGTGGGCTCGGCTGATGTCTCGCCGCTCGCTGCTGACCGTCTCGAGGCTGGTCTCACCATGAATAGAATCCGCCGTTCCAAGAATTCCGTATCACGTTAGGCGGTCCGCTGATGGTCTGTTCGCAGTCGAGGAGCCTCTGCTTGCCGCGGTTAGGTGCGGCGGAATCACTCCATCTCTTGAGAACCGCGGTCGCCCGGATTGATTCCCGGTGCCTGGTCCAGAACAGTATTGGAACTCCATACGCATTGACGCGTCCCTCCTCGCGCGCACAAGTTGGGGCCACCGCGAACGCGCGAGGATTCCATGAACGGGAAGCTGATCTTTCAGCTGTCGCTGCTCGGCCTGGTGATGGGTGTCGGGTCGGTGTTCTTCATCCCGGCAACGCTCGAGCCGTTCCTGTGGCTCGTCGTCTTTCTGGTCTCGGCGTACTTCATCGGGACGCGCGCGCCCAGCCGCCACTTCCTCCATGGCGTGGTGCTGGGGCTGGCGAACTGCGTCTGGATCACCGCCGCGCACGTCATCTTCATCGCGCGCTATCTGCCGCGACATCCCAGTGAAGCGGCGATGATGACGTCGATGCCGATGCCGACGCATCCGCGCGTCATGATGGCGGTATTCGGTCCGGTGGTGGGGCTGGTTTCGGGAATCATCATCGGAGCGCTGGCGGTGTTCGCGCACCGGATGGTGTCGCCTCGACCGCGACCCGCGGTGTCGAATAGTTGAAGCTCCACCCCGTTGGCGGAAAGCGCTCCGTTCGTCTCGACGACGACGACGCACGCCCACCGGCGTCGGCGAAGAGCGGCGACGCGCTCGCGCGCGCGGCGAAGAAGGAGGCCGACCGCATCTCCGATCTCCAGCGTGTGCTCTACGCCGACGCGCGCTATGCGGTGCTGATCGTGTTGCAGGGGCGTGATGCATCGGGGAAGGACGGCACCATTCGCAAGGTGTTCAGCGCCGTCAACCCGCAGGGCTGCACCGTCGCATCCTTCAAGCAGCCGACGGAGCTCGAGCAGCATCACGACTTTCTCTGGCGCGTACATCGGGAGGTGCCGCCGCGCGGCATGATCGGCATCTTCAACCGGTCGCATTACGAGGACATTCTCGTCCCGCGCGTCCACGGCCTCGTGCCGAAGAAAGTCTGGTCCGCGCGCTACGCGCAGATCAACGATTTTGAGCAGATGCTCACGGCGAACAACGTCGTCATTCTCAAGTTTCTGTTGCACATCTCCCGCGCCGAGCAACGGCGCCGTCTCCAGGATCGCCTCACCGACGAGACGAAGAACTGGAAGTTCCGCGTCGGCGACCTCGACGACCGCAGGCGGTGGGATGATTTCACGAAAGCCTATCGCGGCATCCTCACGCACACGAGCACGAAGTGGGCTCCATGGTACGTCGTGCCCGCCGACGACAACGACGTGCGTGACTGGCTCGTCGCGCGGACCATTGCCGATCGCATGGAGAAGCTCGACCTCCGCTATCCGCGCGCCGACGCGTCGATCGTCGGCCTGAAGATCGAGTGACGCAATGAGCCCGCCGAAGCGCTACGTCGCCCTCCTCCGCGCGATCAATGTCGGCGGCCACGTCGTCAAGATGGAGGCGCTGCGCAAGCAGTTCGTCCGCCTCGGCTTCGGCAACGTCGAGACGTTCATCGCCAGCGGCAACGTGCTCTTCGACGCACCGGACGCCAAGCCGCGCGAGCTCGAGGAGCGCATCGCGATGGAGCTCGAGCGCGTCCTCGGCTACGCCGTGGCGACCTTCGTGCGCTCGCCCGCCGAGATGTCGTCAGTCGTCAGGCACGAACCCTTCGCGCCCGCCGCGTTCGATTTCACCCGGCATTCCCTCTACATCGGCTTCCTCGCCGGCAAGCCCACGGCGGACACCGTGAAGAAGGTTGTCGCGCTGAACACGGCCGTCGACGAGCTCCACATCCACGGCCGCGAGCTCTACTGGGGCAGCCGCGGGCGATTCAGCGACTCCACCATCTCGGGCGCCGCGCTCGAACGTGCGCTCGCCATGCCGATGACGATGCGGAACGTGACGACCGTCAGAAAGTTGGCTCTAAAACTCGAAAGCGTGAACACGGACTAACACGGAGGTTCGTGTTCGTCCGTGATTTGTCAGTGTTGGTCCGTGCTGACGCTTCGCCAATTTACCGACGCGCGAATCGAATATGGCGGACGCGCCCCGCCTCGACGCTGAACGCCGCCGGCGCCGCGCCGGCGCTCCGCTCGAAATGCAACGTGAGGCCACCTGCCGCGCGAAACGTATCCGGCGCCGTGAAGGTGAGCCGCTGCGCCGGCACGTGATGCGCCGATAGCACCAGCGTGCCCCCCTCGACCGCGATGTGATACGTCGCATCCACCTCGTCGGAGTAGTAGTCGCCGGCGTACACCGACAGCTCGGCGGTGCCTAACGTGGGAACGGCCGCCTGCGCCACGTCACGGGGCCGCCGGCTCGCGATCTGCGCCTTCGGTCCCATCGCGCTCCCGAGATACACCTCCGCCACCTGCTCGGCGAGCGGGCCGGGGTTGATCGCGCCGAGGTTACAAGTTGCGAGAACGCTGAAGTGTTGATCCGGAAAGCGCAGAATCTCCGCCTTGTAACCCATCAACGATCCGCCATGCTCGTCGACACGAAGCCCGCGGTACGTCGTCACGTTGTTCCCGAAGGCGTACGGGATGGTGTCGCCGTTGTTCAAGACGCCGCGCGTGTGAATGAGCTTCTGCAGCGCGTCGCCGCCCACCTGGTGCGTATAGTAGTTCTCGTCCCACTTCCGGAGATCCTCTACCGTCGTGTACAATCCGCCGGCGCCGATCTTGTCGAAGTTCTGCAAATACGAAATCCGGAAGCTGCCGCGCCCGTCCCGCTCGTAGCTCATCGCCCGTCCCTTCATGATGTGGCCGGGATCGTCATGAAAGTGCGTGCGCGTCATCCCCAGTGGCCGGAAGATCCGCTCGTCCGCGAACTCGCGCAGCGACTTCCCGGTCACGCGCTTCACGATCTGCCCGAGCAGGAAATACCCGGAGTTGCTGTACAGATAGTCGTCGCCGGGCTTGAAGTTGAGCTCTTTCTGACGCGCGATCAGCGCCACCGCTTCCGAGTCCGAGAACACATCTTCGAGGCGCAAACCGGCGAGTGCCATCAAGCCATAGATGTCGCGGATGCCGCTCGTGTGATGCAGGAGATGATTGATCGTGATCGGCGTCCCGTAGTCCGGCATCTCCGGGATGTATTTCCGGATGTCGTCGTCGAGCGCGATCTTGCCGTCCAACACGAGCAGGCCGATGCTCGCCGCCGTGAATTGCTTCGAGTCCGACCCGACGTAGTACACGAGCTTCGGCGAGTTCGGGATGTCGTAGTCGAGGTTCGCCATGCCGTAGCCGCGCTCGTACACGAAGCGGCCGCCCTGCAGCACGCCTAACGCGCACCCCGGCGAGTCGGGCCTGTCCCACTCGGCGAAGATCCGGTCGACCTTCGGATTCGCCGGAAACTGCTGTGCGCCGGCGCTGATGGCGC
>DATBHD010000272.1:0-10062 GCA_036557635.1 Gemmatimonadaceae bacterium
AGTTTCTTCGACATTGACAAGGCCGTGTTCAAAACTTCAGGACGCGGATAGCGCGAATGGAAGCGAACGCGATCGAGCTTCGTATCGTCCTTCTTCACGGGGTCGACAAAACGATAGAACTTTGGGCCTCACCATAATTCGATTTTCGTCGAGCACGCGCGATTGAGCGTGAATGCCCTCGTTTGGATTCGCCTCGATTCGCGCCATTCGCGTCCCCAGAGCTCTCCAAGCAGGCGCCGGCTGCATCGCGCTCTGGAGAGCCCAGGGCGGCATCAACTTGAAAGTGCCGGACGTTCTCCACAGTTCCCGTCAGACGTTAGGCATGAGGAAAGTGCTGCCGCTCAGGACTCCGATGTCGGGCTATCGAATCGATCAGCTGGTGCAGAATCTCGTCGTTGCCGAGCCCAAGGTCGTTAGCAGTTCCTCCGCATCCTTGCGTCCTCCGCGGTGAAGCGAGGAGCGACAACGGCGAAGGAGTCTTCCCGAGGAGGGATGGAGTCTTTCCCGGGCAGCGAGGTTGCCGGTCTTGCAGCATTCGGCTAAGATCCAGCGCCAACTTCTTCCAGCCTAACGATGCCAATGACGACGCGCCTCCTCGCTCTACTCGCCCTGATCACGCCTCTCTCTCTCCACGCCCAACTCGACGCCGAGATCGACCGCCGCGCGCTCGCGGTCAACGACAAGGTCGTCGCCTGGCGTCGCGACATCCACGAACATCCCGAGCTCTCCGGTCAGGAGACGCGCACCGCGGCCCTCGTCGCCGAACATCTGCGCAAGCTCGGGATCAAGGTCCGCACCGGCGTCGGCGGGACCGGCGTCGTCGGCGTGCTCGAGGGCGGCCTCCCCGGGTCCGTCGTCGCGCTCCGCGCCGACATGGATGCCCTCCCCGTCACCGAGGAAGTCGATCTGCCATTCCGCTCGAAGGTGCGCACGCAGCTGAACGGTCAGGAAGTGGGCGTCATGCATGCGTGCGGACACGACAACCATGTCGCGATGCTCATGGGAGCCGCCGAGGTGCTCGCCGGGATGCGCGAGCGACTCCCCGGCACCGTCGTCTTTCTCTTCCAGCCCGCCGAGGAGTCACTCGGCGGCGCCGCGGGGATGATTCGCGACGGCGCCCTCGACAATCCCAAACCGACGGCCATCTTCGGATTGCACGTCTTCCCCTACGCCGTCGGGAGCGTCGTGTATCGCTCCGGCGCGCTGATGGCGGCGGGTGGCACGCTGCGTATCGTCGTGCACGGCCGGCAGACGCATGGCGCGATTCCGTGGAATGGCGTCGATCCGGTCGTCGTCGCGTCGCAGATCGTGCTCGGCCTGCAGACGATCGTGAGCCGGCAGATCGATCTCACCGCGAGCCCGGCGATCGTCACCGTCGCGACGATCAATGGCGGCGTGCGTGGCAACATCATTCCCGACAGCGTCGTGATGACGGGAACGATTCGCACCTTCGACGAAAAGCAGCGCCAGGACATCCCGGTGCTCGTTAGGCGCACCGCCGAGTCGATCGCCGCCGCCTCGGGCGCGACGGCCACCGTCGAGGCCTCCATCGCCGGCACCATCACGTACAACGATCCCGCGCTCGTCGACCGGATGCGCCCCACCGTCGAGCGTGTCGTCGGTACGGGAATTCCCGGCGCCCGGATCCTCCCCGGACCACAGACGACGACCTCCGAGGACTTTTCACTCTACCAGGCGCGCATACCCGGTATCTTCCTTTTTCTTGGCGTCACACCCGATGGGATGGATCCTGCGAAAGCCGCGCCCAACCACTCGCCGAAGTTCTTCGCCGACGAGCACGCGCTGCCGGTCGGCGTTAGGCTGCTCAGCGAGTTGGCGGTCGACTACCTGCAGCACGGGAAGGTGACGCATTGAAGTGGTGGGAGCGGTGGGCCTGCTCGATCCGTTCGCTGTTCGATCGCCTCGCGCGCCGTCTCCCGACCGGCGTCACCGGCGGGATCGCGATACTCGCCGGCATCTCGTTCTGGCTCTATAGCAAGATCTCATCGGCGCTGTCGGCCGCGTGCACTGATCTCGCCGCGCGGCCGATTCGGATCGAGGTGACTTTCGACCCCCAACGCTTCGCGGCGTTGCTGCGCGCGTCCGGGGACGCCGCGTGCCGGGCACAGCTCGCGCCGCCCTTCCTGAGTTGGGATCTGGCATTCGCCGCGTCCTACGCGGTGACGCTGACCGCCCTGTACATCTGGGTGGAGCGGTGGCGTCGTTTCGAGCCGGACGGCACCGAGACGCCGGAGCGGCTGCCACGCCTGACGCACCTGTTCGTGCTCGCCCCGCTCATCGCCGGCGCCCTCGACGCGTTCATCGAGAACGTGCTGCTCCACCGCGCGGCGATCGCCGTGCCCGCGGGCTCGGCGCCGGCCGCGATCCCCGACATCACCCTGCCGGTCGTCCTCGGCTCGGCGGCGTCGGCCGTTAAGTGGATACTCATCGTCATCGTCGCCTTCGGGATTCTCGCCGAACTGCTGCGAGGGCCGCGTGGCGTCGTGATTACCCGCACGCGGTACAGCATCCTCGCCGTCGCCATCGGGGCGCTTCCGCTCCTCGCCGTCGCGCAAGGCCAGGACATTCTGCAGCGACTGGTGGAGGGAACCCATCCCGCCGTCCGCATTGTGACATCGGTTCTGGGACTGCTCTTCGGCGGCGCCGCGGTGTGGTACTGCGGACGCTCGATCATGGAGCTCCGGTTCGAGGGTGACGAGCGCTGGAAGCCTAACGCCGACGCGCGCTCGCCCGAGACGGCCCGGGATCGGCGCGAGCGCCACTGGTACGCCTTCTTCGCGGAAAAGGTGCCGCGCGTATTCGGCGTCGCCTTGCTCGCCCTCGCCGGCGCCGCCTTTGCCCGCGCGGGACTTTCCATCAGCTCGTTCGCGATCGCGAATGGCGGCGGCCTGATCCTGGCGCTCGTCCTTCGCCGATGGAAGCACGTTCTCCGCGCGATCGGCCTCGCCGTCACCGGGCTCATTCCCGCCGGGCGAGCGATGGACGTGTTCAGCGAGAGCGCCGGCATGGCGATCGTCGCGAACCTCTGCGGCGTGATTCCGGTCGCGATATGCGCCTGGTCCGCGGCGCGGCGAACCCCGCCCCGGCAAACCGAGCTCGAGGCGTGCTATCTACAGGTCGGCGCGTGGCTGTGCGCGGTCCTCGCGTGGACGTTGTACCTGTTCGTCGCCTTTCGACGGCCGCGACGCGAGGCCCGCGCGGTGCTCGCGGCGGGGAAGCCTAACGGCGCCGCGGCGGTCCTCGACCAGACGGACCTCACACCAGTCTCGCAGCGCGACGAGACGTACATGATGCGCGACGCGAACAAGCTCGATACGGGCCTCAAGGTTCGCGTCGCCATCGCGGCCATCGCCAGCGCGACGTTGCTCGTGCTGTTCACGGTCGCGCCGGTGAGCGCCGGCCGATCGTTAGGGCCACTGCTCTTGCTGGTGACCGCCGTCGCCAACGCCGTCTTCGTCGGGAGCGTCACGGTGTGGGTGTATGGCCGCTATCGAGTCCGGCTCGTCACGATCGGGCTGCTCCTCGCCCTCCTCTTCAGCGCGTGGAACGACAACCACGTCGTGCGCCCCATCGACGCGTCGACCTGGAGTCGCGCCGATCCGCGACCGACGATCGACGCGCACCTGGACCAGTGGCTGCGCGCGCGGTCGCCGGCGCCGGGAAACACGTCCGTCCCGGTGATTCTCGTCGCCGCCGCCGGCGGCGGCCTGCGCGCCGCGTACTGGACGGCGACGGCGCTCGCGGCGGCACAGGACCGCAACCCCGAGTTCGTCAGGCACGTCTTCGCCATCTCCGGCGTTTCCGGCGGCAGTCTCGGCGCCGCCGTCTTCACCGCGCTCGCGCATGACGCGCCCGACAGCAGCGCCGCCCGCCGCCTCGAGTGCGCGCAAGACGTCGAGCACACGCGCGGGGCGACGCGTTCGCCGGGAGCATACTCATCGTGCGTGCGCAGCCTTCTCGGTGACGACTACCTCTCGCCCGTGCTCGCGAAGCTCGTCGCGCCAGACCTGGCGCAGCGCTTCTTTCCGATCGCGATCGACGCGTTGGACCGCTCGAGCGCGCTCGAGGGATCCTGGGAAGCGTCGTACGCCACGCGAGTCGGCGCGCCGACGTTCGCCAACGGACTCTGGAAGCTCACGAGCGACAGCGCGTCGCGGCTCCGTCTCCCGCTCTTGCTGCTCAACTCGACCCATGTCGAGTCGGGCCGCCGGTACATCGCGATGCCCGTGCGCACGGACCTCGGACCGGGCGCGCACAATGGCAGCACGGACCGGACCTTCGCCGACGCGGTCGACGTCCTCGGCTTGCTCGGCGGCGACCTCCGATTCGCGACGGCGGTGCACAACAGCGCGCGCTTCACCTTCGTGAGCCCCGCGGGCCGACTCGATCGCGGCGACGGCGTCGAGTACGGTCACGTCGTCGACGGCGGCTATTTCGAGAACTCCGGTCTTGCGACGCTTCGCGAGATCCATCATCTGCTGTCGTCGCGCAGCGGAGTACGGTCGGTTGTTCTGTATCTCTGCAACGATCCCATCGGCTGCGCGAACGACATGGCGAGCGATACGGCGTCGCTCGCGGTACCGGCATCGACGACGAACGAGCTGATGGCGCCGGTGCGCGCCGTGTTGAACGCGCGCGACGCGCGGGGGGCGATGGCGCGAGCGGAGCTGAGAAACGAAGCCGACGTGTTCCTGCAGATGAATGTCTGCGACAACCTGTTCCTTCACGAAGTCGGCGGCGTTGCCGCGTCAGGCGATAGCGCAACGACGTCCTCCGACTCCGCGCGGGTGCATCGGTCGCGCGAGCGCGTCGTGTCGCCGCCGTTAGGCTGGCTGCTCTCCCGGCTCGCGCGCGACTGGATGGACGCGTCGCTGCTCGCGGGCCGGAGAACGAGCGCGCGCCGCTCGCTCTGTGTCGCGAACAACGCCGCTGTCCTGGCGAGGCTCGATAGCCTTCTCCGTTGAGCGCAGCGTGCGTGTCATGAGAGCGCACTCAACAGGTGGTCGATGTCGTTCATGTCATTGTAGACCGAGGGCGCGATCCGCATCCAGTAGGGCGCGACGCGGATGGACACCCGCGCCGCGTCGAGCTTCTTCGTGATGCGCGCCTCGTCCTTGTGCGCGAAGGTCACGATCGGCGACGTCGAATCGCTCGGCGTCTGCGGCACGTAGCCGAGTCGCGGCATCTCCTGCTGCAACCGGCGAATGAGCGGGACGCGCCAATTCAGTATGTTTTCGACCCCCAGTTGCTGGATGTACGGGATCGATACGCCTAACGCGGCAGTCACCGCGCTCGCCGTCGTCCCGAGCTGGAAGTAGCTGGTCGCGTCGGTGCCGGGCGTGTACGTGACGGGCTTCGGCCACTCCGGATCGAAGGGGGAGAGGTGAATCTCCGTATCGGGCGCCGACTCGTAGCTCCAATGCGGGCGGTGAATCACGCTGCCGAGCAGGTCTTCTCGCACGTAGAAGAACGCGAGGCCGAAGTCACCCATCAGCCACTTGTAGGTCGCGCTCGCCGCGAAATCGAGATTCGTCGCGCGCACGTCGAGCGGCACCGCGCCGACGCCCTGAATGATGTCCGCGTAGACATACGCGCCATGGGCGTGCGCGAGGTCGCAGACGGCTTTCAGATCGTGCTGAAAGCCGTTGTACATCGACACGAAGGAGACTTCGATCAGCTTCGTCTTGTTGTCGACGACGCGCTCGAGGTCGCGCAGGTCGATGCGCCCCTCGCGCGGCATCACGACGCGGAGATCGAGCCCCCGTTTTTGCAGTTCCATCAGGTGGACCAGCGCCCCCTCGAAGTGCAACGCATCGGTCACGACGTTGCCATCGTTCTTCGCGATGCCGAGGCACTCGACGACGAGATTCTCACCCGTGCTCGTGTTGGGGATGAAGCTGATCTCCGATGGCTTCGCGTTGATCAGTGACGCGAACGCCGCCGTCGCGCTCGCGCGCTGCTCCCCGGTCTGTGTCGGCGTCCCGACCAACCCGCGCCGTTCGACCGCGCGGCGGTAGGCCTCGGTCGCGGCGATCGGAATCGGATGCGTGTACGCTCCGTTGATATAGGTGTAGCCCTCGGCGATGTTGAAGTCCGCCTTACGAGGGAAATCGCTCGCCGATGGGATCGTCGCTCGCGCGCCGTCAGCGGATGTCATCGTCTCAGCGTTCAGCGTTCTGAGCGCGGCTCCCGCCATCAGTCCGCCGAGGCCGGCCAACACGTCGCGTCTCGTGCATGTCATGAGAAGCTTTCGTCGCAATTGTGAACTGATTGACGCTGTCGCAAACTGCTTGACGCTGTCGCAAACTGCTTGACGCTGTCGCAATTGTGGACTGCCTGACGCTGTCGCAATTGTGAACTGCTCGACGCTGATGAACCCTGATGAACGCGGATGAACGCTGAAAACAACAAAGAGCGTGAGAATCTTTGTCAAAAAGGGCGCTCTTGAACAAAGCACTTACGCGATCTTGTTGTATCCGAGTTCATCTGCGCCATCAGCGTTCATCTGCGTCGAGCCGTTCATTTATAGAGCGGCTTCTCTCCGAGTGGCTTCTCTCCGAGTGGCTTCTCTCCGAGTGGCTTCTCTCAGATGGCTTCTCTCCGAGTGGCTTCTCTCAGAGTGGCTTCTCTCAGAGTGGCTTGGTCAGCAAACGAAGTCATGGTTTGCGTACGAACTTCACGCGACGCACGCGCGAGTCCGAGACCTCGAATCCGGTGACGCGTCCCGCGGTGCGCGTGAACTGAATCGTGTTGCCGTCGCCGACGAAGGTATCGGCGAACATGAGCGACGCCGTGAGCGGGTCCGACGTACCAGTGCGGAATGTGAGCGCGGTGTCGCTCACCGCGACGCGATACACCGCGCCCGCCAGCTCCGCGCTCACGTACTCGCCCGCATAGGGCGCGAGGACTGCGGCCGTCGGCGCAACCGGCTGACGCCACTCGAAATGGACCGCACGCTGGCCGGCTGCTCTGCGATCGAATCCACCGTGCACGCCGTCGGCGAATACGAGCTCCGGTCCCTGTCCCGTGTTGCCGAGTGCGAATCGATTCTCGGACAGCGCAGTGAGCGGCGGCGCGTTAGGCGCGCCGATCGCGAGGCGGCCGTCGCGAACGACCAGACGAATCACCTGGAGCGTCGTCGGTTGAAAGTAGGAGCCGGCGTACAACTGGAGACGCTCCGCGGCGACCGGGACTCCCTGCGGTCTGGCCGCCACCTCCACTGGCGCGAGCTCCTTACCGAGGTATGCGTCGGCTACGCCACGCGCGAGCGCCGTCGTGTTCGCCGTCGCGGCGTTGCACTCGATCGCGATCGCCAAGCCCTTGTCCGGGAATCGTCCGACGTACGAGCGATAGCCGGCGTCGGCGCCGTTGTGCTCGACGACCCGCGCGCCGCGATACGTTCCCATGACGAGCCCGAGTCCGTAGCTCGACGTATCGCCGTTGGTGAGCACCGTCGGCGTCTGCATGCGTGCGTACATGCGCGCGTCACCGATGACGGGGTGATCGAGATTCGCCTCCCACTTGAGCAGGTCGCCGACGGTCGTGTACAGACTCGTCGCGCCGTACGTATCGAAGTTCGGAATGCCGACGCGCCATGGCGCGGCGGGCTTACCCGTCGGCTCGTACGCCGACGTCCGGCCCGGCACGAGCATCGTGTAGTCATCGTGAAAGTGCGTGCGCGTCATGCCCAGTGGCTTGAAGATTCGCTCAGCGGCAAAATCCTTGAGCGACTGGCCCGTGACTCGCCTAACGATAACGCCGAGCAGAGTGAACCCGGTGTTGCTGTACAGGTATTCGGCGCCTGGCTTGAAATTGAGCGCCGTCTGCCGCGACACGACGTCGAGGACGTCGGCCTCCGTGATGCGATCCTCCTCGAACCGGCCACGTTGGAGCCCGATCAGCTCCCACTGGTCGCGCAAACCGCTCGTGTGCGTGAGGAGGTGGCGAATCGTGATCGGGGTCCCGTAGTCGGGGATCTCGGGGAGATACTTTCGTATGTTATCATCGAGCGACAGCTTGCCCTCGCGCTCGAGGAGCATGATCGCCGCCGCCGTGAATTGCTTCGACACCGACGCGACGTGGAAGATCGAGCTCGGCCGGATCGGCGTGTCCGTCTCGAGATTGGCCATGCCGTAGCCGCGCTCGTAGACGACATTCCCATCGCGACTCACGCCGAGCGCGCAGCCGGGGCCGTCGGTGTCGTTCCATCTCTCGAAGACGTGATCGACCGCGCGCGCGACGCTGTCCGGCGCCTGCGCACGAGCGGTTGAAAGGGCAAGGGCAGCGAGGGCGATGACCATCCCGGTGCGACGCATGGAGCTCCTGAGCACGAGGTGCCGCGAGTATCGCCACCCCGCCAGCGGTTGTCAACGTGCACGCCGCTGAGGCGCTGCCTAACGCTCCACCGCGGACCCCAATGTCATCCCGAGGAGCGAAGCGACGGGGGGGGGGGATGACACCTCAGCGCCTCAGAGAAAACTCGAAGCGCTGCTCCACGAGCTGGCGCACCGCACGACCGCCGATCATCGCCGGCAGATAGCGCGATCGCAGCAACGATTGCCGCACCGCGTCCGCGAATTGCACCTGGCTCACCTCCGTGAACGTGATGCTTTCCGGTTCGGCGCGGCCGCTGGTGTCGACGACGAAGCGCGCGATCACCGAGCCTTCGATCTGCGCCGAGCGAAGCGCGGGCGGATAGATCGGCGCCGGATTGCCGGGGCGCGGCGCGGCGACTTTCTCGACCAGCTCCGGCCTGTAAACCGCGTTCGTGGGGCTGGCGAGTCCGGCGTCGACGCCCTGCCCCGGTGGACCGCCGGTCAGGCCGTGATATGGCTCCGCCCACTCCTTCGGCCGGGCGGTCATGTCAATCGGCGGTAGCGTCGACGGAATGTCGACTGGTGGGACAAGGTCCCGCCTAACGGGAGGAAGGTCGATCGTCGTGACAGGGCAGCAAACGGGCGCCTTGGGTTGCGCCGGTGCGGGCGGAGGCGTGTAGATCACATCCGTATGCTCATGCGACGCGGGCGGTGGGCTCGACGTCGCCCGCGCCGTGGCCGCTACGGCGAGCCCGATTGCGGCGGTGTGCAGTGCGATACTGACCACCGTTCCGCCGAAGCGCCGGTTCGGAGCGGCCTGGGACTCCAGCAAGTTGCGCAGCATCCTGCCTCCGGGATTGGTCGTCCCCGGCACGATGCGCATTCGCCGCGCGCACTGCATGACGATTCACTGGACGCTCGATGAGGAGACGCTCAGCGCTGGATGATGATTTCGTGAAGGGCCGATCGGGCTTTATGACACGCTCACGCCGATCACGGTCTCGAGATAGCGCTTGCTGATCGCCGCCGCGTCCTTCGGCGTGCGGGCGTGTTCGGGTACGTCGTCCAGCTCGACGACGGCCCAGCCGCGGTACTTCACGTCGCGGAGCGCGGTGAACACGCCGCGCAGGTCGACCGTCCCCTGCCCCAGTTCCACGAACTCGTACGACGGACCGCTCTCGCGCACCGGCCGCCGCACATCCTTGATGTGCAACAACGACAATCGCTCCGCGTACCGGCGAATCGCCGCGACCGGATCACCCCCACCCACCTGATAGTGGGCGACGTCGAGCAGCAACCCGACCGACTTCGGGTCGGTCGCCTCGAGCACGCGGTCGATGTCGTTAGGCTTCTCGCCGATGCTCCCCATGTGCGGGTGATACACGGCGCGCACGCCGGCGTCCGATGCGCGCTGGCCGATCTCCGTCAGGAGGCGCCCGAGGCGCCGCGCGTCCGCCGCTTCGACGGGGCGTCCTTTCGGCCGCTCGTCGATCAATTGCAGATACAAGCCGCCCGCGGCGCGGAGGAACTTCGCGTGCGAGGCGTGCTCGTCGATCACCTTCGCTTCCGTCGACGGATCGATCGGCACGTTGCCGCTCGACAGCGCGACGAACGTGAGGTGGTGCTGCGCCAAGACCTCGCGCAACGCCGCCGGCCGATCGCCGAACCTGGTGAGCACGCTCGCGCGGAGCTGTATGCCGGGGAAGCCGAGCGCGCTGATGTCGTC
>DATBHD010000273.1:0-2798 GCA_036557635.1 Gemmatimonadaceae bacterium
GCTGCCGGAAGGGAATTGGATCACGCGAGCGCCTTCACTCCGGCGCAAGATGTCGCTTCTGGCCAAGGTGCAGGACGAAGCCGGCCACGGCCTCTACATCTATTGCGGTACCGAAACCCTCGGCGTCGACCGGCAGGAGCTAATTGAGCAGTTGCTCAACGGGACGGCGAAGTACTCCAGCATCTTCAACTATCCGACGCTGACCTGGGCGGACATCGGCGCGATCGGCTGGTTGGTGGACGGAGCGGCGATCGTCAACCAGACGATGCTCGCGAAGGCCTCGTACGGCCCGTACGCGCGGGCGATGGTGCGGATCTGCAAGGAAGAGAACTTTCACAAGCGCCAGGGCTACGAGATCATGGCGACGCTCGCCGGCGGCACGCCGGCCCAGAAGGCGATGGCGCAGGACGCGCTCGATCGCTGGTGGTGGCCGTCGCTCATGATGTTCGGTCCACACGACAGCGAATCGTCCAACAGCGACGAGTTGATGCGGTGGGGGATCAAGCGGAAGAGCAACGACGAGCTGCGTCAGCGTTTCATCAACCTCACCATCGCGCAGGCGAAGGCGATCGATCTCGTCATTCCAGATCCGGAGCTCGCATATGACGAAGCGACCCAGAATTGGAAGATCGGCCCGATCGATTGGGACGAGTTCTGGCGCGTCGTGAAAGGCAACGGCCCATGCAATCGCGAACGACTCGCCGCCCGTCGCGCCGCGCACGCCGACGGCGAGTGGGTCCGCGTGGCCGCCGCGGCATATGCGGCGAAGCAGGCAGGTGCCGATTCCACATCGGAGGCGGCCTAACGAGGCCGCCTTTTTCCTGGACGACGATGGCGAACGAGAGCACGACGCAACGATCCCGCGCCGATTCCACGGACGCGCCGCCGGCCGACACGCAGTGGCCGCTCTGGGAGGTGTTCGTCCAGCCGCCTGGAAGTGGGCCGCACGAGCACGCCGGCAGCGTGCACGCCGTGGACGCGGAGTCCGCGCTGCAGAATGCGCGCGACGTGTACGCGCGGCGGGGCGAGGCGGTGAGCATCTGGGTGGTACGCTCCGGCCAGATCACCGCGTCGACGCCCGACGACATGGGGCCCTTCTTCGATCCGGGGAACGACAAGCCGTACCGGCATCCGCAGTTCTACAAGGTCCCCCGTGGCGTCAAGGTCTGAGACGACACGGACGAGCACGGACACGGCGCGGACCAACACGACGATGGAAATGGCCTCTCACTTCGAGTATCTGCTTCGCCTCGCCGACGACCGGCTCGTGCTCGGGCATCGCCTGTCGGAGTGGTGCGGGCACGCGCCGATCCTCGAGGAGGACATCGCCCTGGCGAACATGGCGCTCGACCTCATCGGGGAGGCGACGGCGTTCCTCGGTGTCGCCGGCAAGGCGGAGGGAAAGGGGCGCGACGCCGACGCGCTCGCGTATTTGCGCGAAGCCGTCGAGTATCGCAATGCGCTCCTCGTCGAGCTCCCCAACGGTGACTTCGCCGTCACCATGGTTCGCCAACTCTTCTTCAGCGTCTTCGCGCTGCTGCAAGCCGAGGCGCTCGCGCGCGGCACCGACGCGGATCTCGCCGGCATCGCCGCGAAGGCGGTGAAGGAGATGCGCTACCACGTCAGGCACAGCTCCGACTGGGTCGTGAAGCTCGGTGGGGGCACGAGCGAGAGCCGCGCCCGCGCCCAGCGGGCTGTCGACGACCTGTGGCGCTACACCGGCGAGCTGTTCCTGGCCGACGACGTCGATCGCGCGGCGGCGGCAGCGGGGATCGGCGTGGATCCGTCCACCCTCGAGAGCGCTTGGCGGGGCACGGTCGACGATGTGCTCGCGCGCGCGAGCCTAACGACTCCCGAAACGAGCTACATGCAGCGCGGCGGCCGTGACGGACGGCACACGGAGCACCTCGGCCACATGCTCGCCGAGATGCAGATCGTCGCCCGCTCGCATCCTGGAGCGTCCTGGTGAACGCGGCCGGTCTCACCCCGGGCGACGTTCTCGCCATTCTCGACGAGGTCAAGGATCCGGAAGTCCCGGTGCTGAGCGTCGTCGAGCTGGGCATCGTGCGCGACGTGCAACTCGATCGCGGCGGCGTGACCGTCACGATCACACCGACGTATTCGGGCTGTCCGGCGATGCGCGTGATCGAAGAGGAAATCACCGCGGCGCTCGAGGCGCGCGGTCTGTCCCCGGTTTCCCTGAAGACCGTCTACGCGCCCGCCTGGACGACCGAATGGTTGAGCGACGAGGCGAAGAAAAAGCTCGAGAGGTATGGCATCGCTCCGCCCGGCGCAGCGCGTCAGGAGACGCTGATCACGCTCACGCGATCTCCGGCGAGCGAATCGCCGCCCTGTCCGTATTGCGGCTCTCGCAACACGGAGCTCCGGAGCGAATTCGGCTCGACGGCGTGCAAATCGATCTGCTACTGCCGCGCGTGTGAGCAGCCATTCGAGGCATTCAAGGCTCTCTGACGGTGCAAACTGCTGATAAGGCGAGCCGAGAAGGGCGAGCCGAGAAGGGCGAGCCGAGAAGGGCGAGCCGAGAAGGGCGAGCCGAGAAGGGCGAGCCGAGAAGAGCGAGCCGAAAAGAGCGAGCCGAAAAGAGCGAGCCGAAAAGAGCGAGCCGAGAAAGGCGAGCCGAAAGCGACGAGCCGAGAACTGCGACCGAATAAGGAAATCGGGCGCGCTTCGCGCGCCCGCTTCAGATTTCGCAACGTCGTTTTCGGCTCGCCTTTTTCGGCTCGCCTTTTTCGGCTCGCCTTTTTCGGCTCGCCTTTTTCGGCTCGCCTTTTTCGGCT
>DATBHD010000274.1:0-10846 GCA_036557635.1 Gemmatimonadaceae bacterium
TCGTCATTGACCGCCTGGATCCTCGTTATGCTGTGCGGATTGAACTGCGGATCGTACGGGCTTCGCGCCGGGCCGCCCGCGACCTCGAGCACGGCCTCGAAGTCATAAGCGTGAGTCCGTCCCGTCTTCGGATCCGTCCACGCACCGCGCCAGGCGAGCTCGCGGTTCTTCGGCCAGATGCCGTACGGCAGCGCGAACGTCCGTACGCGGTAGCCGGCGACCGCCGAATCGATACCCATGATGTTGCGCGCGATCTGTTCCTGGACCACCGCGTCTGAGTATTTGTTCAACTTCGCGTGCCAGAGCGTGTGGCCGCACAGCTCGAAGCCGTTGTCCGCGAGCCACTTCACTTTCTGAAATCGCCACTGCCGATGCTGGCCGCGGAACTTCGGGGCGTCGCCGAAGAAATTGTGTCCCGCCGCGCCGCCATTCAGCACGCAGAACGTCGCGCGATTGCTCCACCCGGGATGAGTCTTTGCGAAATCGAGCCAGATGCCTATTCCGCTCGTCGGGTCGATCTCGAGCGTGCCGTTGTTGTCGATGTAGCTGAACTGCTCCGCCGAGGCGTCGTCGAAGACGAAGATCACCGGCGACATGCCCGGCGGCACCTCGTGAAAATCCTTGTCGAGCATTTGCGAAACCGTGATCGGCCGGTAGCCGCGCGCGTATACGTCCTCGAGATCCTGGCGGAAGCTCTCCGGCGTGCGCGTGTACTCCGCGTTCTTCGTCCCGGCGATCACATGGTACTCCAGAATCGGGATCCGGCCCATGTGATTGGTCGCGAGGCGCCCTCGAGTGGCGATGTCGCCCGCCGAGGACGCCGCGGTGGCGCCCGTGGGAGACGAGACGGCGTGGCCCCCGGTCTGCGGGCCTTCCACGGCCACCTGGGCGAGGGCACTCGTTCTGCCTGTAGCATTCGCGTCCTTCGCGGCACGACCGCAAGCAGTCGTCGCGGCAAGCGCGAGAACGATGGTCAACGATGTATGCTTCGTACGGTAAGTCATGGCGTGCGACGGTCGACGGCTCACAGCGTGTTCAACGGATGGCTGCTCGATGCCTGAACGGAACCTGAGAGGAGCAAGGAACGTAGCAGAGTCATGCCTGGAATCCCGCGAAAGCGGCGCGCCCCACGCGTGAGACTCTCTCCCCGCATGCTCGTAACGGCGCTCCAGCAGCGTCTCCGTGACGCCCCACGACTCTCACTTCATACACTGGTCCGGCGTCACTGGATCGGCTTCTTTTTCGTCGCCGGCGCCATCGCGGCTGTGTTCGTCCTCGACGGCTGGCTCTACACATGTGGTTTCAGCCGATGCCCGACTGGCTCCGAGATTCGCGCCTTCCATCCCAGCGAAGGGGGCCAGATCGTCGACGAGTATGGGCGCCTCATCGGCCACCTCGCCATCGTGCGCCGTGTGAACGTCGAGCTCCGCGAGGTGCCCTCCTATGTCCAGCAAGCATTCATCGCGACAGAAGACCGGCGCTTCTACGACCACAACGGACTCGATTGGCGCGGCTTCATGCGCGCGCTCGTCCGCAACGTCGGCTCATTCGGCGTTCGCGAGGGGTTCAGCACGATCACCATGCAGGTCGTGCACAATAGTTTTCTGTCCGATCGGTACCACGGACGGTCTTTGAGGCGGAAGCTGGTCGAACTTCGGATATCGCGGCTCGTCGAACGCGAGCTCACGAAGAATCAGATCCTCGAGCACTACCTCAACGTCATCTACCTCGGCAACGGGATGAACGGCGTCGAGGCGGCAAGCCGCGACCTCTTCGGAAAACACGTCAGCGAGCTCACGGTCGCCGAGGGTGCGATGCTCGCCGCGTTGCCCAAGGCTCCGTCGACATACACGCCGCGACGCAACCCGCAAGCCGCCGCGAATCGTCGTAACCTCGTGCTCGGTCTCATGGCCAAGCAGGGCTTCATCTCCAACGCGCGGGCCAGTGCCGCGGCGCGAGAGCCCCTGCGCATCGCCGAGAACGAATGGCGTCCGTCGACTGTCGACGAACCGACAGCGTTGGACGCGGTGCGCGCGATCGTCGACTCCGTGCTCCCGGATGTCCTGAAGGACGGCGACGTCGTCGTCCACACGACGCTCGATCTTGCATTGCAGCGCTCCGCCGATCGCGCCATCGCCAAGCAGGCGGCCGCGATCACGCGCGAGACGATCAATTCGTATGGTCGCGTGAGTGAGCCGGCGCAGGGCGCTCTCGTCGCGATGGATCCAGCAACTGGCGATATCCGCGCACTGGTTCCCGGACGTCACACGAACAAGACCGTGCGCGGAGGCTTCAATCGCGCGCTGTTCGCGAAGCGACAACCCGGCTCGGCGTTCAAGCCCTTCGTGTACGAGGCGGCACTGCAAGCTGGGCTCTCGCCGGCATCGATGGTCGAGGACGATCCGGTCGAGGTCAGCGTCGGGCGCACCGTCTGGAGGCCCGCGAACTACGATGACAACTACGCTGGACAAGTCACGCTGCGCCGTGCGCTCACACTTTCGGCGAATGCCGCGACAGTGCGCGTGAGTCGCACCGTCGGTGAGCCGTCGGTCATTGCGGCCGCGCATCGCAACGGCATCATGAGCCCGATTCCCGCCGTGCCCGCCATCGCGTTAGGCGCGGTCGACGTGACGCCGTTGGAGCTCGTCACCGCGTACGCACCTTTCGCCAACGGTGGACTCAAGGTGCGTCCGCGCCTCGTCGCTCGTATCGAGGCGCCCGACGGTACTCCGCTCTGGAGCGCGGAAACGCAAACGATGCCGGTAATGGATCCGCGCGATGCATACGAGATCACGTCGATGCTTCGCTCCGTCGTCGACTACGGGACGGGACGCACACTCCGCGACCTCGGCGTCACCGGTCCAGTGGCGGGAAAGACCGGCACGACGAACGACGGCAACGACGTCTGGTTCATCGGCTACACGCCCTCGCTCCTCGCCGGCATCTGGTTCGGCTACGACACGCCACGTCCGATTGCGTACGGCGCCACCGGCGGACATTTCGCGGCGCCGGCGTGGGCTGACTTCTATCTGAACGGGTGGCGCGAACGCCCCGGTGCCGACTTCCCCGTGCCGGAAGGCATGGTGATGCGCGTGATCGATCCGGAGTCGGGAATGCTCGCCACCGAATTCTGTCCGCGACGTCAGCGCGAATACTTCAAGCCGGGCACCGAGCCGCAGCTCCCGTGCAACATGCACGCGGAGCCCTTCGAGTCGCAAACCGTCGACAATGGCGAGAGTCTCCCCCAGGGCGTCGGCAACGTGCTGCAGTCGATCGGGAAGGGGATCGGCAAGTTGAGGAAGATCTTTCGCTTCTAGTGTGATCAGAGAACGCCCAACCACTTCGATCGGTCGTTCTCGAAGCCCGGGAAAATCGTCTCGAGCTTCTGCGCACCGAGATGCTTTGCCGCGACCTCACTGAACACGGAGCGGAAGTCCGTCGTCAGGGCGAGGTCGCGCCCCTCGTTCAGCTGTTCCTGCTCGAGACCCGGCCACCGGCCAAAGATCCTCTTGCCGCCGTGCACGCTGCCCCCGATCACGAAGAGCGCGGTGGCGTGCCCGTGGTCCGTGCCGCCGTTGCCGTTCTGACGCGCGGTACGACCGAACTCCGACATCGTCATGATTACGACGTCCGCCATGCGATCGCCGAGATCAGCCACGAGCGCGTGTATAGACTTTGCAAAATCGTCGAGTCGCGCCGCGAGCTGACCGGTCGCGCCGCCCTGATTGACGTGCGTGTCCCATCCACCGACGTCCGCGAATGCGACCTCGAGCCCGACGTCGGCCTTGATGAGCTGCGCGATCTGCCGCAGATGCTGGCCGAATGGCGAGCGCGGATAATCGGCGTTGTTCCGCGGGATATACTGCTGCGGATTCGCCGAGCGAAGAATCTTCATCGCCTCGAACATCTCGCCACCCGCGGCATGCACGACATCGGCGTTTCCCGTGCGATACAATGCCTCGATGCGGTCTGCCTCGGTGCCATTGGTGCGAATCGAGAACTCATCGAGACTGTTCATCGCGATCACCGGCGCCGGCCCTTCGAGAATGCGCGGCGTCTGCGGCGTCATGGCGACCGCCTCGAAGGGCGAAGGCCCAGCGCCATCCGTTTTGGTGTTCGCGGCCTGCCGAACGCCGGCGGCGGCGCATTCCTCGCACGTCCCGCGCGTCGCGAGGTAGCGATTGAGCCAACCGTCCGGCGTGCCTTTGTTGTCGGGCGTGCCACTCTCCATGTAGTCCTGCGCATCGAAGTGCGAGCGCGTGTTACTCGGACTGCCGACGGCATGCACCGGTGCGAGAAGGCCTCGGTCCCACAACTCCTTCATCGGCGCGAGCGACGGATGCAGTCCGAAAAATCCGTCCAGGTCGACCGCCGCCTGGGCCGCGCCGGACACCGGCCGCGGAATCGCGATCGACGGCCGCATGCGGTAGTACGCCGCTTCGCCGTGCGGGACGACAACGTTCAGGGCGTCCGCCGCGCCGCGCTGGAAGAGACAGATGAGAATCTTCCCGCGGCCATTGCCGTGCGTCGATGCGCCACGAATGAGCTCCATGCCATAGACGCTACGACGCAGGAAGCTCGGACTGAGCCCCATCGTCACCAGCGCCATGGCTCCCGACTTCATGAACACGCGACGATTCATACGATCGATACCTCGCGGACGATTGGCGACTATTCGCCTAACGACGCTGGAATTCCGGCGAGCCGAGCGCAAGGCCGACAACCTGCGCCAGCCCTTCGAGGTTCACCGGCCGATTGAGCGGCGACGGCGCATTCGGACGCGGACGGCCATTCTTCGCGACCACGCCCGCCTGTCGCGGCCGCGTCTCCACGCCGTCGTCAGGCATCGGGTCATTCACGATGTCCCTGCCTGACGAGTCGGCTGTTGCGAACTTGTCGACGAGAGGATTCTCACCCGACATCAGAATCGATCGCGTTTCCGGCGACGATTGACCGCCGAGGATCGCCTTGATCACCCCATCGACCTGGGTCGTCCGGTTCATGCCGCGGAGAGATGGAGCGGCCGGCCACGTCGCGAGGGACGCGCCCGGCACGCGACCGGCCGCGAGCGCGAGGCCGAAATTGATCCGATTCAGGATCGCGCCCGTGTTCATCCAGGCATCCGCGCGGTCCGGCCATCCATCGGGAGTTTGCCTGCCGAAGATCGGCTGACCCAAACGGGCAACGAGCTGCGCCGTGCGCGGCGTCGTGTCGGGCTGCGCATTCATCACGCGCAATGCGCTCGCCACGACCTCGAAGGGCGTCTTGACCTTCGCGCGATAGGCCGCTCGACTGAAGAATTCAGGGGACGTCACGATGCACCGCAGTGTCTCGCGGATGTTGCCGTCAGTCTTCGTGAACGCACTCGCGCACCGATCCACGAGCGCCGGCGGCGCGCTGTCGCTCACGAAGTGCCGCACGAGCTTCCTCGTTATGAAATGCGCGGTCGACGGATGACGTGCGACGATGTCGAGCACGTCCTCGCCATCCTCGATGCCGCGCCCCGCCGCGAGCGTGTGGCCGAGCACCACCTTCTGCCCCGCGTCGTGCATCTCCGGACGGAATACAAACTCGCCATCGCGAGGGTTCATCGTCCACCCGGTGAGCGCCCGCGCGACCTCGATGACGTCCTTTTGGGTATAGCCGCCGTCCACGCCGAGGGTGTGCAGCTCCATCAACTCGCGCGCGTAGTTCTCATTCAGTCCGCGCGCTCGACGCGGAGCGGCCGCGCCGGCCGGAGGCCGGGGGAAACGGCCAATCGCCGGCCGGCGAATACCCGCAAAGCGCCCTCGCGCCGGCTGTCGCGCCGCGGCGAGCGTCGGATGCAGGCTGTCGGCGGCGCTCTCCCAGTTGTCGAGGAAGAACAACATCGCCGGACTCTTCGCTACCGCCGCCAGCAGATCTCGGAACCGTCCGAGCGCGTGCGGGCGAATCACGTCGCGATCATACGAGGCGAGAAAGAGTCGAGTCTGTCCCTTCCCCGAGTACACCGAGAAGTGATTCTCCCAAAAATCGACCATCACTTCGTCGAGCTGACGCTCGCTTACAACGGCGCGCGCGAGCTTCGCCGACTGGACGTCTCCAACGATCCGTTGCGCTCGGCGCGCGAGATCTCTCAACTGCGGATCGCCGGCGAGTGCATCGCGTCGAGCGTCGCGCTTCGTCGCCGAAGAGTCACCATCGGCGCGCAGTTGCATTTGCTCGCGGCGTCGCGCCTGCTGAACCTGGCGAAACGTTTCGACGAGCTCCGACGTGCTTTCGCGTAGCGTTTCATAATGCCCGACCAGCTCGTCTGCCGAAGCGTCGTCGACGCGCTCGGGCGTGAGTTGCCGCGCGATCCACCTGTCGACACCCATCGCCCGGACTTTCTCGGCGTCACCCGGGCGCGGTCCAAAGCTGAGGCGGTTTAGAACCTGCTGCACCTGCTCTTCCGGGAGCAGCTCGCGCGGCTCCGCGGACGCCATGATCACAGGCTCCGCGACAGGTGCCGCTTCCGGCGCACGCGCCCTCGACCCGACGGGCATGCTACCCGAGCATCCCGCCACAGCGATTGCCGCCAATCCAAGCGACCAAGTCGGAACACGCATGGGAGTCACACCATCGATGAGCGGGTAGAAACGACTGTTGGTTGACGCCGCCGAGACAGCAATCGTTAAGAACGCGACGGTGGACTTGGTGTCGCATCCACCGGGGCTTTATGACAGAAATGATGTCTTTTCTCTTGCGTCATTCGCACCTCCGCTCTTACGGTTGTCTTCATACCTCCCAACGCCGGGCAAAGCCCGGCTTGAGCGCCCGCCCGTAGGAGTTTCTCATTCTTCTCGATCATCAGCGACGGCTCGCCAGCTACGACGCCTTCGTCGATACCGCTACGGCCTCCGTTGCCGAGGCCGGCGCGGCTCGCCGCCCGATTGCCCTGCTCGTAGCCGACGTCGATCACTATCGACGGCTTGCTGACGAGTTTGGTCAACCATACGCTGAATCGCTGTTGCGCACGATCTTCGATCTGGCGCGCGCGAATCTGCGTGAAGGTGAGTTGGTCGCACATCCGGGAGGAGACGAGCTCGTCGCGCTGCTGCGCGCGTCGACATCCGCCGCTCACGAAGTTGCGGAGCGCCTGTGCGCCGCGGTGCGCGGTCACCACTTCCCGAGCACGGACCACGGCCCGGGACCGCGGGTCACCATCTCGATCGGTGTCGCGAGCGCTCCGGATCACGGATCGACGTATCAGGCGCTGCACGCGGCGGCGGACGCAGCGCGAGTTCGGCTCAAAGCGCAGGGACGCGACGGTGCCGCGCTCGCTGCTCCGGCGAGCAAGATCCCGCAGCGACGCCTCGACATCGAGCGGTTCGCTGGCCGCGGCGAAGAGCTGTCCACGCTCGTGCGCTACCTGAACGACGCGGTGAGCGGCGCTCCGCGCGCGGTGGCGATACTGGGTGAAGCGGGCGCTGGTACGGCGGCCATCGTGCGCCAGCTCGAGTCCGAAGTCCGGTTGCGTGGAGGATCGCTCGTCGCGGGACGCTCGCGCGAGCAGCGTGTGCGCGAGCCGTATGGCGTTTGGTGCTCTCTGATCACCGCGCTTCATCGCCTCCCGGGTGCGCCTGCCGGGCCGTGGCGCGAGTTGCAGCATCTCGTGCCCGCGCTTGCCGGCGAAGCGTCATCAGCCAGCGCGCGCTGGGGAAGCAAGTATCGCCTGCTGGACGAGATGGCCGAGTTCATCCGCGGCGTCGCGCAGGGGCGACCACTCGTTCTCCTGCTGGATGAAATGCAGTGGGCCGACGTTGCGTCGTGGGACGTGCTGGAGCACGTGTGCCAGCAGCTCGAGCATGAGCGTTTACTAATCGCGATGACGTTCCGCACGGAGCCGGCGTACGCCGAGGCGGCGGAGCGCCGCCAGGAGCTGACCCGGAGCGCCGTGTATCGCGAGCTCACCCTTCCCCGACTCACGCGCGACGAGGCGAAGCGGTGGCTCGAGGGCGCGATGCACGGACAGGAGATCGGTCGCGAGCTGCTGGCATTTCTGTATCGGCACACCGAGGGCAACCCGCTGTTCGTCGCGCAGCTGCTGCGGACGTTGGTTGAAGAGAATGCGCTATGGCAGGTCGAAGGCCGATGGCAGTGGACGCCCGTGTCCGAGCTTCGCCTTCCGATCGGCCTTTCGGCGCTGATCACGCGCCGGCTCGGGCGACTCTCTTCGAGCACGCAGGCCGTGTTGAGCATCGCCGCGGTCATAGGCGACGAGTTCGACGTCGGACTGGTGGTGGAGGCGGGGGCCGGAAGCGAGGCGGCGGTGCAGCTGGCGCTCTCCGAGGGACTCGCGGCCGGAGTGCTCAAGCCTTCGTACGAGCGCGGCGGGCGCGGTTACGCGTTCACGCACGCGAATATCGTCGACGCGCTCGTACAGGCGATCCCGCACGATCGGCTGCGCCAGACGCATCAACGCGTCGCCGAAGCGATCGAGCGCCGCGATCAGACGCGGGTGTCCGAGATAGCGCAGCACTATGACGCCGCCGGAAGCGTGGGGCCGGCGTATCTGCATTCGCTGATGGCCGCCGAGCATTCCGAGCGTGTCTATGCATACGCCGCCGCCAAGGGATTCCTGGACGTTGCCGGGCGCAACGCGTCGACGCCGGGCGAGCTCGCGGAAGTGCGCGTACGCCTGGCGACACTCGCGGAAGTCACGGGGCGCTTCGACGAGGCCGAAGAGCTGTGCGATCTCGCTATCGAGTGGTTCGTCGGAAAAGGCGACGCGCGCCGCGCTCTGACGCTCCGGCGCATGCGCGAGCGTGCGCGGAAAGAGCTGGCGCATCCGGCGAAGCTGACGCTCGAGAGTCTGCTCCAGCTCGACATGGAGGCACGCGCCCTTGGATTCGTGAGTGAGCGCATCGAGATCCTGATGATGCTCTCCCAGACATACGGCCGACTCGGAGATGAAGCCGAGGCGGAGCGCACCGCCGTCGAATGTGTCGAGACCGCCGAAGGTCATGGAGACCTGATGCTGGTCGCGCAAGCTCTCAATCGTTTGGCGGCAACGCTGCAGCAGGAAGAACCGGACCGCGCCGAACAGATCTATCGTCAGGCGCTTTCTATCGCGGAGCAGATCGGCGATGCGCGCGGCCAGGCTCGATGCCACAACAACCTCGGCAACATTGCCGCGCGGCGTAACGCCTGGCAAGAAGCTCGGAACTCGTATGGGACGGCGATCGCGCTCGCACGGGCAGCGGGCATGCCGGATCTATGGGGAATCGCGGCGCTGAATCTCGGTGTGAGCTACCATCGTAGCGGCGACTACGAGCGCGCCCGCGAGTTGTTGGGTGAAGCCCTTGCTCTCGTCGCCGCGGTGAAGAACAGCGAAATCCAGCTCTATGCGTTGTACAATATGGCCCACGTCGAATGGGAGAATCTCGCGTGGGAGGCGGGAGCCGAGTTGTACGAGGCGACGGCGTCATTGGCTCAGCGAATCGGCGCTGACGACGTGGAGATCGGGGCCATCGCAGCCGCCGGGCTGTGCAGCGTCGAGGGCGGCGACATGGCCAAGGCGCGCGAAGCATATGATGAGATTCAGGAGCGGCTTAGCCGTCGGTCCGACTGGTTCCAGGGAAGAGAGTTCGCCGAGGCACTAGCCGTTGCCTTGTCGGTCGCCGACGATCGCACCGACGACGCGATCGCGAGGTACGAAATGGCCGTGGCGTTTGCGGAGTCGTCCGATCTCTATACAGCGGCGTGGCTCACGGCGAATTGCGGTCGAACTTTACTACCCTTGGCGCCCGACAGAATGCGCACATGGATCGAGCGATTTAGATCACCAATCGGAGAATTTGGGTACGCAGGTATCGTAAAGCGATTCAATGAGTTGGTTGGTGGGTGACTCAACTCACGGCGAGGAGTCAGACTCTAGCGGACCTTATCGCAGCACCTTAGCTTGGTGTCGATGCCGGCGCCTTGGTTCGCCCCTCGTCCGCTAGGATTGCGGGCGGGTCTTCACCCACATTGGTCGACGACGACTATGCGACGTAATACCCTCCTCCTGCTCGTGGGTGCAGTAGCGGCGCTTGCTGTTGCTTGTCAGGATGCTGCTGTCGTTGCTCCTGGCCGCAATCTCGATCCCCTCTCCGCTTCGCCGCACTCCCCGAGCGGAATCCAAAACCGCACGACGCTCGGAACGCTCGAGCTTTCGCCTAACGGCGGCATCTATCACGTCGGAGATTTCGACATCGTCGTGCCCGCGGGAGCGGTGTGCAACCCAGCGACCGCGAAGTACGGCGCGAAGCATTGGGACGATGACTGTGCACCGATGATGAGTACCATGGTCGTGCAGGTCGTCACGAAGACTTCGGCCGCCGGCGTGAGCGTCGACTTCCAGCCCGATCTTCGGTTCAGACCGAACGCGGGTTGGGTGACGATCCAAACGCACGCGTACAGCCCACTGCTCTCGAGCACGAGCGTGCGACAGCTGGCGCGAAGTTCGTTGTACTTCCAGAACTTCGTGATTCTGTACTCGCCCTCTGACGGATCTTCGCGCATCGACGAAGTGCGCACGACGGGTGATCCGTCGATGATGACGCACATCGATCTGAAGACGGGAATCGTGTGGCGCCGCGTGAAGCATTTCAGCGGCTACCTGGTCACCGCAGGGTTCAACTGCACGCCGTCCGCGAGCGCCGCGGGATGCCCCGTCGATGATCCGACGCAACCGATCCAGGCTCCGCTTCCTAGCGGCTCGTTAGTGGGTACCGTTGTCGTCGCCGACAGCACCGTGGCGGCCGCGCCTTCGGTAGTCGTCGATCCCTAACGAGAGAGAATCGCTCCGACAACGAAACGGGCGCCGCGGATGCGGCGCCCGTGT
>DATBHD010000275.1:0-18715 GCA_036557635.1 Gemmatimonadaceae bacterium
GTAGTGGTCGACCGCACAGCCGATGTCGAGCCGAGCGACCTCGCCCGCCCGCATCACGCGGTCGAGATGGTGCGGGTCGAGCACCGAGGTGAAAGGCACGGGGAACGCCGCGTTAGGCCCGGCCATTGCCCACGGCCAAAACGAAACCCCATCGCCGAGGCGTGTGCATGTTTCGGCAACCGCGGCCTCCACGTCGCGCTGATGGCGTTCAGGCGCAAAGCGCGCGAGTCCAGCGCGGAGGGCTTGGGCGCTCGCCGCCGCCACGCGTCGGAGCACGTCGATCTCGGCCGAGTCCTTGACGGCACGGAGCTGATGCAGCATGTCCGCGTCCCCACGCGCGTTGGCGTTAGGCCATCGTTCGCGCACGAGCCGGAGCCACAGTTGATTAGTGTTCGCCAATGAATCGAGCGGAGTGCCGATCTCTCCCGGAGTCGGCGCGCCGGCGTCGACATAGATGGTCACCGTCGGCTCGGCGGCAAGACGCCCGTCGACGTAAGGGGCGAACGCGTTCCAATCGGAGACCCGGTCCACGTGAAGATTGTCGGCCGAGAGCGTCGCCGCGCGCACGTCTCCAACGAGTCGTCTCAGGCCCCTCGGCCATTCTCCGGGCACGAACAGCTCGGCGCGCCGTGTCCCGCCATCGAGAACGAGAATCGCACCGAGCATCCGCTCGCTCCCCGTGAAGTACAGGAAGTTCGGGTCCTGATCGAAGCGAGCCTCGACGAAGGACGCCGGCGCGGCGCGCGAACGGATGATCAGCAAATTCTTACCAAGCCGCGCGAAAGCCCGTGCGCGACGAACCGCGTAGTCCGGTTGGGGGCGCGGAGCCACGGTCAGAGTACTCTGGCATGCGGCGGGCGCATGCGCGGCAACGAGCAGAGCCGTTGCGAGAATGCCGCTTCCACGGGCGATCGAGATCGGCATCTTTCATTCACCATTGTCTGAGAAAGCGACCTAACATGACTCGGCCCCCACGTCCAAAGCGAGAGCGAAAGAGCAGAACGGGAATCGTCGTCCCGGCCGAAATGAGAGCGGTAGGCATCGACAAGTTCGGTCCGCCGTCGGTGTTGACGGTCCGCACCGTGCCCGTGCCGCGTCCCGGTCAGCGCGAGGTGCTGATCGCGCTGCACGCCGCCGGCGTCGGCATCTGGGACGCGAAGATCCGCGATGGATCGTGGGCCGAGGACAAGCACTTTCCGCAATTCCTCGGGACGGATGGCGCGGGCGTGGTGGCCGAGGTCGGAGAGCGGGTACGGCGCTTCGCGCCCGGCGACCGTGTGTGGGCATACAAGTTTCCCGACAGGAAGGGCGGCTTCTACGCCGAGTACGTCACCGCCGACATGGACGACGTCGGGCATCTGCCGCGCAGCCTGACGATGCTCGAGGCCGGCGCGGGAGCGGTGACGAGCCTAACGGCGCTCCAGGGAATCGATCGCCTCGAACTGCGCGCTGGGAAGACGGTGTTGATCTTCGGCGCGTCGGGCGCGGTCGGGACGCCGGCGGTGCAGTTCGCGGCACGATATCGGCGCGCGCGCGTCATCGCGATCGCGTCGGGCGCGCGGGCCAGGAAGCTCCTCTACAAGCTCGGCGCCGAAGCGGTGATCGATGGGCGAAAGCGCGACGCTCTGGATCGCGTCGCTGACGCGGCGCCCGATGGCCTCGATGCGATCTTCGCGCTCGCCGGGAGCAAGGTGCTCAACCAGTGCATGAAGCTGGTGAAGCGCGGCGGGCGCGTGGCCTATCCGAACGGCGTCGAGCCGGCGCCGCGCAAGCGCGCGGGCGTGCGGATATTCGGCTACGACGCCGACGCGAACGCGAAATCATTCGCGGAGCTTGCGCGCGTTGTCGAGAAGGCGCGACTCACAGTGCCAATCGACGCTAGCTTCTCGCTCGCGAACGTGGCGAAGGCGCATGCGCGCGTCGAGCGGGGTCACGTTGTTGGCCGAGTCGTGCTGAGAATTCGATGACAAACGCTCGGGATGACAGACTCAATACCGCCAGCTCGTCAGGTCCGCCCCCTTCGGTGCCGTCTTGCGAATGCGCTCATCGAGCTGGCGGAACCAGTACGCGGTGTCGTGCCCGCTCCAGCAGTGCGGCTTGCGATCGCCGTACTCCACCACCGCGTTCGCCGGAGGATTCTTCGCCTTCTCGAGGAACCCCTCCATCAGATACACGGCGTTGTTCAGGTGCCACGTGTCCATCGTGCCGACGTAGAGGTGGATCTTGCCCGTGAGCTTCGGGCCCAGCGTCGCCCAGTCGCGCTCGAGGATGTTTCGCAGATCGTAATGATCGCGCCAGTAGGCGGCGACGTTGTGATCGATCTCGCCCGTCATCGGATCCCAAATGTACTTCGGATATCCATCCGCGCCGACTGGGCTATAGACCGCCTGCCAGATGTTCCACTGGTCCCCCGAACGGCCGTGCGTCCCGAGCACGAGCTCCCAGTGCACGTCCTCTTCGGTGACGGACAGGAGGTGATCGTAGTAGTCGCGGCCGTCGGCGTGGGGCGTCTTCTTCCAGTCGCCGTTGTTGTAGAACGCGTTCTTCTCGTCGTAGATGTTTATGACTTCGTACATCCGGAAGTCGATCGCGTCGGGGCACGCCGCCCAGGCGCCGTTGTAGTCGTCGGGGTAGAACATCTGCGTCGCCAGCGCCTCCCATCCACCCGTCGAGCCGCCGAAGGTCCCGCGCGCCCACCCCTGGCCGATGCCGCGGAAGCGTTTCTCGAGATAGGGAATCAGCTCGCGGTTGATCGCGTCACCGTACGGGCCGACGTTCTCGGAGTTCACGGCGTACGAGTCGTCGTAGTACGGATTCGCGTGCTGCACGACGACCATCAGCATCCGCGGGAAGCCGGGTGACGTCCATTGCTTATAGAACTCGTACGCCGGATCGCCTCCCTTGGCGTTAGGTGCCGGCGTCTCCCGAAAGCCGCGGAGCTCGGACATGAAGTGTCCGTGGTTGACCATCAGCGGATAGCGCGCGTTCGGGTGCTGGTCGAAGCCCTCCGGCAGGAGCACGATGGCGCCGAGGTACATCGGACGTCCCCAGAACCTCGTGAGCAGCGGGCTCTGGATACGCACGTACTTCACGTACTTCGTATCGTTAGGCTTGGGAAGCGGCGGGATCTCCTGGTCGAGCGAGAGGTGAATGACCGCGTCCGCTCTCGGGTCGACGCGCACCTTCACCGGCGTGTTGTAGAGATTCCCGGGCGACGTGTTCCAGTGCTGCCCTTCGCCCTGGTCCATGTGCAGCTTGACGACGTGTCCGTCGCCGCGATGGAACGTCTCGTACTTGTTGAGCACTGCCTGAACCCAGTACTCGCCCGGCGGAATGTCGGCGATGGTCTCGAGCGGATACCCGAAGGTCGCGCCGTCGACGAACGCCTCCTGCCCCGGGCGCAACGAGTCGACGTCGATGCCGAAGGCGAGCTGCGTGTCGGCGTCGTAGACGTTGTTCTCGAAGCGCGGCTCGCGCCGGTCGTTGTTCGAGATGACGAGAATGATGCGCCCGTCGAGCGGCTCGGCGCTGCGCGCGGCGGGGAAGGAGATCCCGAAGCGGAGCCGGGCCGGAGCTGGCGTGTCCTGCTGCGCGAGCGCGGAACAGAGTGCGAGCGCCGAGAGAGCGGCGGCCGCGGCGGTCGAGGGCGCGAATCGTATGGGAAGGGGCATGACTGAGATACGCTGCCGCCCGCGGCCTCGTCAATCACCGCGCGGTGAGTCAATCCCATCGTCGCCATTGTCCACGCCGGCCCTTTCTAGTTGACATTCTACCGGAGCTGCCACCATACTCTGGTAGAATGCCTACTAAGAACGAATCACAAGCCCTCCTCCAGGGCACCCTCGACCTGCTCGTCCTGCGCATTCTGGCGCTCGGCGCACATCACGGCCACGGCATCGCCATCGCCATCCAGACGCGATCGGGACACACCCTCCTCGTGGACCACGGGTCGCTCTATCCCGCGCTCCAGCGTCTCGAGCAGCGGGGGTGGATCAAAGGGTCTTGGGGGATATCCGACAACAATCGCCGCGCGCGCTTCTACTCACTCACCGCGCTCGGCCGAAAGAACCTCACCATCGAGACCAGCCGCTGGAATCGACTCGTCGAATCCATAGCCCGGGTCATGGAACCGGGGCCCGCCACGGAGAGTGCCTGATGTTCGGTCGCCGCTCGCAACGCGACTTCGAGGACGAGATCCGCTCGCACCTCCAGATGGAAGTCGAACGCCTCGAAGCACAGGGGATGTCGCGCGCGGACGCCGAGCGCGCCGCGCGGCGCAACTTCGGCAATGTCCCCATCGCCGAAAACAACTTCTATCACGGACAGCGCTTCGCCTGGCTCGAGGACGCTGGCCGCGACATGCGCCACGCATCGCGCGCGCTCCTGCGCACGCCGGGATTCCTCGTCACCACCGTCGGCACGCTGGCCGTGGCGATCGGCGCCACCGCCGGCATGTTCGGCGTCGTCAACACCGTCATGCTCGAGCCGCTCCCGTTTCCGAGATCGGACCGTCTCGTGGCCGTCCAGGGCACCGCTCCCGGTTCCGATCTTCCGGAGCGGTTCGGTCTCGGGAACGACTTCTACCTTCACTACAAAGAAAGATCGAAGCTGATAGACGGCATCTTTGTTTCCCCCAGCGGTACCTCGACTTTCCGCACGAACGATCGCGTCGAGCGCATCGAGATGGCGTGGCCGACAAACGACATGTACGCGACGCTCGGTGTGCGACCACAGGTCGGACGCGTGCCGGTCCCCGAAGACGAAGACGACGCGGTGGTGATCAGCGATGAGCTGTGGAGCACATGGTTCGGGCGCGATCCGTCGGTGATCGGGAAATCGTTCTTCGTGTCGGACAGCCTGAAGCGCATTATCGGCGTCATGCCACGTGGATTCCACTTCCCGAGCGACAAGACCATGCTGTGGGTGTCGGGCGAGATACGGCTCGACCAGGTACGCCCGGGCAATTTTGGGGGTCCGGTCATCGCGCGCATGAAGAAAGGTGTCACACCGGAGCAGCTGGCCGCCGAGCTGACGCGGCTCGCGAAGGAGTTGCCGGCTCGCTTCGGTGGACCGCCTAACTACGCACGAATCATCGAGAAGTACCGCGCCCTCGTTGGACCGTTGCTGGAACGCATGCTTGGCCCGACGTTGAAGACTTCGCTCTGGGTACTGCTCAGCGCGGTGACGGTCGTGCTGCTCATCGCCTGCGCCAACGTCGCCAACCTGTTCATGGTTCGCGCCGAGTCGCGACGCCGTGACATCACCGTGCGCCGCGCGATCGGCGCGTCGCGCGCGCAGCTCGTGCGCTTTCAGATGGCGGAAGCGTTCGTCGTCGCGCTCGCCGCGGGAGCACTTGCTGTGGTGCTCAGCGCGGTGACGCTCCCGCTCTTTCTGCGCGCGGCGCCCCAGGGCATTCCCCGAATCGGCCAGGTCCGGCTCGATCTGCCGACGGTCGCGGTGACGTTCTCGCTCGTGCTCCTCGTCGCGGTCGCGTGCGGCGCCGCGCCGGCACTCCGCGCATCGTCGCCCGACCTGACAGCGCTTCGCGAAGGCGGTCGCGGCTCCACGGGACGGCGTCGCTGGGGGCGCGACCTGCTCGTCGCGAGTCAGACGGCGCTCGCGCTCGTGCTGATCATCGGCTCGGCGCTGCTGGTCGAGAGCTTCCAGCGACTGCGACACGTGGACCCCGGCTACGACATCAAGGACATCTACACCTTCCAGTTCGCTCCGGATCAGCCGGGCCTTCGCGACGGTCCGTCGTTAGGCAGGATGCACCTGAACATGATGGACCGGCTGCGCGCGTTGCCTGGCGTCACCGCCGTCGGCGTGGTGAACAACATCCCGCTCGACGAAGGCACGAGCGGCATTCGGGTCGTCGCGGAGGGGATGCCTGCCGAAACCGGCGGCGCGCTGATCAACATGAACTTCACCGGCGGGGATTACTTCCGCACGATGGGGATCTCGCTGCTGCAAGGACGCGCGTTCACCAACGACGAAGCCGTCACGCCCAACTCCAACGTCATCATCAGCCGTTCGGCCGCCGAGAAGCTCTGGCCCGGCCAGTCACCGCTCGGGCGACGCATCCGCCCGCGCTTCGGCGGTCAGGACACGCTCGCCTTCACGGTCGTCGGTGTGGTGGCGGACGTGAAGCAGAATGACTGGCGCGAGGCGGGCCAGGCGCTGATCTATTTCCCCCTCACGGGTCCGACCGCGACCATGTGGGGGATGGGCTCGCCGGCGTACGTCGTGAAATCGCCGCGCGCCGAGACGCTGACGCGCGAGGTGCGTGCGCTGGTGCGCGAGGTCGCGCCCGAAGCGCCGGTGTACCGCGAGTACACGATGGAGTACCTGGCGAGGCGGTCGATGCTCCAGCTCTCCTTCACGATGTTGACGTTAGGCGTCGTTTCGGTGCTGGCGCTCTTTCTCGGCGCGGTGGGATTGTACGGCGTGCTGTCGTATGTCGTGGCGCAGCGGACGCGCGAGATCGGCGTGCGCATGGCGCTCGGTGCCACGACGAGCGTGGTGCGTCGTCAGGTGGCCTCGGAGGGCACGAAGGTCGTGCTCGTCGGTGTGGCGATCGGCGTGCCCGCCGCGTTCGCGTCCACGCGGTTGCTCGGCCGGCTTCTCTACGACGTCAAGGCGGTGGATCCGCTGGTATTTGCGGCGATGTCCCTCATGATGGTGGGGATTGGCTGGCTCGCCAGCTACCTGCCGGCGCGGCGCGCGAGCAGCGTGGATCCGATCGAGGCGCTGCGGAGCGATTAGGCTCCTCATCGCAGCTCGAGGACGACGACCGATTTTGGCGGCAGCATAATCGTTAGGCGACCGTCGGCGATCCGCGCGTCGTCGAACGACACGGGGCGCACCACATCGGGCTGCTCGAAGGAGTTGTAGCTGTTGATCGCCGGCGCGGTGAGAATCCGCCCGGTCGCGCCGGTCACGCTCATCCCGCGCAGCTCGGCCACGACGGTCCGCGCCCGACCGGGATCGACGTTGGTCATCGTCAGGTGAGCCACACCGCGCCGATCTCGCGACGCCGTCGCGCTCACCGCGGGCAGGGAATCGCTGCCGAAGACGTAGAAGCCTCCGCCCACCATCGTCAGCGGCAGCAACAGGGCGTCGTGGTGCACCGTGTACATCTCGAAGACATGGTACGTGGGCGTGAGAACCATCCGCGACCCGCGCGTGAGGATCATCGATTGCAGCACGTTGACCATCTGCGCGATGTTCGCGCCGCGCACCCGGTCGGCGTGGCGGTTGAAGATGTCGAGCGAGATCGCCGCGACGAGCGCGTCGCGCAGCGTATTCTGCTGGTAGAGGAAGCCGGGATTGGTGCCCGGCTCGACATCGTGCCACATCCCCCACTCGCCGACGATGAGGGCGACGCGTTTGCGCGGGTCGTACTTGTCCATGATCGCCGAGTGACGCGTCACGAGCTCTTCCATCCGGAGCGCGCCCTTCATCGCGAGAAACCATTCGCGCTCCCCGAACTGCGTCGCCGAGCCCTTGTGTGCCCAGGGGCCGACGACGGTGTAGTAGTGCAGGTCGAGACCGTCGATCATGCGGCCGGCCTCGCGCATCATCACGTCCGTCCAGTCGTAGTCGTCGACGTTAGGCCCGGTCGCGATGCGAAATGGGCGCGTCGAGTCGTTGAACGGGCGCAGGAACTCCGCGAAGCGCCGATAGTTGTCGGCGTAGAACTCGGCCCGCATCGCGCCGCCACATCCCCAGCTTTCGTTGCCGACGCCGAAGCGGCGCACGTTGTAGGGCGCGGCGTGACCGCTCGCCTTCCGCTCGTCGGCCAGCGCGCTGCCGCCGGGGTGGTTCAGATACTCCCACCATTCGGTCATCTCGCGCGGCGATCCCGTCCCGACGTTGCCGACGACGAAGGGCTCGGCGCCGATGCGCCTGACGAGCTCCATGTACTCGTCCGTTCCGAAGCTGTTGTCCTCGACGACATTTCCCCAGATGGTGTTCACCATCCGCGGCCGACGCGCGGCGAAGCCGACGCCGTCGCGCCAATGGTAGTAATCGGCGAAGCAGCCCCCGGGCCAGCGCACGTTAGGCACCTGGATCCGTCGCAGCGCCTCGATGACGTCGTCGCGGAGGTGCCACTCCCCGCTTCCTTCCTTCGTCCACACGCCTTCATAGATGCCGTGGCCCAGGTGCTCGGCGAACTGGCCGTAGATGTGGCGGCTGATCGTATCGCGGCCGAGCGTCGGGTCGATGACGAGACGCGTGACCGGCGCGGGTGTGGCGCCGGCCTGAAGGGGCATCCGCTGTCCGTTTGTCGAGCGAGGAGCGGCGAGTCCCGCGAAGAGCACAACAGCAACAGCAACGGAGAGCCGACTCATGGTGTCCGGTTGCCGGAGACGCGCATCTAGAGCTTGAGAGTCTTGAGAAACTTGTCGAAATCGCTGCTGACGACGCGTCCCGCGTCCTGGCCCAACGGGTCGTTGTGCCAGTTCGCGCCTGAGCGATATACCCAGAATTCCTCCGGTCTCTCGGAATCGCGCGCGATGACGATCGAGACAGTGTCTGAACTCGTCAGGAGCTCGAGGAGAATTGGCTCGGTCGGCGAGCTGTGATGCGACGGAGCGTGTGCGAGCGTACGAAGCGCACCGAGGACGACCGACGTATCGGTGACTGGCTCGCCGTTGAGGATCACGCCGGAAGACCGGTCAACGGCAGCAAGGAGGTGTTTTCGCGCTTGCATTTCCGACAGATAGTCGGCGAGAAATCCGCCGCCGACGAGCAGGCCCAGAACGATCACGACCGCCGTGATGATCTTGACCAATCGGTCCTTATCGGAAGGTCGCGCTTTCCTTTGTGTCACAACCATGGATAGAAGCTGCCTCGCTGAGCAAGCGCTAAGCTGCAGGCACGCGAGCGGGACCGCAACTGGTGGATCGCTTTCGAGACGCTCTCCTTGTTTATCTACAACAACGGTGACATACTCACTCTTGTAGATAACCAAGGCCAACGTGACGAAGCCCACCGACCTCGTCCAGGGCACGCTCGACCTCCTGATTCTCCGCACCATCGCCACCGAGAAGCTGCACGGGTGGGCGATCGCGCAACGGATCCAGCTCCTCTCGAGGGACGTGCTCCAGGTCAACCAGGGCTCGCTCTATCCGGCGCTCCAGCGACTCGAGCGCCAGGGCTGGATCACCGCCGATTGGGGCGTGTCCGAGACCAACCGCAAAGCGCGCTTCTATCGCCTAACGAGCCCGGGTCGCCGCCGACTCGAGCAGGAGCGCGCCGACTGGGAGCGGCTCTCGGCGGCGATCTCGCTGGTGATGCGGACCGCATAGGCGGCGGAGGATTGCCACGTGAGACTCATGCTTCGGATCGCCGCGTGGTTTCGCGCGATCGTCCGCGGCGGCCGTGTCGACGCGGACCTGGCCGAGGAGATGCGCTTTCACATCGAGCGGGAGACGGAGGCGAACGTCGCGCGGGGGATGTCCCGCGAGGCAGCGCGCCGCGCGGCGCGGCTCACCTTCGGCAGCGTCGACGCGGCGCAGGAAACGTCGCGCGATGAGCGCCCGGGCGCCTCGCTCCGGGAAGCGCTCGGCGACGTCCGCTTCGGGGCGCGTCTCGTGCGCAAGTCGCCCGCCTTCGGCCTCACCGGCGTGGCGCTCGTCGCGTTAGGCATCGGCGCGGCGACCGCCATCTTCAGCGTCGTCTATGGCGTCATGCTTCGCCCGCTGCCCTTTCCGCAGCCGGACCGGCTCGTCAGCATCTGGCTCGAGCGACACTCGGCGCGCAACTACCCCGCCGCGGCCGACGCCATCGCGCTGCGTGGGTTGCCTAACGTCTTTACGGATGTAGCACTCGTGGACAAGGTGAACCTCAACCTCGTCGGCGCGTGCATTCAGGGCGAGTGCGAGCCTCAGCGATTGCAGGGCGCTCGCGTCGGGACCAATCTCTTTTCCATCCTCGGCGTCTCGGCGGCTCTGGGCCGCACATTCACCGCGGACGAAGCGCAGGCGGGTCGCGAGCACGTCGTGCTGCTGAGCGACGCCCTGTGGCGAGGCCGGTTCGATGCCGACCCGAAGATCGTCGGGCGTCGGATTCGTCTCGACGGAGCGCCGCATACCGTCATCGGCGTCATGGGTTCGGACTTTCGGTATCCATCGGCGGACTTCCAGGCGTGGACGCCGCTGGTCTTGCGCCCCGCCGAGCTGACGCGCGCGGAGACGGAGAATTACAACGTGGTCGCACGTCTCGCGCCGGGCGTGACGCTGGCGCGGGCGCGCGGCGCGGCGACGGCGCTGGCCAGGCGATTAGCGGATACTTATGGCATCAATGTCGGCGCCGGATTCATCGTCGATTCGATGCTCGACGACGCCATCCGAGAGGTACGTCCCTTCCTGGTGCTGCTGTGGGCGGCGGTGTCCTTTCTCGTCGCCATCGCGTGCCTCAATCTCTCGAGCTTGTTTGGCGCGCGGGCCAGCGCGCGGCGCGGCGAGTTTGCGGTGCGGCTCGCACTCGGGGCGACGCGGGGGCGGCTCATCGCGCAGGCGATCGCCGAAGCCGTGCCCATTCTGACGTTAGGCGGTGTACTCGGCGTCGCCGTCGCCGCGTGGGCCGTGCGCATGTTCGTCCTGAGCGCGCCGGCGGGTCTGCCGCGGGTGGAGAATATCGGCGTGAGTGCGCCCGTCATGGCGGTGTCCCTCGGACTACTCATCCTCACCGGCCTCGCGGCGAGCGTCGCGCCGGCGATGCAGGCATGGCGCTCCGACTTCTCGACGATGACGAAGGATGGCGGCCGGTCATCCACGGTCGGCCGGCGAAGGTCGATGGCGCGTCGGATCGGAGTCGCGGCACAGATCGCGTTCGCGATTCCGCTATTGGTCGGCGCGAGCATGCTGATACGGAGCGCGATCAATCTGATGCACGTCGACGCGGGATTCCGGCCGGCGCGCGTCACGACTCTCAAGTTCGAGGTATCGCGCAGCAAACACCCCTCCGACCATGAAGTCGCCGACTATTACACCCAATTGGTCGACGCGGTGCGCGCCATACCTGGTGTCGCGAGCGTGGGTCTGGTCAATCGCATTCCGCTCTCAGGCGGGCAGACCAATCCGGTGCACGTGGAGCACGCGACGGCGACGCCGGACGAGCTGACGAACGTCGACACGCGCACGGTGAGCGCCGATTATTTCCGGACGATGGGCATCGCGCTCGTCGCCGGCCGTGGATTCACGGAGCACGACGACGCGGACGCGCCCCTGGTGGTCATCGTGGACGAGCGACTCGCGCGCGCGATGTGGCCGGGCGAGACGGCGATCGGGAAGAGCCTGCGCGAGCCGCCGTGGCAAGGTCGGCGCTCGCTGCGCGTCATCGGCGTCGTCAGGCACGTGCGCACCATCGGGCTCGACGTCGATCCGCTGCCGCAGGTTTACTGGAGCTATCGGCAGTGGACGCAGGATCGCATGGTGCTCGCCGTGCGCAGCGCGACACCGTCCGAGATCCCGGCGGCGTCAGTAGTCAAGGCAATTCGCTCCGTCGACGCGGAGCAGAGTGTCTACGACGTGCGAACGATGCCGCGGATCGTCGCCGAGTCGGTGTCGTCGCGACGATTGGCGATGCGCCTGATGACGGCGTTCAGCGTGCTCGCGCTGGTGCTGGCGGCGGTGGGGATCTACGGAGTCGTCGCGTACGGTGTGACGCGACGCATCCGCGAGTTCGGCATTCGCGTCGCCCTCGGCGCGACAGGTTCCGAGATCACGCGGCTCGCGGCGTGGGACGGGACGTCGTCGGCGCTCGCCGGCGCGGCGGTGGGGCTCGTGCTCGCGCTTGGCGCCGCCGGGTTGATGAGTAATCTCGTATTTGGCGTCGCGCCGCGGGACGCGATCAGCATCCTCGGCGCGACAGCGCTGTTGCTCCTGGTCACGGTGGTCGCGAGCTACATCCCGGCGAGACAGGCCGGGGCCGTGGATCCTGGCATCACGCTCAGAGCGGAGTAGCGTATTTCCTGTCAGCTGACGTGCTACCACGAGACGGCTACGCCCAGATCGATGCCATTCGAAAGGCCCGGCTCGAGATGAGGTCTAATCTGGGCCTTGCGACGATGCATCTCGTTCGCACGCCTCGCGGCGCGGGGAGCGTCGATGGCACCATAGGCCCAGATGGCGATCCCCGCCCCTATCATAAGTACGCCAACCGTGCGGTGCGGCCACTGTGGCCCGGGATTGCATGTCGTATCGAAGGAGGCAAACCCGCACTTATCGAGCACGTAAACGAGCACGCCCCCTCCGATGCTTGCGTCTGTGCCGAGGTATATCTGTATCCCGCGCACGTACTCGGTCGAATAGACGTGACCAGCGCCTGGAAACATTGTTCCAAGAACGGCCGCAGTTGTGGGATCTCGAAACGTCGATTCGGTAGCCGAGGACCGAACGGGCGAAGCAGACGTCGAATCCTGTGCCGTGAGCTGTCCCGCACACATGAAGCCAAGGCCGACGAGAATGCGGATTCTCATGTGCTCCTCGATGAGAAAACTCTGACTCCAGAATATCGGCTGGCTCAGGTGCATCACCATACGTCGTCATACGTAGGTACTGGCGCGCGGCCACCGCGGGAGCCGCATTCCTCCCGACTCCAACGGTAGCTCATACACCAGATCGGAGGTACGTCCTACTTGCCGGCAAGATACGCCGGCAGCCGCTTCTGCAACTGTCCACGCCAGCCACTGCTGTTGCCAAGGAAGGCCGCCTCGCGCCGCGCGGCAGGGAGCGCGTCGAAGCCCGATTCCACGACCCGCACGAGCGTCGCGCCGTTAGGCGCGTCTTCGAGCGTGAACGTGACGAGCGTGCGCTGTTCCGCGGAGTAGTCGACAGCTGGGTCGAGGGCGTTCGGGTGCCAGCGCCAGGCGAAACGTCGCTCCGGGACCATCTCATCGATGATGATGTCGAAGGCGACATGTTCGTAGCCCGGGATCGTGATACGGCCGACGACGTGCGCACCGGCGGCGATCGTCGCGCCGGCGATGTTCACGCCGAACCAGGCGCCCAACTCTTCGGCGTTCGTCAGGGCGCGCCAGACTCGCGCGCGGGGAGTCGGCAGGATGACCTGCTCCTCGATGCGATCGCTGGTGCTCGTGGGTTTCGTCATGGTCGTCATGGGTGTCTCCAGTGAAAGGTCAGCCATTCTTTTCCAGGTGGCGCTGGAGCGCGGCGAGCTTCCCGCGCCAGAACTTCCGGTACGGTGCCAGCCATGCGTCGAGATCGGCGAGCGGCTCGGCGCGCAGACTGTAGATGCGGCGCTGCGCGTCGACGCGGACGTCGACGAGTCCCGCGTCGCGCAGGACGCGAAGGTGCTTCGACACGGCCGGCTGGCTCATGTCGAGCGCGTCGACGAGCTCGTTGACGGTGTGTTCCTGCTCTCGGAGCAGGTCGAGCACACGTCGGCGACTGGGTTCGGCGAGAATCTCGAAGAGGGCAGTGGTCACGCCCTTAATATGCCCTAAGCGTTATATGCTTGTCAAGGCATATAATGCGAGGACTTTCACTCGACCTCAGCGTCTCACTGCTGACACGCGCCGTGCGGATCTGGCTTCGCGTGATCGACCACGACTCGGTGATCGAGATTCGCCACGCGAAGCGCGACGTCCTCGATGAACGACGCGATGCGTGACATGTGGTCGTAGTCGATGTACTCCGGCTCGTCCGTCACCTGGTGATAGTCCGAGTGGACGCCCGTCGTGAAGAACACGATCGGAATGCCGTAGCGCGCGTACTCGTAATGATCGCTCCGGCAGTAGATGTTCTCCGGGTGACCATTCGCGTCGAACGAGTAGTCGAACACGAGGCCATGCTTTCCCTCGGCGTTCACCTGCTCGACGAGATTCCCGAGCTCCGTCGAGAGACGCCGCGATCCGACGAGCATCAACAAACGCGGACCGCCGTGCAATGGCTTGCCGGTCTTGTCGGTGCCGGTCTGGTCCCACGCGTCGCCGCGGCCGACCATGTCCATGTTGAGCTGCGCGTCGATCGAGTCGCGCGGCACCGTTGGGTGATCGGTGAAATATCGCGAGCCGAGGAGGCCCTTCTCCTCGCCGACGTGAAACACGAACAGCATCGACCGCTTCGGCGCGGGCCGGAGTGACGCCATCTTCTCGGCGATCTCGAGCACCGTGACAGTGCCGCTGCCGTCGTCGTCCGCGCCGTTGTAGATCGAATCGATCCGTGCCTCCCCCGGATGCGCCGCGCGCCATGCGGCGAGCTCCTTGTTCACCTCGACTTGCTGATCCGGCGTTGCGCGCGCGCCTTGCTGCTCCGCGCCGCCGGGCCTGACGATGTGGTTGTAGATGCGGATCGAGTCGTGGTCGACGGGAGCGTGATTGAAGCCGATGTGATCGGTGTGCCCACCGATGGCGACGTATTGGCCGCGCAGCTTCGGATCGCTGCCCGGCAGAATCGCGACGACGTTGCGTGCGGGGTAGGGCGTCGGCTCCGTGCGCACGTGGATCTCGATGCCGACCGGCTTCCCCGCCGCTCCGACGGCCAGGGTGCCTAACGGCGCATCGAAGAGACGCGCCGCGGCGCTGTCGGAGAGATAGATCATCGAGCCGGTCGGTCCTGCCGCCGCGCCTGGCTCGTCGAGGTATTGTTGCGGCCGCGTGAAGAACGGGAGGAACTGTGCCGGCCCGATGACCATGACGCCGGCGCTCTTCGACGCGACCTGGCCGATGACGCGCAGCCCGCCCTGGATGTTCGTCGGTGAGAGGCGCGCGACGACGAGCTTCCCCTCGAGCGAATCCAGCGGAACGAAGCTCGAGTCGCCGAGCACGCCGCCGTACACGATCGGTTGATCGTGCATGACGATGTCCGTGGGCGACGTCGAGCCCCATTCGCGTCCGAAGGGGAGCTTCGCGTCTCCGACGGTGATGACAGAATTCGAATCGACCGATCGGACCTTGAATGGCAGGACCTGGAAGTAGGTCCCGCTGTCGCCCGCGGGCTTTAGCCCCATCCGCTTCAACTCAGCGGCGATGTACGCCGTTCCCTTCACGTTCCCGATGGTTCCCGCTTCGCGTCCTTGCATCGAATCGTCGGCGAAGATGTAGAGGCGCGCCATCAGGTCGCCCGCGGAGATCGCGGCGCTCGTTGGTCGCGGCTGATGCGTGCGTGGGAGTCGCGTCGACGGCAGCGGTACCACTGTCGCTGGGTGTTCCGTGGACAACTGAGCGACTACGGACGCTGGCGCCAGCAGAACGAGCAGCAGCGTGCGGACGGCGACGCGAGCCAAGCGGTACTGCGCGATGTTGAGCATACGATAAAGTAGTCAGTGTTCGAGTCGTCGGTTTGGCGCTACTCCGCACGAAGCGCGTCCGCCGGGTCCACCTGGGCGGCCTTCCTCGCCGGGAGCCAGCTCGCCAGTGAGGCCGTGCCGACGAGCGCGAGCGTTGCACCGACGAGAGTTAAGGGATCGCCGATCGTGACGCCATAGAGAAACGCTCGCAGGAATGGCGCGGCGATGGCGTAGACAATCAACCCCGCGATGACGCCGCCGGCGATCAAGCGAAAACCGCGCACGGCGACGGTCCGCGCGAGGTGCCGAGGATCGGCGCCCAGCGCGACGCGCACGCCGAACTCGCGGGTTCTGAGCGCAACCATGTACGCCATGACGCCGTACAGGCCAATCGTGCCGAGCACCAGCGTGATCGCGGCGGCGGCGGTCATGAGTGCGAGTGTCAGCGAGAGACGCGCCGTCGATGCGCGGACGACGTCACTCATACTCTCGACATTGAAGATCGGCAGCGTTGGGTCGAGATCGCGCACGATACGCCTAACGGCGGACACGGTTGCCGCGGACGGCCCGGACGTCTTCACGACGAGCGCCATCACGCGTCGCGCGGCCGGTTCCACCCTCGCGTCAATCGGCACGGCTTGCGGCGTATACAGCATCGCGGCGGGCGCCGTTCCGAGGTCATGGTCACGCACGTCACCGACGACGCCGACGACGGTGTACGTCGGCCCGGACGGCGCCAACGCCAATTGCCTTCCCAGAGCGGCGCGGCCGGTGGGATCGTGCCAGACGGTCGCCGCGGTGTGCCGACTGATGATGACGTCCCCGTCGCGCTGAACCCCAAGTCGTCGAAAGCCTCGGCCCGCGAGCATGGGAATGCTCATCGCCGCGAAATATCCGTCGTCCACGACGTCGGTGCGAAGAGAAACGACTCGGCCCTCGCCGACGATCTGATACGATTGCTCGCGCATTTCGCCGGCGCCAAGGGGAAGGCGCGTCGTGAGCCCGGCGGCGCGAACCGTCGGAAGGTTGCGAACGGACGCGGTCAACCGGTCGTGGAAGGTGACGGCCGCCGAATCGCCGTAGCGCGCGAAGGGCAGTTGTATCCAGATCGTCATCACGTTCGTGACGTCGAAGCCGGGACGCTCCTGATACAACCGGTGAAAGGTGCGCAGCAGCAGCGCCGATCCGGCGACGACGACGAGTGCGATGGCGATCTGCAGCGCGGCGATCGTCGCGCGAAGGCGCTGACGTGTCTTTCCAGCCGTGTCGCTCCGTCCTCCGTCGCGAAGGTTGATCGTTAGGCTGGCGCGCCGGATGCGAATCGCCGGCACCGCGCCACATACGATCGCTCCGCCGATCGCAACGATTGCGACGAATCCCGCGCTCGTTAGGCCGATCCCCAATTCGGCGAGACGCGGGACGTCGGCCGGCCCGAATGCCACCAGCGCGCGAACGGCTCCCCACGCCGCGAAGAGCGCGAGCGCTGTGGCCGTCGCCGTGAGCAGGAGCGATTCGCCGAGGAAGTGCGTCACGATGCGCAGGCGGCTGGCGCCGAGCGCCTCCCGGATCGCGAGCTCGAATTGTCGCCCGTCGGCTCGAATCAACATGAGGTTGGTGACGTTCGCCCACGCGACGAGCAGGACGAGTCCCGCCGCCGCGGCCAGCATCCAGAGCGTCGGCGCGATTCCATTCGTGACCTCGTCGCGCAACGGGAGCACGACAGGGGTGGGCGCCACGTCACCGAGCCAGTCAGCTGTCGCCGTTCCCGACTCGAGACGCGGGTACAGCTCGGCCACTCTTGGCAAGAGCGCGGCGAGCTCACCCTGTGCCTGTGCGGGCGTGGCGCCGGTCGTTAGGCGCGCGACGCCGAAGTAGCTGAAATCTCCGGCCGTCGTGCTGCTCGGATCGAGCCTCGTCGGGAGCCAGACTCGAGTATCGGCGGTGGGAAAGGAAAATCGCTGCGGCATGACGCCGACGATCTCGCGGGCGACGCTGTTGACCATCAGCGTCTTGCCGATGACGTCGCGCGCGGCGCGGAAGCGTGTTCGCCACACCGACTCGCTGAGGATGACGGCGTTGGGTCCGTTGAGCCGCTCCTCGTCGGTCGTGAACGAGCGTCCGAGAATCGGCGTCACCTGAAGGAGTGGAATCGTGGACGCGGTCACCCACGTCGCGGTTAGGCGCTCGGGTGCAACGGCGCCGTCGCCGGTCCAGATGTTGGCGTTTCCCGTTCGATAAAAGCCGATGTCCTCGAGGCGCTGCGCGAAACGCTCGTAGGTGAAGAAGACGGCCGGCGGTTGCAGAATCCGTCGCCGCTCACCCCCTCGCGGATCGAGGCCGACGCTGACCAGGCGATCCGGGTGCCCGTAGGGCAGGGGCGCGAGCAGCACGCCATACACGATGGCGAAAGTCGCCGCGACCGAAGCGATGCCGAGTACGAGTGTGACGATCGCCGTGACCGCGAACACCGGCGTCCGTATCAATGTTCTCAACGCGTGTCGAAGCGACGTCGGCATGATCGAAGGAAGAGCATTGGCTCGCCCCATGGGACGCTGACTTCATGGCGCAAAGTACGGCGCGGCGCAACCAATGGCAAGGCGTGCCGCGTTAGGCGCAGGATCGTACAACAGCTACCCAACGGTTTCGTTCAAGACGAGGACAGCCGTTGGCGCGAGCTTCCGCGCGCAGCTCAGTGGAAGGAAGATCCTGAATTCACAGGCGGCGAGCGCCGCACACGAGGAGGATGTCGATGAAGAGTATTGTATTGCGGTGGTTTGGAAGCTCATTGGTAGTGGTGATGGCGACTCTCGCGAGCGCATGCGCCAACGACGCGCCGGTCTCGCCAGCCGGCGCTGCCGAGCGGGGCGTGGCGACGCTCGGCAGCGTGAGCGAGAATCGGCTGCCGGACCTGTCTGCCTGCCCAGCGCTCGCCGCGCCGGCGAGAAGCAGGCTCGTGCTGCACGCATTCGGCATCGGCTTTCAGATCTATCACTGGAATGGAACGAGCTGGGGCGCGCCCACGCCGTCGGCGACGCTCTTCGCCGATCCCAGAGGCCACGGTCAAGTCGCCACGCATTTTGCCGGTCCGACGTGGCAGAGCAATAGCGGCAGCACGGTGGTCGGCACGGTGCTCGACCGCTGCACGGTGGATCCCGCGTCGATCCAGTGGCTCTCGCTCAGTGGGGTTGGGAGTGGCCACGGTCTGTTCGCACGGGTGACGTTCATCCAGCGGCTGAACACGGCCGGCGGTCTTGCTCCCGCCACGGCTGGAGCGGCCATCGGCCAGGAAGCGCGAGTGCCATACACCGCGGACTATCTCTTCTACGACGCGCCGTAATTCCTGCGACGCGCGACGGTGTGCTCCGGGTGGCGCGCGATGCGCCGCCCGGAGTTTCGCATTCCATCAATCAGATAGCGATGTGTCCAACCGAACGGTCGGTCGCGCGCCGCGCGCGCC
>DATBHD010000276.1:0-5231 GCA_036557635.1 Gemmatimonadaceae bacterium
CAGCGCGAGATCGAGTTCCCGGTGTTCAAGGCGTCCGTCGACCCGGATATCAAATTCTTCGGTTTCGACATGACCGTCGAGCAAGCACGCGGCGCCGATAGTCCACAAACGGACGCCGACGACTGGGGCTACTACTTCATCATTCAGCAGCTCCCGGGCGAGCCGCGCTTCGGCATGGATGTCACATTCTCGCCTGACGACGACCCGGCGACGCCGATCACCTGGAACGACCTCGCATGGACGCTCTTCCCCGACGGCCAGACGTTCATCGACACGAGCGTTCTCCCGCAATCGTTCGTGCCCGCCGGGCCGGGTGAAAGTCTCGCGCAGTGGGGGACCGACTCGGCGCGCATGGCGTCGATTCTGTTTCAGGCGCCGGTGATGATCGCCGTGCACGCGAAAGAGATGCTGGCGGGGCTCGGATGAGCGGTTATACCGATGCGGCCGCGGCCGTACAACGTGCTCGTGAGGCACGAGATGCGGCGCGCGACGAGCTTTACGCGCTCCAGCTTCGCCGGCTCACGCTCGAGCGCGCGCTCGCGCGCGCCGCCCGGGGAGACGGCGTTCGTGATCCAGCACTGGAGAGCACGCTGCGCCCACTGCGCACCGAGCTTGCGGCGGCCGCGGCTCGTCAGGCGCAGATCGCGAAGCGCCTCGACACCCTCGCATCGCTGCCCGCGGATCTCGAGGCGCTGAGAAAGCGTGTCGAGGCGGCGCCGGAGCAGTCGACCGAGCTCGCCAGGACGGTGACGACCCTTGGCGACCAGCTGCGGCAGATGCCTAACGATGCAGCGACAGCCGACCGGGCGCGCGTGCAGGAGGCGATCCGCGCCGCGCAAACGAGGCGCGCGCGCTTCGAGGCGGCGGCACAGCAGGACCGGGACGCGCTCGCCGCCAAGGAGCAGCTCGACGCCGAGGCGAGCGCCCTGCGCAAGGAGGCGACATCTCTCGAGGCCCGCGTCGCCAAGCTGAACAAGGCGATCGACGCCGCGACCGCGCGCGGGCAGAACGCCGACCTCGGCGCGCAATCCAAGCAGAACGCCGGCGCCCTCGGCGATCAGAGAGAGGTCGTCGAGGTCCGTGAGAGCGACGTGCAGGCGGCGATCGGCACCTTGTACGACGGACGTACGCCGCAGGAGCTCATCGCGGAATGGGACGACGGCTTGCCCATTCTCCTTCTTCCCGTCCGCGTCGAGACGCGCTGGAGGACGGGGACAGCCGGCGCCCAGTTGCTGGTGCGCGTGTACCCGGACGACGTCTCGATCACGACGCATGAGCAAGTTCTCACCGATGACGAAGTCGATCGCGGCCAGGCGTATTGGATCGCGGTCCGCGCCGCAGCCGGAGACACGGATGCCGAGGGGGCGGCGTGGCGCACGCTCGCGGCCCGCTTCGGCGCGAATCGCGCCGCCTGGGTCGCGTTGCGGACGAAGCCGCTCAACTGGACCGCCGCGCTCGCCGACCCCACGCTCGCGCTGCAATTCCCCGCGCCGCCGATCACCAAACCCGATACGTGGACGATCGCGCCGCACACGCGCGTTTTGCCTGACCGCTTCGTGCTGCTCGCCTGGCGTGGCGACGCGCTGCGTCTCACGGAGGTCGGTCAACCGATCGGCGACGTCGTCGTGCTTGGCCCCGCGCCGTCCGACGATCCAGATGGCGATTCGTCCATCGATCGCGACCCGGCGGATCAGTCGCTCGCGTTCGGCGATGCGTTCGCGTGGGTGCGCGACTTCGACAGCGCCATCGAGAACGGGATGGGCTTCCGGGTCGACGTCAGCGCCGAGGACGCCGCGCTCGGATTCGATCGTCTGCTCGTGCTCGGCCTCAAGCTCTCCGCCGACGCGCCCGCGGCGCAGACAATGGTCGAGCAGCTCATCGACGATCACCACTACTCGCGTGAAGGCTTCGAGCTGCTGCGGCAGGGAACGCCGACCAACAACACCGACGGCGGCAATTCCGGCTACTCGCGCGGTGCCGCGGACGAGACCGCCGTCGCGGAGTCGGGGCCACCGCGCTTCACGCCCGTCGACGACCGCAGCGCGGCCAGCGATGGCCAGCGATTCGCCGACCTGCTCGGCCTCTCGTACTCGCCCCTGCTCTACGCGGGCGGCGCCGATCACGCCGACTTTGTCGAAGCCGTGGCGATGAATCGCGCCCTCTATGCGGGGACGCTCGGCTACTATCTCGACCACATGCTCAACGAGGTGGTCGACGAAGCGTGGTTAGGCACGCTGCGCCGCCACTTCACCGATCAGGTCACGGGGCGCGGGCCGATCGCCGCCATTCGCGTCGGCAGTCAGCCGTACGGCATTCTCCCGACGAGCGCGTTCCTCCGCTGGCAGCCCAGCGTTGTCGAGGGCGGGGACACACGGGGTGTCGCGTTAGGCACCGCACGCGATCCCTTCGAGGCGACATTGCTCAACGTGCTCAGGCGCTTCGATCTCACCTGGAGCAGCGTTGCGCCGCAGCCCAGTCAGGTCGGAAGCGCCGGCGACGCGTCCGCCAACCTCCTCGAGATTCTCGGGCTGCAGCCGACGTCGGCGGAGTTCTACCAGCGCGTCGGCTACAGCTACGACTATCTCAAGAACCTCGAGGCGTTCGCGTGGGGAGGGAGCGACTACTCCGATGTTTTGAAGATGATGATGGAGGCGATGGGCGGCCGCATCCTCCTCTCTCAGCTCGGCTACGATCCGCGGCGGGCCGACGGTACGCCCAAGACCTATCCGTTGTTGTTGCAGCTCATCTGGCGACACTATCAAACCGCGCTCGATCCCAAGCAACTGATCGACGGACAGCCGCTCTCCGAGAGTCTGTTCATCAAGCCATACGACGCCGCGTCTGGACGCACCTATCTGGATTGGCTGCTCGTCAACGCGGCGAACGCCAGCGCCCTCCAGGCGCAGGACTTCGGTGGCGCGCCAGCGCCTAACGCGCTGCTGTATCTCATGCTCCACTTTGCGCTCGTGATGGAGGCGGCGCGCGGCATCCGCGGCTGGCTCGTCGCACGCGACGTGAGCAGCGACGAGCTGGTGCGCTCGCGGAAGTTCCTGAACGTCGGCGCGCAGCCGTCGCCGTCGATCTGGGAAGTGTTCCAGGCGCCAGCGAATCGCATTGTAGCGGGCGATGCATCCAACCAGTCCCTGCTCCAGGTAGTCAATGCGCCGCAGGTCGCCGGTGACGCCGGACAATCGGTGCAGGAACAGCGCGCCGCGATCGGCGTGCTGCGCTGCATGACGACGGCGCGCCTCGAGCGAGCGCTCGTCGAGCACATCGATACGTTGAGCTATCGGCTCGACGCGTGGGAGACGTCGCTCTTCGCTCGCCGCCTGTCCAGGCAACGCCGGCTCGACCAGCCCGTCGCGCAGCGCCGCACCGGGGTCTACCTCGGTAGCTACGGCTATCTCGAGCACGTGCGGCCGGATCCCGGCCGTCGCCAGCAGATTGCCGAGCGCGCCATTCCCGAAAAGCTCCGCACCGGTACCGAAAATCTCTACACCGACGCGGCCAACGGTGGGTATGTGCACGCGCCGTCGCTCAATCACGCGACTGCCGCCGCCCTGCTTCGCAACGGCTATCTCACCCACGCCTCGCCTAACGACCCGGAGGCACTGGCGGTGAATCTCTCGTCGGGGCGCGTGCAACGCGCCTCGTATCTGCTCGAGGGCATTCGGAATGGTCAATCGCTCGAGGTACTCCTCGGCGTCCAGTTCGAACGCGGCTTGCACGACTGGACGACGCGACCCGTGAACCCGGTCATCCTCGATCAGCTCAAGCCACTCTTCCGCACGGCGTTCCCCATCGTTCGCACGCGCGTACCGCAAGCGACGGACGCGTCCAATGGCGCGTCGCAGATCACCGAGGATCATGAAGTTGTAAATGGATTGACGCTCGCGCGCACGACGGCGGCGTTCCCATACGGCATCGCCGAGCTCTCGACGCTGAGTCAGGAGCAGCGGGACGCGATCACGACGGAAAAGGCCGCGATCGCGAATACGCTCGACGCGCTCCGCGACGTTCTCACCGCCGAGTCGGCGTATCAGCTCGCCCTCGGTAACTTCGATCGCGCGGCGGGTGTGTTACAGTCCGCGGGCAACGGCACCCTGCCGCCGGACGTGGAGGTCCTCGCGACGCCGCGCGGCACCGGCATCGCGTTCACTCAGCGCCTCGCCGTTCACTTCGAGGCGGGCGCGGTGAACAATCCGTGGCCTGGCGTACCCGTCGGCGAGCGCGCCAAGCTCGAGCCGGGACTCAACGCCTGGCTCGGCGATCTCCTTGGCGCGCCTGACGAGATCGAGTGCACCGCGTCCGCCCTCGCGCCGGATGGCAGCGTTCTCGTCGTCGGTGGCAATCCGGTCGCGGCAACCGTGTCGCTCGCCGATCTCGAGCTGCAGCCGATCGACTTCGTGTACACCGTGCGGAGCCAGGTCGAGCCGAGCGGCGCCGCCGAGCTGGAGACGCGAGTGCGATACGCCTTCGCGCGCGACAACGCCGTCGCCGACAACGTCGTCGTGCGCATCGCGTTCGCCGACGCGGGAGGAGACGCCGCGGCGCGCTCCTTCGCCGAGATACTTCCCCTCGCCGACCGGCTGCGCCGCTTGTTGGGCAGGGCCCGCTCACTCGATGCACGCCACTTCCGCAGCGCGTCGAAGGATGCGCCGGCACCCGAGGGCAATCCCGGCTCGATCGACGTCACCGAGCTCCGCACCAGAGTCGGGACTCGCCTAACGGCGATCCGCGCGCTGTTTGGCGCGCTCGAGACCAAAGCAGACAACGCGCGCGCCAACGCGACCGTCGCCAACGTCAACGCGCTCCGCGGCGCACTCATCGACGTCGCCAACGCCGGCTTCGGCTACGCCATGCCATGCTCCGCGAACGGCAACGGCGCGGACCAGGTGAGCGCGCTCACCACGCAAGCGGATGCGCTCATCGCGCGCGCAACGACCCTCGGCAAGGCGACTGACGACCAACTCGCGAAAGCCGACGCCGCCCCCGGCGCCGAGCAGAAACTCTCGATCCTGTCGGATGCCGTGAAGGCGTGGATGGGGGGCGACATGCTCGTCCTTCCCCGCTTCGACTTCGACGACGAAACGTCGCTCGCGCAGGCCGACGCCGCTCGCGACGAGCTGATCTCCTATGCGCGCGACACCGTCGGCGTGCCGCTCCCGGTGGAGGAATGGCTGCACGGCGTCTCCTGCGTGCGGTCGCTCGTCCATGATTTCGAGATGGTG
>DATBHD010000277.1:0-18638 GCA_036557635.1 Gemmatimonadaceae bacterium
CACACGCTGAGCGCCGCGTGGCAGCACGACACGCTCTCCGGATTGATGCTCGACAACGGCAAACCCGCGGGACGTCGCATCAGACTCGTGCGTCGCGCCACCGCGTTCGTACCGGAGCAGAATTATCCACTGTGGGCAGGCGCTGTGTCAGACTCGCAGTACGCCGTCACCGAAGACACCGCCGTCTTCATGACGACACGCGACGGCGCGCGTCTGGTGAGCTATGTCGCGCGGCCTGTCGGCAACGGGCCGTTCGGCGTCGTTCTGCAGCGCACGCCATACACCCGAATCTTGCACCCCGCAGGCCGATACTGGGCGTCGCGCGGTTACATCTTCGTCGCGCAGCACGTGCGTGGTCGTGACATCTCCGATGGGAATGACTTCGGCGACTACGACACCGATGTTCGCGACGGCTACGACGCCGTGGAGTGGGCGGCGAAGCTTCCCGCCGCGAACGGCAAGGTCGGACTGATCGGTCACTCGGACGAAGGCCGTCTCGCCTGGTACGCCGCCGTGAGCGCGCCGCCGCATCTCGCGGCCATCGCGCCCTCGGCGGCCAGCGCCGACCCGTGGCGCATCGCGCCTTACGAAGACATGGTGCTCTCGCCCATCAATGTCGATTGGGCGTGCCTCATGCGCGCGCGCACGCTCGAGAATACGGCGGAGCTGGACATCGGCACGGAGCTCACGCACCTGCCGCTCATCGATCTGCCGCAGCGACTCGGCTGCGGTCGCGTGCCGCTGTGGGACCGCTGGCTCGCGCACCCCATCCTCGACCAGTATTGGCGCGCGCACGCGGTCACGACCAACATCGCCAAGGTGCGCGCGCCGGTGCTCCAGATCTCCGGCTGGTACGACGATTCGCGCGGGCCGATCGATTATACCAACGCGCTCGCGAAGGTCCCCGGCCACCCTTTCATTCGCGTGGTGATGGGGCCGGGCGCGCACAAAGGTGTGGACTACGTCGCCGGCGATTTCGGGCCGCGCTCACGCGTCGAGACGCGCCGCCTCCAGCTGCGCTGGTTCGACCACTACCTCCTCGGCAAGGACAACGGCGTCGACAGGGAGCCACCGTTCGACATCTTCGTTTTCGGCGACAACGCGTGGCGCAAGGAGGCGGCGTGGCCGCTCGCGCGCGCACTATCGACGAAATGGTACCTATCATCGTCAGGTGGCAAAGCCAACACGAGCGGCGGCGACGGTATGCTCGACACGATTCCGCCATCCGGCGCGCCCGCCGACACGTTCACCTACGATCCGGCGAATCCCACCCCCTACCCGATCGACTCGCGCGAGCTCGAGACGTCGCTCAACGAAGATTTTACTTTGCTCAACGCCACGCGGCGAGACGTGCTGGTCTTCACCTCCACGCCGCTCGCGAAGCCGGTGGAGGTCACCGGTCCGATGTTCGCCACGCTCTGGGCGGCGACGGACGCGAAGGACGCCGACTGGAACGTCATGCTGCTCGACGTCTTTCCAGACGGTCACGCCGAGCGCGTGCAGGATGGCGTCGCGCGCGCGCGCTTTCGGCAAGGGTTCGACAAGGAGGTGTTGTTGACGCCGGGGAGCGTGGAGCGGTACGACATCGACCTCTGGTTCACGTCGCGCGTCTTCGAGCCGGGCCACCGGATCCGCGTCACGTTGTCGTCGTCGCTCTTTCCGAAGTACGACCGGAATCTCAACACGGGGGGAAACAACGAGCGCGACAGCACTTTCGTCGTCGCGCACCAGCGGCTGCTGCACGACGCGGCGCATCCGTCGCATGTGGTGCTGCCGCTCGTGCCTCGTTAGGCGCGTCGCCTTTGGCGCGGCGCGCGACCTGGGCCGGATCCGGCTGGGGTGCGGCGGAACTCGCGAGGTGTTATCACGTCCGCGGCAAGGCGCTGCGTGTACGAGGAGGCTGACCGTGCGCCTCGGCGTTCCGCCGGCGCGGCGCGAACGTTAGGCTGCGAGGCCTTGTGACTAGGTTGCGAGGCGCGGGCGTGGGTCGGTGGCTAAGTTGGTTGCCGTTGGAGGCTTGTAGTCCGCGCGCGCTGGGCGGTTGCACGTTGTACAGCATATGCTAAAGATTAGACAGCGTAGACCCTGTATAATGTCGCTGCCGAATTGGCTGTGACGGCATCAAACGTTCTCATGACGACACCTCTCAAAACGTATCCGGGGCTCTCTCGCCGTGGCTGGACTTATCTCGGGCTTGCGGCGCTGGCCTTGGTCGGCGCGCTATACGCGTTGACCGGAGCGGCCATGGCTGGGTCGTTCGCCATCTCGAATTACCGAGAAGCAGCGCATTGGCGGACCGTCGGACGAGTTTACGAACTTCTCTTCTTTCTCTTGCTGGGCGGCTTCTTCACCGCCATGGTTGCCTTTGTACGCAATTGGCGACGTGCACGGCCCAGCACTGGATAGCGGCGATATCTCGTGACCGATCACCGCGACGCGAGAGGGTGTAGTGAGTGTGCCAACGTACGACGCCATCGTCGTCGCATCAGGAATCTCGGGGGGCCGGGCCGCCAAGAGCTCACCGCGCATGGCGTCGATGGCGTGCCAGAACCCGTCGCTCACTTACATGGCGCTCACGGCGCGCGCGGCGGATCACGCGGTGAACGAGCTGAGTCGACGGAGCCTCTAACGCTTCCTTTGCCCACCTGACCCGACGTGAGCAACCTCTTCTTCGCCCTGCAAGAGCAGCTTGAGCCGGCCCTCCGCGCTGGGGACCTCGCCCAGTGCGAGCGCGCGGTCGCCGCGAGTCTGGCGACGCTCCCGCCGTCGCCATTCCACGTGGCTCTCGACCTCGCTATCGCGAACCCGCCAGTGGCAGTCGCCGCCCATTGCGACCGCTTCTTCCGGCGTGAGGAGGCGCGCTATCGCGTCGGCGCGGCGTACGCGGAAATGAACGGGTTTGACATCAACCCCGACCGTTGGTTCTTCGACCTCTTTGCCTATGAGTACTACGGCGGCACGGCGTACCACGAGTGGCTCCCGGAGTGGCGGTCGGAACCCTACGACGACCTAACGATTCGTGGTCTTGAGCCGCTGCAGGCCGTTTACGCGCATGCGGACCTCACAGACCGCGCATTCGAGGACGCCGCGTACGTCGCTGGTCTGCTGGTCGTCGTAAAGTTCCAGAAGCTCATTCAGCGCGCCGCGCCGAGCATGCGCGAGCTGCACTGTCCGCTGCTGGCGACCGCCCACGAGTACCAGTTCATCTTCGAGACGACCGCTGATCAGAGTCCGCGAAGCACGAGTGGCCAACTTCCTGGCCGCGCCTAACGATTGCATCGAACTACCAGGTGCTGATGTGCTGCCGTTGCGTTGGGTTGGATCGCGGCGCCGCCATCTAACGAATGTTGAGGTAGCGATCGATCGGAGGGTCGCGCTGGCTCCGCGGCGCGTTCTATTTGACTCGTTCCCCGCTTAGCTCGTTAGGCGACGACACATCATGTCGTGGCGCGACGCGGTAACTGCTCCGAGGAAACTCATGAAGCGTGCTCTCTGGGTAGTCATGACCGTCCTTGCCACTCTCGTCGCCGCCTATGCGGCGGCCGTCTTGCTGCTGCCCGGGTTTGGGCCGCGTCTCGTCAGTGCGCGCCGCGCGACCATGCCCCTCGCGGTCACGGCGCACCTCGGCGGCGGCCTCGTAGCGCTAGCGGTGGGCGCCTGGCAAATGAATGCTCGCCTTCGCTCCCGTGTCATCGGGCTCCACCGCTGGATGGGTCGCACCTATGTGGTCGCTGTCCTCATTGGCGGCCTGGGCGCATTACGAATGTCGGTCGTCTCTGAACAAGGATGGACGACGCACCTCGGCTTCGGGCTGCTCGCGCTCCTCTGGCTTTTCACCACCGCCCGTGCCTACATCGCGATTCGTTCCCAAGAGGAGGCGCGACATCGGCGCTGGATGATCCGTAGCTACTCGCTGACACTCGCTGCAGTGACCTTGCGGATCTATCTCCCGCTCGGCCTCGCGCTCGGCGTCCCATTCGCAAACGCTTATCGTGTGATTTCGTGGCTATGCTGGGTGCCGAACATCATTCTCGCCGAGTGGTTGGTGCGGCGCACGCAGGCGCCCATTGCTGCGGTTGCCGACGACGACGCGTCGTATCCGTCGCCCGAGATGCTGCCGGTGGTTCCGCGTTAGCAACGCGGGGTGCGGGACGTGGGGCGCGTTCAGGATAGCGCGCAGAGCCTGTTCGCAACGCATCCCGCATCCCGCATCCCGCATCGCGCGTCCCGCCTAGCGCACAGCGCCGTACACCGCGTCGCGGAAGCTCTTGTGGAGTCGGATTCCGTCGAAGGGCATGAGCTGCACGAAGAGCACCGCCGCGAGGTCGTTCGCGGGATCGACCCAGAAGAGCGTCGTCGCCGCGCCGTCCCAGAAGAACTCGCCGACCGTGCCGTTGTTTTCCTCGGGCGACGCGGGTGGCCGCACGCGCACGGCGAAGTCGATGCCGAAGCCCACCTGACCCTTGCTCGGCAGCCACGATCGCGACGTCACGCTGTCGGAGAGATGGCTCGTCGCCATCAGGCGCACCGTTTCGGGCTCGAGTATGCGCGCGCCATCGAGCGTGCCGCCGGCGAGGAGCATGCGCGCGAAGCGCATGTAGTCGTCGATCGTGCTCGTTAGGCCGTAGGTCCCGGGGGTGAGCGGCCAGGGGCGCAGGTTGAACGCGTGCGCCTGCTCGTCGGGCACACGCGTTAGGCGGCCCGAGTCGCCATGCTCGTACATCGCGGCGAAGCGCGGGAGGTCGGCCGCGGGGACGACGTACCGCGTGTCGCGCATGCGCAGCGGATCGAGCACGTGCTGTCTCAGGTACTGCTCGAACGGCTGGCCGGAGAGCCGCTCGACGAGGAGGGCCTGGATGTCGACGGAGGGGCCGTACTCCCACTTCTCCCCGGGATGAAACCAGAGCGGCACGCCGCCGAGTTTCGCGGCGAGCTGCGTCAGCGTGTTCTGGCGATTGCCGGGATCGGCGGCGCCGAGCAGCGGTCCGACGCCGGGATTGTCGGGCGAGGTCGCGAAGCCGGCCGTGTGGCGCGTGAGGTCGCGAATCGTCATCGCGCGGTGCGGCGCCTCGAGGACGGGCGCGCCTAACGAATCGACGCCCCCCCAGACGCGCACCCGCGCGAGCTCGGGGATGTAGCGCGCGACGGGGTCGTCGAGCTGGAACTTGCCGGCTTCGTAGAGCTGCATCAGCGCGACGCCGACGGTCGGCTTCGTCATCGAGTAGATCTGCACGATGGCGTCGCGCGTCATCGGCCGCCGCGTCTCGCGGTCGGCGTAGCCGAAGGCGCCGAAGTACGCCTCCGAACCCTTCTCCCAGACGAGCGCGGAGATGCCGGCGACCTTGCCCGATTCGACGAAGGAGCGGAGCGTCGAGTCGATGCGCTGGCGCGTGGCGTCGCTGACGACGCGCCGCTCGCTCCCCGCCGGGGCGATGGTGCTGCTGCTCGTGCGGGCGCAGCTCGCGGCGACCACGGCGAGCGCGAATGGAGCTGCGAAATGATGGACGAGCGCCATGGTGAATTGGGTTTGCGGGTTAACATTAGTGAGCGGCTTGGCGTCACGTCGCACAGCTTCTGGATCGAGTGAAAGAATGCTCATGCGCGGATTGCGTGGCCTCGAGGAGTCCCATGAAGGCAGCACTCATTGACCGCTACGGAAGCAATGATGCCGTCAGCGTGGCCGATATTGATATCCCAACCTTGGGCGCCGCGGACCTGCTGGTTCGAGTGCACGCCGCAAGCGTGAATCCAGTGGACATCAAGACGCGTGAAGGAAAGCTGAAGCCGCTCTTGAAATACCGCTTTCCGCTGGTGCTGGGCAATGACCTCTCGGGCGTGGTCGTCGACGTCGGCTCACGGGTCACGCGCTTCAAGAAAGGCGATGCGGTCTATGCGCGCGTGGACAAGAACCGAATCGGAACGTTCGCGGAATTTGCGGTGGTGCGCGATGGCGCCGCCGCCCTCAAACCCATCAACGTGACATTTGAAGAAGCAGCCTCGCTTCCGTTGGTTGCGCTGACGGCGTGGCAGGCGTTGGTGGAGATCGGACGGCTTGGCGCCGACCAACGCGTATTGATTCACGCGGGCAGCGGTGGCGTTGGAAGCGTGGCGATCCAGTTGGCCCATCATCTGGGCGCGACGGTTCTTACCACCGTGGGAAAACGCAATGTGGAACTGGTGAAGCGTCTTGGCGCGAACGTCGCCATTGACTATCGAAGCGAACGCTTCGAGGACGTGGCCAAGGATTGTGACGTGGTGCTGGACAGCGCGGGTGGTGACACACTGGTGAGGTGCTTCGAGTGCGTGAAGCCTGGCGGTGTGGTGGTCAGCATCAACAGCAGCATGCCCTCCCCCGCGTTTGCACGAAGCTGGGGGCTCAACCCAATCATCGTCCTCGCGATCAGGGTGCTGTCCCGAAAGGTCCTGGCCGCGGCGCGGAAGCACAACGCCCGCTATGAGTACTTTTTCGTGCATGCCGATGGAGAACAGCTGAGAGAGATCGCGGGGTTGGTGGAGAGCGGCGCCATCACTCCCTTGGTGGATAAGGTCTTTCGGCTCGACGACGTGCGTGATGCACTCGCCTACTCCGAGTCGGGGCGGGCGACGGGAAAAGTGGTCATCAAGGTCGTGTGAGCGTTCCACACATGTCCGCCGTGCGGCCGCCTAACGGCCGTTGCAGTAGATCAGCGGGTTCGGATTGTGTCGGCTCCACTGTCTCTCTCGTTTGATCCGCGCGCAGCTGAACTTCGGCACCGCTGTCGTCTTCAAAGGAGAACTCATGCGACACGTCGCTCTAATCGGCATCGCAGTCCCGATCGTGCTCCTCTCGGGTTTGGCCAGTCGCGCACTCGGGCAGCTGGAACCGATGTGCGTCGCGGACTCGCCAGAGCGGCGAGGCGGAATCGGTTGCAGTCTCGTCGAAACGAAACTCCTTCCCGCTGGGCTGGCGCAGGACCTCTTCTGGCACATCGATCGGTTCACGTCGGCGAGCGCCGCACAGGCAGCGGTCGGCGCGACCAGCGTCGCATTCGCCGCGGACGGTGCCTGGTGGCTCATGACCTTGGAATCGCGTGCCGACGTGCACCATGGCGGCACTCATGTGGCTGCCGTCCGGTTGCTGCCCTTGCCGCCAGCAGATCGGTACGCGATGCTCGTGATCTCCGCCTACATCCCCGCGGGGCTGACGTCGCGAGTCCATGTGCATTCAGGCGTCGAAGCGTTTTATGTCGTGGATGGCGAGCAGTGTCTCGAGACGCCGACACGAACGTACCCGATGACGAAGGGAGAGACGGCGATAGTGGCAGCGGGGGATACCATGAGACTCGTCGCAACCGGCCCGGGACCGCGCCGCTCGTTCGCCGTGGTGGTCTACGATGCCTCGAAGCCGCCGACTACACGCCCGGACAATCCCCCCGCGCTCTTGACGTGTCCGCGCAAATCACCGTGACGACAGGACTTCAGCGGCCGCGTTGCCTCACCTGAGCGACGAGATCCCGGCTCGGCGTTCGGTGTATCACATATCTCGGATGTCGACGCAACGGACGATTCGACAACGCCCATCATTTACGATGTCACCGCTGCGCAACGCGGCGTCGCTAGGCGTTTTTGCCTTCAGTCTCTTGGCGTGCGCGACGAGCGCGCACCCCAATGCGACTGTGGCGCCGGTGGCGTCGTGCGTCATCGGCGCCGCTCCACGCAACGGCGGCGACACACTCTCGGTCGCCGTGTTGGCACCGGTCGACTGGGCGCATGTGCCCGAGCCGACAAACGCCGCCGAACGACTCGCTTTCGCTCAGACCTACGAGACGCTGATCGACGTGGACTGCGACGGTCGCGCGCGCCCCGCGCTTGCCGCGTCCTGGACGCTCGACCTAACGAGGACGCGCATCACCGTCTCGCTTCGCAAGGGCGCGCGGTTCTGGAGCGGCAAACCGGTGACGGCGGGCGACGTCCTCGCGGCCTGGCGCGAAACGGGCGCACGGTCGATGTCTTCCGCCCGCCTCGCGCGGGAGATCGCAGGCGGCACCACGATCGTCGACGACCACACGCTGATCGTCTCGCTGCCCGACACCGCATGGCTGGTGCTGGCCGACCGCACGCTCGCGATCTACGAACCGCAATCGATTGCCGGATGGCCGGAAGGATCGGGCCCGTACCGCATCGCCGAACGATCGGCCGACCTTCCGCCAGGAGGATTCATGCTGACGCCGGTTGCGCCAGCGTTCGATCCGTACCTTGTTAGTCGGCGCGTGCCGAGCGGTGATCCGCGCGACGCCATCGACGCCGGCAGCGACGTGCTCGTCACCGACGATCCCGTCGCCGTCAGTTACGCCATCGCGCGCGCGAATCTCGTCGCCGTTCCCCTTCCGTGGACGCGCAGCTACGCGCTCGCCGTGCCACGCGAAGCGCCGGCGCTGCTCCAGCCGGATTCCGACTCCGCTGCGCTGCGAGTGTCGCTCGCGCGCGACGCCGTGCACGTGGAAGCCCGCGCTGCACAACCACCATACTGGTGGGATGCATGCAGTGCTTCTCCCGATTCGCTCCCCGCGACGCCCACCGCCGATGGCCGCTCGAACCGCGTCGTCTTCCGCCGCGACGACAGCGTCGCGCGCGCACTCGCCGAGCGGCTCGTCGCCCTCGACCCGCGCAGCGTAGCGGCGGGGCTCTCGGCCGACGACTTCGCGCGCGCGCTTCGTGACGGCGGCGACCTCGCTTACGTGCTCGACCTGCCGCGCGTCTCCCTGTCGCCGTGCGTCAACGTCGGCGATCTCCGGGCGGCGGCTCCCTGGCTTGTGAGCGGCGGCGCGGACGCGAGGCTCCTTCCGCTCATCGACACTCGCGAGAGTGCAATCGTTAGGCGCGACCGCGTCTCGGCCACCGTCGACTGGCGCGGCACGCTCCATTTCTCGCACGCGAGCAGCCGGCCGTGAGTTTTCGCACCAGGGTTCTCCTCGCCTTTGCTGCCGCGACACTTCTTTCGCTGCTCGTGCTTGCCGTCGGCATTCGACAGCAAGTCACCACGCGCGTAACGGCGCAGCACGAACGCCGCGTCGAGGCACTCGCCCGAGTCGCCATGCAGGATCTCGCGCGCGAGAACGCGGACGTCTCGGCGCGCCTTCACTCGCTCGTGGCCTCCCTCGCCGACGACAACCGCTTTCGACTCGCGGTGCAAGGCGCGCCGGCGGAGCGTGCGTTTCTGCTCGACTGGGCCGGGGGCGCCATGCGCGTGAGCGGGCTCTCGATGCTCCAGCTCCAGGATGAAGCCGGACGAATCCTCAGCTCCGGCCATTTCCGCAACGAGTACGATCGCCTCGAGCCGCGACTTCCGTTGCTGCTCGCGAGCGCCGCGGACCGCCCGACCGTCGTTAGGGTTCGCGCGCCGGAGGGGCCGATGCTCGTGCTGGCGCGCGTCGACTCGACGCGCATCGGCTCGCGTGCACTCACACTCGTCGGCGGCATCACGATCGATCAGGGTTTCCTCAATCGGTTCGCGCGCGACAGCGAGGTGACCGTATCGCTGGCCACGCCGGACGGCATGGTCTCGTCCGACAGCACACCGGCGCCCGATACGTCACTGGTGTCGGCGGCCGAGCAGCTCGCGTACATCGGTTCGCTCGGCGACTCGCTGCAGGTGGAGCCGGCGCGCCTCGTCGTCACGCACACGAGCGGCGAGCTCGAGGCGCTGCGGCGTGATATCAATAGATGGTTCGCCGTCGCTCTGGCCGCGGCCGCACTCGCCGGCCTGGCCCTCGCGTTCTGGCTGTCGGCGGGGCTCAGCAAGCCGCTCGCCGCGCTGGCACGCGCGACATCGTCGATCTCGCTCGAGGGTCCGGATCTGGAGATCGCCACCGGCCGCGACGACGAGATCGGAACGCTCGCCCGCCGCTTCGGTGCGATGGGCCGGCGGCTGCGTGCGAGCGCCGCGCAGTTGCTCGACGCCGAGCGGCGGGCGACGCGAGGCGACATGGCGCGACAGGTCAATCACGACGTCAAGAACGGGCTCATCCCGATCCGAAACGTCGTGCAGCATCTCGCGGAAGTGCAGGAGCGCGACCCCGAACGGCTCGCGGCGGTGTTCGCCGAGCGTCGCGCGACGCTCGAGTCGAGCATCGTCTATCTCGACACGCTCGCGCGCAACTATGCGCGCCTAACGCCGCGCATCGATCGCCGCGCCTTCGACGCGAGCGCTGTCGCGCGCGAAGCCGCGCGCTCGGCGAGCTCTGACGGCGTCGTCGTCCAGACGCGGATCGCCGGCGCACCGGCGACCGCGTTAGGCGATCCCGTGGTGCTTCGTCGCATTCTCGACAACCTGCTTCGGAACGCGATCGAGAGCCTGCCGCCGTCCGGCGGCGAAGTCACGCTCGAGATGAAGCTCCCACCCGCGGGCGGCGTGCGGCTGATCGTCGCCGACACCGGCCGAGGCATGTCCGACGAGGAGTTGGCGCGTGCGTTCGACGACTTTCACACGACCAAGGCCGGCGGCACGGGCCTCGGGCTATCCGTCGTCCGTCGTCTCGCCGCGGACCTCCAGGCCGACCTGCGCGTCGAGAGCGCCCCGGGACGTGGGACGACGTTCGTGATCGATTTGCCTCCAGCCTCGAATTCCCCCGCATGACGACCGTTCTCATCGTCGACGACGTGCGGCCCATGGCCGAGCAGTACGCGTACGATCTCAAACGGATCGGTGGCTTCGACACCCTCGTCGCCTTCGACGGCGACGAGGCGCTCGCGACGTTGAGTCGAGACGTCGTCGATTGCGTCGTGCTCGACCTCGAGATGCCGGGCAGGGACGGCTTCGCCGTGTTGCGCGCAATGCGCGAGCGCAAGCTGGAGACGCCGGTCGTCGTCTACACCGGCACCGGTGATTTCGACCGCTGCGCGCAGGCGATCAAGCTCGGCGCATACTCGTTCGTCGACAAGTCGGATCCGGTCGAGCGCGTCGCGCGCGAAGTCGCGAACGCGGTCGAGCATCGGCTCCTCGTCAACGAGGTCGTGGAGCTGCGTCGTTATGCAGCCGAGGACACCGCGCTCCGCGGCACGAGCCCGGCGATGAAGAAGCTCAAGGACGCGATCGCGCGTGTTGCGCCGATCCCGAGCACAGTGCTCATCGTCGGCGAGAGCGGTTCGGGCAAGGAGCTCGTCGCTCGCGATGTGCACCGCCTGAGTGGTCGCGAGCGTGAGCCATTCGTCGCCGTCAATTGCGGAGCGCTGGCCGAGAGTCTCATCGAGAGCGAGTTGTTCGGCCACGAGCGGGGCGCGTTCACCGGCGCGAACGCCACGCGCAAAGGCGCCTTCGAGTCGGCTGGTAAAGGCACGATCTTCCTCGACGAGATCGGCGAGCTTCCCGCCGCGGCGCAGGCCAAGCTGCTCCGCGTGCTCGAGGAGGGAAAGGTCGTGCGCGTCGGCTCGATGCAACCGGTTCCCGTCCCCGCACGCGTCATCGCCGCGACGCATCGCGATCTCGAGGAAGACGTCGCGGCGGGCCGCTTCCGTCAGGACCTGCTCTTTCGTCTGGCGGTGCACGTGCTACACGTGCCGGCGCTGCGCGAACGATTGTCGGACCTGCCGGAGCTCGTCGACGTACTCATCACGACCACGTGTGCGCGATTTGGCATCCGTCGGAAATCGATCGCGCCCGAGGCACTGGAGCTGCTCGCGGCCTACGACTGGAAGCGGAACAACGTGCGCGAGCTGCGGAACGTCGTTGAGCGGATGCTCATCGCCGCGGACGGCGACCGGATCGGCGCCGAGCATGTACCGGCGGAGATCATGGAAGGCTCGCCGCGCGCGGCGCGCCTCGGCGAGGCGCGCACCTTCGTCGAACGCAAAGCCGAGGCGGAGCGTCAGATCATCGTCGCCGCGCTCGAGCGAAACGAGTGGCACATCACGCGAACCGCGGAGCAGCTGGGACTCGCGGATCACGCCAGCCTTCTCAAGATCATGCGGCGGCACGGCATCAGCAGCCGCTAATCACTCGTGGTGTGTCCCACCGGACACACCGCCGCCGGAATCACGTGTCCGCGCGAACACGACCGGGCGAACGCGCCGAGTGACGCCTGAAGTCACATCGTTGAAGCACCTGCAGTTACGACGGCTTTCGATTCCTCCGCCAGTCGGGACATCCGCTTGCCTTTCCATTGGGCCGCGATGTCACCGACTACCACATCAAAGGAGGATTCCATGTACCGCGCAGATCGATTTTCCCGAACCGACCACTCCGGCCACACTCCCGCAATCGTGACGACCGTCGCCTTGTCGATCATTGTTATCGTCAGCGCGTGCGTTTCACGAGGTGAGAAGAAGAAGGTCGACACCACCGCGCTGTCGACGCCGCCTGCCGTCGTCACGCCCGCGGAGACCGCGACCGGCGAGGTCGACTCGATTCGGAAGGAGACGCCCGTTGTGACGTTCGCGTCGGCGCAGACCGCGTACACGCAGCGGAAGTACGCCGAGGCGGTGGAGTCGTTCGACGCTTACGTCAAAGTTCACCCCGACAATCCCTTCGGCTACTACATGCTCGGCTTGTCGGCGTGGAAGCAGGGTGACCTGGATCGTGCGAGAGAGGCGCTGGAGCAGTCGCTCGCGCTCGATTCCACGAACGTTAAGACTCTGCTCAACCTCGGTCGCGTGCTGCTCGATCAGGGGAAGCCGGACGACGCGCTGGCGCGGGTGGAGTCGGCGGTTGCGCTCGACTCGGGATCGGCCGAGGTCCATCGGATGATGGCGCGAGTCGAGAGCGCGCTGGGCCGCCCTGATTCCGCGGAGGTGTCGTACCGGCTGGCGTTGTCGATCGATCCGAATGACAGCTGGTCGATGAACAACCTCGGGCTCCTGCTGATCGACGAGGGTCGCTATGACGAAGCGCTGATGCCACTCGCGCGGGCCGTGGAGCTTCGTCCCGATGCGCCGGCGTTCGCGAACAACCTTGGCGTGGCGCTCGAGCGGACAGGACACGCCGGTTCGGCGGCCGAGGCCTTCCGGTCCGCGCTGGCGGCGGACAGCACCTACGCGAAGGCGCAGAAGAGTCTCGCGCGGGTAGAGGGAAAGACGGACGAGACGCCGATCGACGTCGCACAGTTGGCGGCGCAGTTCAACGACAGCTTGCAGAAGTCGGCGCAGGCGCGGCTGTCGGTGAAGCCGCCAGCCGAGAAGCCAGAGCCGTAGGGTCGAGGGCGGGCAAGGTGCGAGAAGCGGTGGCGGACGTCCGATTCCGGAGGAGCCGGACGTCCGCAGTTCGCTCGGCGATTCCCTGCGTCAACAGAGGGTGCCCGTTCGTCAGTGGCGATGATTGGTGCTCCGTTATGCGCCGCGGTCAGGTTCGGACGGTCGAGGGAAAGGGGGGCTCTTCGAGTGGACCTCGGCGTGATTCCATAGGTTGCAGCACGATGAACAGCATGGCTCGGAGATTTGGTGCACGTTTGCTCAACTGGTGGATCGCATGTAACGCACCGTGCCGCTTGCACTTTCCACGATGGGGCTGCGGCGTCCCTGCAGATTTGGATTGCGATGGTATGCGCATTGGGAGCATATTTGCAGTTCAATGTCGCTGTTGAATTAGCGTTAGCCAGCTACATCCTCATGAGTACATCGGGTGCACAATACGACAAGTTCCGCGAGCAAGTCGTCACAGACGAGCGGGCCTTCTCGTTCACCGACGCAGGCGAGCTCCTCGTCTACCCAATCCAGGGCGGCGAAACTGTCCCGTTTTGGTCCAGTCGTTCGCGGCTCGAGACCATTCAGAAACGACTCCCCAAGTATCGCCAGTGGCAAATCACTGAGTTCTCGCTTGCCGAGTTCTGGCGCCGCTTGGATCAGCTCGAGCGAGAGGGCGTCCAGGTCGGCGTTAACTGGAGTGGCACTCAGCTCACCGGTTATAATGTGAGCGTTCGCGATCTGCGCGCCGGCTTGAAGTACTGGATCGATCAGCTCAACAAAGGAAAACTCCTCGAGGCAGCTGGCTAACGAACGCTGAAGCTGACAAGCGATCTTTGGAAGCTCGCTGCGCTCGCATTTTATTTGACTCGCTTGCAGCTTAGCTGGGGCGTTATACGGCCACCCACTTCTCGATGACTGAGGCTCGTTTCGATCCGCCGGTGGATTCTCTCCTTCGGGAGGCCGGATGGCGACCTGGCCGCAACGTGGCAGAAACGGTCGCGCGGTGGGAGTCGGCACTGGACGAAGATGGATTCACTCTCCATGCGGTGGCCAAGAATATCCTACTGGAGTTTGGCGGCCTTCATGTCGGACGATCGGCTCGAGGGGTCGATCGCGCTCGCGCTGACATTCGCTTCGACCCCACGCTTGCGATCGGGCAGCGTGATGATTTAGAGTCTTTCACCGAGCTACGCGGCCGCAGTGTCTATCCGCTTGGTGAGGTTGACGGCGGTCACGGTTTTCTCGTCGTTGCGGACGATGGCAGGGCGTTTCTTGTCATGGATGAGATCTACGATCGCTGGACAACGTTCGACGCGGCGCTTCGAGGCCTGCTCCTCGGACTCCGCTCGCCGGCCGTATAACGAACGTTGCAGCTGACAAGCGATCTAATGATTGCGCGTGGCTTCGCCACGCGCTTTTATTTGACTCGCTTGCAGCTGAACTCGGGCGTTAGATAGCTACAATCTCCGATGTCATTCGAGAATGCCTAAGCGCGCCGATCGAGGCTCCCTGTCGGCCGACAAGGCGATCCTGCGAGAACGCGCCCTGACGATGCTCGCGGCGTTCGAACGCGAAGAGCCGAGTCCCACCTGGGCCAGATTCCGCGAACTCGTCGAAACATCGACGCGGGTAAGCGACCTGCGAACACTTCTTCGCGAGTGCCGCGGTATGCTGGGCGCCATGTCGTCGCCAGGAAGGCGCGCCCTTGAACTCGATCTTCGGAATCGATTTGGCCCGGACCAAGAGTGGGAGCGGGATCTTGCCGTCGTGGCGAAGGTGCGTGCCCGCGGTCGCATTCGCTCAGAGCGCGAGTATCGCTCGGTCCAAGCATACCAAGACTCGATCGCCGGCGACGCCGGTCGCCAGGACGAGTTTCTCGCGCTCGGCGGACTATTGGACGATTTTAGCGCAGCGCGCTAGCTATCTAACGATCGTTGCACCTGACAAGGGAGCTGAGGATTGCGCGGGCTTCGCCCGCGCTTTTGTGTGATTCCCTTGCAGGTGAACTCGGGCGTTAGGCCGACAACACACGTCACGTTCGAGAGAGATGACATTCCCCGTCAAGGTTGCGCTCATCGGTGCGACAAGCATCGTGGCCTTTGACGCCGCAGCCTCCCTTGCCGCTCGACAGCTCGGGTTTCCATACGCTTGGGCGAGTGTCGGCTCTTACCTCCTCCTCTTCACCATCGGCCGATTCGCAGCTCGTTCCGCGCCGACTTCGCCGATTGCGGCGGCCGCGCTCGCCGCGGCGTTTGGTGGGCTCGCCGACGCATCGCTTGGTTGGGCAGTTTCGTGGATGATCGGCCCTGGCCGACTGCCAAGTAGTATCTCGCTCTCCATATCCGGATGGATCGCCACAGCGATCTTCGTCGTTGGCGTGGCAGCTGCAGTTGGCGCGATCGGTGGCGCGATCCGCCGTCGAGCGGCTTCCGTTGCGCCTGCGGCCTAACGAACGCTGAAGCTGTCAAAGGAGCTACTGATTGTGCGCGGCTGCGCCGCGCACTCTTATATGTTCCTTTGCAGCTTAGCTCAAGCGTTATACGGCAGCCGGGCATCGATGGCAGATACCGTCACCCATCGCGCGTTGATCCGCTGGTCGGCTGAGCAAGAGCGCCGCGGCCTGCCGACGTTCGTCCGCACCACCGATCCGACTTGGCGAATCGACGAGGTTCCGAAGAAGGACGAAGGCTGGAGCTTAATGTGCAACTTCGAGAGCCCACCGGCTGCTCAGGGCAATCCCTCGGTCGCGCATGTTCGATATCTCATGCCCAACGCGCCGCATCACCTCGCCCCAGGTCTGCGGCTACGCCTATTTGAGCGCGGGACCAACCAATTCGCCGAGGTCGAGATTCTCGATTGAGTATCGCGACCTGCCGTATAACGAACGCTGAAGCTGTCGGGCGATCTATTGATTGCTGGCTACGCTCGCTTCTAATTTGACTCGCCCGCAGCTTAGCTGGGGCGTTAGACGTCATCACGCAATGATCGCTCGGATGAATGGTCGGCTCACGCTGGTCGTCGGCATCGTCGCGTCGCTCACCGCAGCGGGCTGCGACGCCGGATGCGAGAACTCCATTCTCCAGGACATTGCGTCGCCCGACGGGCATCGGCATGCGATCATCTTCGAGCGTAGCTGCGGCGCCACGACAGATTTCTCCACGCAGGTCTCCATCGTGCCGACAGTCCGCGACGTTAACGGCGCGGGGAACGTTTTCGTCGCGGATACTGACCATGAAAGGGCGGCGAGCGACGCCGGTGGTGGACCGGCGGTGTCGGCGCGCTGGATCGATGGCAGCACGCTCGAGATTCGGTATGATTCAGCCGCCCGCATATTTCGTTACGAGCGTCGTTACGACGATACAGAAATTCGATACGTCGCCGTGCGCCCGACATCTCGACCATGACGTCTAACGAACGTTGCAGCTGACAAGCGATCTGCGGATTGCGCGTGGCTTCGCCACGCGCTTTTATTTGACTCGCTTGCAGCTGAACTTGGGCGTTATGCGGCCACGGGCCCCCGACACATCGCAAGCATCTGGCAGCGGACGGCCTGCAATGAGCGGCTTACGATGGTCTCGCAACCTAACTCGACCCTTCGCGTTGGCGGTATTCTCGAGATCTCGTTTCTACCCTTCACGCCGCGCATCACCATTCGCTCTGATCGCGAGCTCACGGTGGAAATTGTCGCCGGCGACAACCGAGGCTTCGCGGACACAGTCGAGTACGAGGCGATCACCCTGCGCGATGGCCTCGTCCTTCTCTCTTGGCAGGAACATATCGGAAGCACGATTGTTCACGTGCTTGACTTTGTAGCGGCGGAGGCGTTTACCGTGGTCACGCCAGCCAAGGGACCATTCATGAGACTACGTGGACGGATCACAACCCAATCCGTTGTCTGACCGATGGGCGCCGCTCCGGGCACCAGTGCCGGCGCGTGTTGCAGATGTTGCCCGGCACTCGCGTCATCGCCCAATCAACCGGCGACGGTCACAGATCAATGAGCGGCCGTATAACGATCGTTGCAGCTGCAGCTGAACTCTGGCGTTAGGCCGCCACACGCGTTATCGACTGTACGGAGGAGGTGCCATGAAGCCCAATTTCTCCGGCGACTACGTTCTGAATCGGAGCGCCAGCGTCCTCGGGCCGGCCGCCAACGCAATCGTGACCGCGCGAATCCGACTCACCCACGATGAGCCGCGGTTTTGCTGCTCCGCACGGTTCGTCAGCGATGACAACGCAATGGAGTTCACGTTCGAGCGATTCACCGACGGACGCGCCACGGCGGTCAGCGACCATGAAACCTCCCGCTGCTACTGGGACGGTGATGCGCTCGTCTCGGAAGACCGGTTCGGCACCGCAGAGGCCGCGGTCGCCATGACGTGGCGCTATGATCTGTTTGGCGATGGCCGTCACTTGCGAGCGACGGAGCAGATTCGGGGCGGCGGCCGCGATCAGGACAATGTCTGGGCATTCGAGCGCCAGTAAGCCTTGAGCAGCGCAATCGTCGGGTCCTCTGCGCCGGCGGCCTAACGAACGTTGCAGCTGACGAGGGAGCTTCGGATTGCGCACGGCTGCGCCGTGCGCTTCTATTTGACTCCCTCGCAGCTGAACGTGGGCGTTAGACAGGCGATATCCCTCGGCCCAAGGAGGTAGGCTTCTATGCAGCGTGCCGATGCGCCGCTAGCGGCGCTGACGGTGGACGCTCTGCTGATCGTTACCGCGTTCGCGCTTCCCATAGCGTTCTTCATCGTCGACCGTTCGCACGGATGTCACGATTGGTTTGGGCGGTCAGGCGCGTTGACGGCTGTAATAGCGGGATATCTCGGGTATCGGAGCCTGTCGAAGCACTACGTCAAGTTCTACCGCAACACCGAGCGCGGTTTCGCACTGGCGACTTCACGAGGCCAGTACGTTATCGATGTGCTCACTCTTGTCGCCGCGGTAACGGGCACGCTCGTGTGGGCATACGGAGACAAGCTCTTTGAGCGCGTCTGCTCCGCTGTCTAACGAGGCGTTGCAGCAGACGGCCGCGGAAAGCAGTTTCGTTGAGTAGTGAAAGCCTACTCGGCCGCAGCTGAACTTGAGCGTTAGCTAGCTACACGCTTCGATGCAATTCGAGCCGCTACTCCGCGCGATCGCGCAGCAATACGAGGCGTTCACCTCTCCTCAGCCCCGTAACGTCGAGGGCTGCGAGTGCTGCACGACCTCCCGTGAGCTCGCTGCGCTCCTGGCCGTTCCGCGAGAAAGGCTCTCGGCAGCGGCGCTCGACTTCTACGCTCGGAAGGCCCTGACGACTGTCGGCGGTCAGAGCGAGTTTCGCTACTTCTGGCCACGTATCGCAGAACTTGCCATCGCCGGCGACCTCTTGACGGACCGGGAAGTGGTTTTCGGGAAGCCGCACTACGGCGAGGACCAGACATGGCCGACCGTTGAGAAAACCGCGCTGGTCGATCTCGCACGAGCGCTCGGTCAGTGGCTTGGCG
>DATBHD010000278.1:0-1949 GCA_036557635.1 Gemmatimonadaceae bacterium
AAGACGATCATTCGCGTTCGTCCGTGAGCGACACGCGCCCATCGATGCACGCAGTCGGCCGGCTGTGTCCTGTGAGGCACAGCGCCCGGATGTCATCTCCTGAATACACGCGAGTACAGCAGTACTTCGAAATGGCGCGGATCGTCAGCCGCCAACGCACTGTCGAACGGCACCGTCTCGAGCACGCGCAGCTGGTGGGTGCCCGGATCGTGGTCAACGACACGGCACTGGCCGGGATCGAAATCCCCGGACTGCGCTGCGAGGTCGAGCGCGTTGAACCCGAAGTCCCCTTCCCCGCGCGCGAGAAGATACGTCGCAGGCGCCATTCGCGCGAAGTCCGCCAGGGCGCGCCGGCACCAGTCCTCGGGCACGTGCTGAAGAACGAGCGACGCGAAGATCAGGTCAAACGGCATGTCGCGCACGGCATCCCAGTCGCTCGACAGCTCGGTCGCTCCCGTCGGGGCGATCTCGCGCATGCGCGCGATCATCTCCGGCAGATCAAACCCGACGACGCGCGTGGCGATGGTTGTGAGGTAGGGAAAGTTGCGTCCCAGTCCGCAGCCGAAGTCAAGCACGGCACTGATCGTCGCCGGCAACCGCAGGGTCGGCACGTACGGCGTGAACGGCTTGCCGGACCTGAACCCGGTGAGGATCCGTTCGCGTAGGTCAGTATCGCTCGCCGTCGCGGCCAATTCCGCCCATTCGTTTCGCATCGATCTCCGATTCGCTTTATATACTCGGGCTGGTGCCGCGGCAAGAACGTCTTATTCGACGGCGAGACGCAAACCGGAAGGAAGAGGCTCGCCGAACACGCGATTGGCGTCGACGGCCGATCCCACGACCGGCTGTTCGAGGGCCCGCAGCGCCTCGTCCCCCGCGCCTGTGTCCCGTAGTCGGGCACCGGCGCGCCGCCGTTCTTGCCCGTCGAGGTCGCGCAATGAATCGCCGGTGACGCCGGCGACTTGCACGATGGCCGCAATCAAATCGGCCGACGTGATCTTCACACCGACGAGAACGTCGAGCCACTTTGCGGCGTCCTGTGGCGGCACGACGCTGCTGAGCGGGCCATAGAACGGCGTTCGCGCGCCGACGCGACCGATGGCCCAGAGCAGGCTCGCGTCGGTCGCGGCGCGGCGAACGCGTCGCACGAGCTCGTCACCGATCTTGATGCGCGTCGCGACATCGAGCCGTTCGAGGCTGGCGGCGAGGCGCCAGCTCTCGCGCTCTTCCTGCGGATTCAGTCGCGGCGCCTTCTTGCCGCCGAGCCCGAGATTGCCGATGACGCGCTGCGCCAGTTCCCGCTGCTGTCCCGCTGAGAATCCGCCAGCCACACGATCCCAGAGAACCAGCCACTCGACGCGATTTTGCACTGCGCCGGGAAACGCCAGGCCCGCGACATAAACCTTGCGCGCTTCGCTGATGCGCCAGGGATCCTTCGCCGCACCGAATCCTGGCCGCAGACAGAATCCGAACAAGTTCAACCATCGCACCTCGAGCGTCGCGGACTTGCTCCGTTGGGCGGCGATCTCGATCAGGACATCCGCGAAACGGCGAATGACCGCGAGCGGCCATGCGGTCTTGCCGAAGCCGAGGATCTGCTCGAGATGCGCGACGAGCGTCTCGGCCGTGACCTCGGACGACGTGCTCTGGAACACGGAGCGGATTGCCAGCTCGCCTTCCGCAATCGCAGCGTCGCTGACGACGGCATCGGGGGCCGACAGCGTCTCCGAAGCTGTCGACTCCGCGTCATCGCCGTCATCGGACGTAACCTCGTCGGCCGCTCCTCGCAGTTGGAACTGCAGCCGCCACCGGTGATCGGTCGACCGCGACTCGCACCACAGTTCGAGCGTCCCGACTTCCGTGAACGCGACCGACACCATCACAGGCAATTCCACCTGGCGCGATTTGCGACCGTAGCGCAGCACGGTGACGAGCGGCGCGTGCTCGCG
>DATBHD010000279.1:0-26104 GCA_036557635.1 Gemmatimonadaceae bacterium
CGATGCGCCGCGAAGGTCGCGAGTGGATCGCTCGTGCCGCGAAAGCCCTTGCGCGCGATGTAGGTTAGTAAATGCTCACGGAGACTCGTGCTCTTGTCGAGCGTGTAGAGCCCGACGTTCCAGTGGTCGTCCTTCGGGAACACCCAGCCGTAGCCGCGCGGGATCGCGCCGAAGTCGAAGCACGGCGGCGTTGGCTGATCGAGGGTCGTCGTGCCGCGCGGTAGCGTCACTTCGACCGCGACCGCCATGCCTTTGGGCTTCGTCACACCGAACCGCTTGTTGACGAAACTGTACGCGCCATCGGCGCCGACCAGATGGCGGGCATGCAGCACACGCTTCTCCGTCCGCACCGTGAAGATGCCGTCGTACGCGATGTCGATGACGCGGTCGCCGCCGAGGAACTCAAACCCGCGCCGCTCGAGATTCTGCCTCACGAGCCAATCGTCGAATTCCTGCCTGACGACCATCCGCATCAGTGCGCGCGAGCGGTGCGCGAATCGATTCCGGCGCGTTTGCCAGACGTTGAGCTCGATCTCGTTCGATTCCCCGCGGAGTATCGGGGCGAGCTCGAACGGAAGCGCCTTGCACGACTTGATCGTGACACCGCCGCCGCACGGCTTGAGGCGCGGAAAATCGTAGCGATCCACCTGGGCAACGGTGAGATCGCAGCGAAGCGCGGCGGCCGCGGCGCCAGAACCGCCCGGGCCCCCACCGACGATGACCACGTCCCATGGTGCGCTCACGCGCGCCAAGATACGTCGGGCTGGGTTATTCCGAAAACCTCGACGCGTTCATCCCGAGATCCAGACGCGAGAGGTGAGCAGTGAGAACCTGCTTTTCGGAAGTGGCGCTCTCGCATCTCACCCAAGACTCACGAAGAACCGCGGCCTGTCACTCGCTAAACCGTGACACGCGGCAGCCAACATGGTACCTTCGCCCCAACCATGTTGGCCTACGATGGGCCATTCTAGGGTTGTGAACGGCTGGACGCAGATGTACGCAGATGTCGCAGATGAACGCTGATACTGCAATACAGCGCGGACGCTCCCTTTGAAAAAGGGGCCGCGCTCTCTTGTTGTATCTGCGTTCATCTGCGTCCATTTGCGTTCATCTGTGTCCAGCCGTTCACAACCTTAGAGCGACTCGAACCGGATAATCTCAACTGGTATGTCGTCAGCCCAAACACCGCGTCGCGTGATGGTCGGAACGGATCGCTCGGAAACAGCCGAGCAGGCGGTGCGCTGGGCGGCGGATTTCGCAAAGTCGTTTGACGCCGAGCTGCACGTCGTGCAGGTGGTGACCCCACTCGGCGACGTGTCGCCCAATGGCTCGCGTCGCGACCTCGATTCCTTGAGCAGCGATCTCGCCGATCACGCCCGTTCGATCGCGGGGAGTCGCGCCCGGGGTATGGTCGTCGTCGGCGATGACCCGGCATTGGCGATCGTCCGCGCCGCGGCCGAGGCGCACGCGGACGTCCTGGTCGTCGGTGACGCGGGGATGGCTGGGCGGCGCGAGTTTCTCCTCGGCAACGTGCCGAACCGCGTCACCCACAACGCACGCTGCACGGTCGTCGTCGTGAAGACTGGAGCAGGCGACGGCCCGGTCAGCGCGCGCGCGGCGTACTACACCGCGGAGTTGAGTGCGGCGTACCCGGGGCCGATCGCACGCGGCGCGGAGATCGCCGCCGTGCTCGCGAAGTATGGTGTGCGGGAGCTGCTCGCCAAACCGGACGGCGATGGCGAGAAGGGGGCCGGTAGACGCGGTCAGGCCAAGCGATTGCGCGCCGCGCTCGAGGAGCTCGGCCCGACGTTCGCGAAGCTCGGACAGATTCTCTCGACGCGTCCGGATCTCCTGCCGCCGGAGTTCATCGAAGAGCTCTCGCAGCTCCGCGACCGCGTCGCGCCGCTTTCCGAGGGGGACGTCGTTCGCGTTATGGAACAGGAGCTCGGCGTCCCGTGGGAGGATGTGTTCGAGACGATCGATCCACTTCCGTTGGCGGCGGGGACGATCGGACAGGTGCATCGCGCGACGCTCGCGTCGGACCAGCGCGTCGTGGTCAAGGTGCAGCGTCGCGACGCCCGCGCTGTGATCGAGCAAGACCTCGCGCTGCTCGAAATGGGGATCGGCGCCGTGGGCTCGAGCGAAGTCGTCAAGCGGCGGATCGACTTGGCGGCCGTCTTCGAGCACCTGTCGGCATCGCTCCAGCAGGAGCTCGACTTCAGGCGCGAAGCGGCGAACGCGGAGCGACTGCGCGAATCGGTCGCGGGGTTCTCGCGGTTGGCGGTACCGGCGATTCACGAACGCTATACGACGTCGCGGCTGCTCGTTATGCAGGACGTGGCCGGCGGCTCGCTCGAGGACGTCCCACCGGCGCTGCGACAGGAGACCGCGCGGCAGTTCCTCGAATTCTTCTATAAGCAGATTCTCATCGACGGCTTCTTCCACGCCGATCCACATCCGGGCAACCTGATGTGGCAGGCGAACGAGCAGCGACTGTATTTCCTCGACATGGGGATGGTGGGCGAAGTCGGCCCCGAGACGCGCGAGCTGCTCATCCTCCTGCTGATGGCGTTCTGGCACGGGGACTCGACCCTCCTCACCGACGTGATCCTCACGCTCGCGCAATCGACGCACCGCGCCGACATTGATGTGCCAGCGTTCTCGAGCGACATGCGGGAACTGATGAATCGGGTGCGCGGCTCGTCGATCAGGGACATTCCACTCGGCGTCGTGTTGCAGGACATGCTCGACATCGCGTTTCGCCATGACGTGCCCATACCGGCATCGCTGGCGTTGACCGTGAAGGCGCTGGCGCAGATGCAATCCGCCGCCGCGCTGCTCGATCCCCACGTCGATCCCTTCGAGGTCGCCGGTCGGTTCATCACTCAGTCGGCGCTGCGGCGAATGGTCACGAAGGCCGATCCAAAGATGCTCATGTTCGAAGCACAGAAGCTCAAGCTTCGCGCGGGGCGTCTGCTCGAGGCGCTCGAGCGACTCGTCGGCACCCGGCCCGGTGACAAGCTCGAGGTCAACATCCGCGGCGCGTCACTCGAGGAGGCGATCCGGCGTGTCGGACAGCAGATCGCGTTAGGCGTGGTCGGCGGCCTCGCACTGCTCGCGAGCGCCTTCACCGGCAACGCGCGCGGGAGCACCAATGTCTGGTCGATCGTGTTCGGCGCGGCCGGCCTCGCCGCGCTGGGCGTGCTCACCCTGGGATTCGTCCGACGGCGTAAGCAATGACGCGCGTTCACGTCATCGGCGGAGGCGTCGGAGGCCTCACCGCCGCGCACGAGCTCGCTGAGCGCGGATTCGACGTTCACGTATACGAAGCGCGCGGTGCGTGGGGAGGCAAAGCACGATCACAGCCGATCCCCGACACGGGCACCGACGGCCGCCGAGATCTCCCCGGGGAACATGGCTTCAGATTCTACCCGCGCTTCTATAGGCACGTCATCGACACGATGAGCCGCATCCGGCTGCCGTCGGGAGAAACGGTCGCCGAGCAGCTCCGCCAGACCCCCGAAGCCGCCGTCGCGACGATGAGTCATAGCACCATCGGGCGCTTTCGGCGCGATGGATTCCGCCGCCCCGGCGACGTCATCGACTCGCTCTCGTCGCTGTTCCGCGACATGGGCTTCGACGGGCCGGACCTCGCGCTCTTCGGGATGCAGATCCTTCGCTTCCTCTCGTCGTCCGACGAGCGGCGGTTGGGGCAGTACGAGCGCATCTCCTGGTGGGAATTCCTGGGCGGCCCCGGCTATTCGGAACGGTCGCAGCGGCAGCTGACGGAAATCCCACGCATGCTCGTCGCGATGGATTCGACGCGCGGCAACGCCTGCACCAATGGCGTGATCTCGATGCAGCTGCTGCTGGATCTGGCGCTGTACACCGACGCGACCGACCGGACGATGGGCGGACCGACGACGCTGATGTGGATCGACCCATGGATCGAGCTTCTCGGTTCGTTAGGCGTTGGGCTCCACGCCGGCGACGCCTGCGTCAGCCTGGACGTCGAGCCGGATGGGGAGCGCATCGCCCGGGCACGATTCGCGAGCGGTACGACCGTCGGCGTGCCTGGCGACCAGTTCGTGCTCGCCGTGCCGCTCGAGGCTGCGCAACACATGATGAGTGCCGAGCTGTGCGCGCTCGATCCACAATGCGCGCGGCTCCGCTCGGTAAACGTCGAGGACTTCGTCAGGTGGATGGTGGGGATGCAGTTTTATCTCTACGAGGACGTGCCGGTGGCTCGCGGTCATCTGCTCTTCCCCGATGCGCCGTGGGCGATCACGGCGATCTCGCAGCCCCAGTTCTGGCGGGACTCACTCGGGCCCTTCAGTCGGGCTTTTGGCGGCGGCGACGTGAGCGGTCTTATATCCGTGGACATCTCGGAGTGGAATAAACAGGGCTCATTCGTCAAGAAAAGGGCCATCGAGTGCACGCCCGAGGAGGTGAAGCAGGAGGTGTGGGAGCAGCTGAAAGCCGGGCTCAATGGACCGGGGCGTGATCAGCAAGTGCTCACCGACCGCATGCTCCACTCGTGGCATCTCGACGACGATCTCGATTACTCGTCAGGCACGCCGCCAAAGAACCTGTCCGGCCTGCTCATTCATCCGTCCGGCTCGTGGGCGAGTCGCCCCGAGGCGGCGAGCGCCATCTCCAACCTCACCTTCGCCGCCGACTACGTCCGCACGCACACCGATCTCGCTTCCATGGAAGCCGCGAACGAAGCCGCGCGCCGCGCCACCAACGCGATCCTCGAGCGTGAGCGATCGCCGGCTGCGCGCGCCGGGGTGTGGCCGCTCGAGGAGCCGGCGATCTTCGCGCCCTGGCGACGGCTCGACGCCGAGCTGTATCGCGCGGGGCAGCCGCACATCTTCGAGGTAGTGGGTATCAGGGAAGCGTTTCAGGCGGCGGATCTCTTCCGGCGCTTCTCGGCGTTCGCGGGGCTTCCGCAACTCGATATGCTGATCGGACAGTTCAAGCTCGCCAGCGCCTTCGGCAATGTCCTCACCAACTTCTTCATCGGCCGATGACGGGGGGGGGACGACGTGCGGGGCCGTTCCCCGTCCGAACGTTCCGAGTGCCTTCCGCACACGTCGTCGTTCGAGCAGGTCAGGTACGTCGGCCACTCAGGAGACACGATGATCACGCGTCGCCACTTCGCAGTTCTTTGCTCACTCATTCCTTGGCTATTCCTCGCGCACGCCGCACAAGGACAGCAACAAGCGTCGAGCGCAAGCCGTTCGACTGATGCGTACCTCTGGCTCGAGGAGCAAACGGGCGATCGCGCCATGGCCTGGGTTCGCTCGGAGAACGCCAAGACCAGCGCCGTACTCGAGAAAGATCCGCGCTTCGCGCGACTCTACGGCGACGCCCTCATGATCGCCCAGTCGAATGACCGTATTCCGTACGCACGGTTCCTCGGTGGCCAGCTGTACAATTTCTGGCAGGACGGCGCACACGTGCGTGGCATCTGGCGCCGCACGACACTGGCGAGCTATCGCACCACGTCTCCGCGCTGGACGACGGTGCTCGATCTCGATTCACTCGCTCGCGCCGAGAAGGCGAATTGGGTCTGGCAGGGCGCGGACTGTTTGGCGCCTGCGGAGCGGCGCTGCTTGATTGCGCTCTCCGACGGCGGCGAGGATGCGAGCACGGTGCGCGAGTTCGACCTCCTCACGCGGACGTTCGTGAAGGACGGATTCCTGCTGCCGCACGGGAAGCAGCGCTTCGCATGGATGGGGGAGGACACTCTGCTGGTGTCGCGTGAGTGGAATTCGGGTGAGCTCACCAAGTCTGGGTATCCGTACATCGTCAAACGCCTCGTGCGCGGACAACCATTGTCGGCCGCTGTCGAGATCTTCCGCGGCACGTCGACGGACGAGCTGCCATCCGATCCGGAGACGCTGAACGACGGCAGCGGCCATCGCATCACCCTGGTCTCCCGAGGCGTCACATTCTTTCAGTCGAAGAAGTTCGTCGTCACGCCCACTGCGGTGAGTGAGCTGTCCATGCCGGAGAAGGCGCGGTTCGTTGACATGCTCGATGGCCAGGTAATCGTTAGGCTGTCGGAGCCGTGGAGCGCTGGTACGACGCACATCGCCGCCGGCTCGCTCGCCTCGTTCGACGCGGCGGCGGCGTCGAAGAACCCTCAGAGCTTGGCGCCGGTCGCCGTGTATCAGCCCGGTCCGCGCGAGTCGGTGGAGAATGCAAGGGCGACGCACGACGCGCTCTTTGTCGCCGTGAACCAGAACGTGCGTGGGCGCATCTTCGAGTTCACTCGCACATCGGATGGCAGCTGGACATACCGGCGCCTGTCCTTTCCGGACAACCTCGCGTTGGGCGTCGCCGGAACGAATCAACGCGGTGACGACGCGTTCGTCGGCGTCGAAGGCTTTTTGACGCCGAGTAGTGTGTGGCTTGCCAATGCCCGCACCGGCGCCGTCACGAGCGTGAAGTCGCGTCGCGCTCAGTTCGACGCGTCGCGCGACACGGTGGAGCAATTCGAGGCGACGTCGAGCGACAAGACGAAGATCCCGTACTTCGTGGTTCACCGAAAGGGGATGAAGCTCGACGGCGCGAATCCGACGATCCTCACCGCCTATGGCGGCTTCGAGATCTCGATGACGCCGAGCTACAATGACATGGATGGCAAGCTCTGGCTCGAGCCGGGCGGGGTGTTCGTGCTTGCCAACATCCGCGGCGGCGGCGAATTCGGTCCGGCGTGGCACGAGGCCGGTCTGAAGACGCACCGTCAGGTGATATACGATGACTTCGCGGCCGTCGCCCAGGACCTGATCGCGCACGGCATAACGAGCTCCCGTCGTCTCGGCATCGAAGGCGGCTCGAATGGCGGGCTGCTCATGGGCGTCGAGATGACGCAGCATCCGGATCTCTTCCGGGCGGTGGATATCCAGGTGCCGCTGCTGGACATGCTCCGCTTCGAGCAGATCGATGCCGGCGCGTCATGGGTCGGCGAGTACGGCAGCGTGTCGAATCCGGACGAGCGCGCGTTCTGGGAGCGCACGTCGCCGTATCAGAACCTGAAGGAGGGAGTGACATATCCGGAGCCGCTCATCTGGACGACGACGAAGGATGACCGTGTGGGCCCGCAGCACGCGCGCAAGTTTGCCGCGAAGATGGCGGCGTTAGGCGATCCGTACCTGTTCTATGAAGTGGTGGAAGGAGGTCACGGCTCGGGCGCAAATCTGAAGGAGCGCGCACACACCACGGCGCTCGAGATCACCTATTTCGTCAGAAAGCTGATGGATTGAGCGCATGGGGCTCCTCGCCGATGGCCGCCGCCAGGACGGTCTCGGGCGTCCATGCATCGATCGGTCGCGGCTCGGAGAGGCGGCCGCGCCGCATCACTGCCAAGCGATCGCAGAGTCCAAAGAGCTCGGGCAGGTACGAACTGACCATCAGCACCGCTTTGCCCGCATCGGCGGCCGCTGTGATGATATTGTAAACTTGTTCCTTGCTCGCGATGTCGATCCCGCGCGTTGGATCGTCGAGGAGAAGAATGGTCGCGTCCTGATGCAGCAGTCTGCCTAACGCGACCTTCTGTTGATTGCCACCGGAGAGCGTGCGCACGGGCTGCTGTGGCGTGCGGACACGAATGTGAAGGCGCTGGATCCAGGAACGCGCGCGTTCGCGCTGCCGTCCCAGATCGAGCCACCCCCAACGATTGCCGAACGCCGACAGTCGCGTCAACGTGAGATTGTCAGCGACGGAAAGAGGCAGGGCCAGCCCCTCCCCCTTTCGATCTTCGCTCAAGTAGCCGAAGCCGGCGGCGAGACGCCGAGCCGTGCCGCCCTTGCCCATCTGCACCACTCGGCCACGCACGACGATCTCGCCCGACGATGTCCCCTCGAGTCCGAACAGCGCTCGTATCAGCTCGGTGCGCCCGGAGCCAATCAATCCGGCAATTCCCAGAATCTCGCCACTTCGCAAATCGAAGCTGACACCGTCGATGCCCGGGGCCGTGAGATCGCAAACGCTGAGCGCGATCTCACCACCTGCACGCACGCGCCGTGGAAACAGCCCGGAGATCGAACGTCCCACCATCTGCGTAATCAGCTGCTCGTTCGTGACGCTCGTTATGCTCCCGCTCGCGACAGTTCGGCCATCACGGAGAACGGTGTAGCGATCAGCGACCTCGCGCACTTCCTCGAGGAAATGGCTGATGTACACGACGCTAATGCCTCGAGCGGCAAGCCGCCGCACGAGCGCGAAGACGCGCTCCGTGTCCTCACGCTGAAAGCTGCTCGTCGGCTCGTCCATCAACACGATGCGCGCGTTCGAGGCCAAGGCACGACAAATCTCCACGACTTGACGTGCCGCAAGAGAAAGTCGGCCGACGATTGCATCGGTTCGAATCTCGGCGTGGCCAAACTCCTCCAGCAACCCCGCGGCACGCCGTCGGCTCGCGCTGACATCGACGTGCCCCAGCCGCGAGGGCTCGCTGCCGAGCAGAATGTTTTCGGCGACCGACAGATGCGGGCAGAGCGAGAGCTCCTGATGGATCAACGCGATCCCACGCCGGCGGGCAGACAGCGGCGATGTGGGATCGAAGGGCTCGCCGTCCATCTCCATCTCACCGCTGTCCGGTTGCACGGCGCCGGCGAGCACGTTCATGAGCGTACTCTTACCAGCGCCGTTCTCACCGATCAGCGCGTGCACTTCTCCCGCCCTGAGCTCGAGATCCACCCCGTCGAGCGCGATGGTGGCACCGAAGCGCTTGGTGATCCCGGAGACCCGCAGCACCGTCATCGGCCGGCCAGATACTTCTCGATCGGTGGCGTGACGAGGTCTTTCACCCCCGCCGAGTCGATATTCGCGGGGGTGACGAGTGTGACCCCGGTGTCGATTCGGCGCGGCACGGGCCTTCCGCGCAAGTGATCGACCATCGTCTTCACACCGAGATATCCCATCTTCATCGGATCCTGGATGACGAGGCCGTCGAGCTGGTGCGACCGCATCGCGGTGAGCAGGATTGGACTCGAGTCGAAGCCGATGAAGTGGACGCTCCCCGCCTTGTTGATGTCCTGGAGCGCGAGCAGCATTCCGATCGTCGACGATTCGTTCACCGTGAAGATGCCTTGCAGATCGCCGCCGAAGCGATTGAGCACATTCTCACTCGCTCGCTTCGCTGTTTCGCGAGTCGGCCCCGCGTACTGATCGGCCGAGACGAGCTGAATCCCCGGATACTTCGCGTGCAGCTCGTCGAGAAAACCCGTCTCCCGTTCCTCCGTGCTCGCCGATCCCTCTGCATAACGAAGCAGCAACGCTTTGCCTTTTCCTCCGAGCAGGTCGCCGAGGCGATCGGCGGCGAGCGCTCCGCCTTTCCGGTTGTCGGTCGCAACGAAGCTCACGATCGAATCCGTCTGGAGCCCGGAGTCGATGATCACCGTCGGTACGCCAGCGTGCCGCGCCTCCTCCACCGGACGCACGAGACCGCGGTTATCGAGTGGCGCCAAGACGATTCCGCTCACCCCCTCACTCACGAAGCCTTCGACGACCTGCACCTGTTGCTCGCGGTCGTCTTCACGCATCGGGCCCTTCCAGACCAAGGCCACCGAATCGCCGGACGCGGCGAGCTCTCGTTGAGCGCGTATGGCGCCGGCGTGAATGGATCTCCAAAACTCGTGGGTCGTGCCTTTCGGAATGACGGCGATGGTGAGTGTCGACGTACGGTCGCCGCTCGAGTGGCTGCAGGCGACCGATGCCGGCACGAGAGCGACTGCGAGCACGAAAGTGATACGCTTCATTGCCTTCCTATGGTGGAGTGGCCGCTGATGACCCCTACGCGAATTCGAGGACGACGACTGATGCGATCGTGCTCGGCGGCACGGCGGGCACGTGGATAGTCATGGTCGTCCCAGTTCTCTCCATGTTTAGACTTTGCTTATCGACGAGCAGATAGGCACGCGTCGGCGCAGCAGCCACCTCGAGTCGGCCATCCTTTGGCCAGTCGAAGACGTGCGCATACACCCTGTTCCCCTTGGCCGTATATCGTCCCCACGCCGGCTGTCCATACGGGCTCACCGTCGTGCCGTAGATCGCTTCACCATTCACATGCATCCAGGCTCCCATCTCGGCAAGACGGCTCGAGATCGGATCGGGAAGGGTTCCTTCTCCGGTCGGACCCACGTTCAGCAGAAAGTTGCCACCTTTCGAGGCGGCGTCGATGAGTGTGCGGAGCAGTGTGCGCGTGTCCTTCCAGTCATCGTCGTAGGATTTGAAGCCCCACGTGCCGTTCATCGTCATGCACGTCTCCCAATCCACTCCGGGAGGTCCCTGCGGCGGCACTTCCTGCTGCGGCGTACGAAAGTCGCCGACGCCGACTCGATCGTTGATGATGAGACTCGGCTCGAGCGCGCGGACGAACTCGTACATCTCTTCCCCACGCGCCTCGCTCCACTCGGCGATCTTCTCCCCATCGAACCAGAGTATATCGATCTCCGGATACTGCGTAATTAGCTCCCGGAGCTGCGGCTTCATGTAGCGCTCGACATACCGAGCGAAATTCGGCGCCTTGGCGTCGGGGTGGTGCCAGTCCATGATCGAGTAATAGGCGCCGAACCTCAGCCCATGGCGGTGCGCCGCCGTCGCGAGCTCCCGAATGACGTCGTGATGATAGGGCGTCGCATCGACGATGTCATAGCTCGACACCTTGGAATCGAAGAGCGCAAAGCCATCGTGATGCTTCGCGGTGATGACGATGTACTTCATCCCCGCGTTCTTCGCCGCGCGCACCCAATCGTCGGCGTCGAAGCGGGCTGGATTGAATCGACGTACGATCTCCTCGTACTCGGCGAGCGGAATCTTCGCGCTGCTCATGATCCATTCGCCAAGCCCGGGGATGCGCTCTCCCTTGTACGTGCCCGCGGGCACGGCGTACGCGCCCCAATGAATGAACATCCCGAAGCGCGCTTCGCGCCACCACGCTAAACGCGGGTCTCGTGGTTCCGTGCTCACGGGCGTTCCTCGTGGGGTAATGTGATCGCGGACGGGGACTCCTCCGGGGCACCATGCACAATGCTGCCATTGGCTCTGTGTCGCCTGACCATCCTCGCTCGAATGGCAGCATTGTCCATAGTGTCCCGGAGCGACCCTGCTCCTGCCATCGACTACGCTCGACGCTAAGCGCTCCACACGGATCCCTGCGGAAATGCGTACTCGGCGAGCGATCCGGGGCGCATCGTTATGCTGTAGCCGGGCGCGGTCGGTGGGATGTAGCGTCCGCCGCGCACGACGACCGGGTTGATGAAATGCTCATGCAGATGATCGACGTATTCGACAATCCGGTTTTCGAGCGACGCGCTCACGGCGATGTAGTCGAAGATGGCCAGATGCTGCACGTACTCGCAGAGGCCGACGCCCCCCGCGTGCGGACAGACGGGAACACCGAATTTCGCCGCCATGAGGAGCACGGCAAGCACCTCGTTCACGCCCCCGAGGCGGCAGCTGTCAATTTGACAAAAATGAATGGCCTCCGCCTGGAGAAATTGCTTGAACAGCACGCGATTCTGACAATGCTCCCCAGTCGCGACACCGATTGGGGCGATCGCGCGCGCGATCGTGGCATGTCCGAGAACGTCATCTGGGCTCGTCGGCTCTTCGATCCACCACGGATCGAAGCGCGCCAGTGAGCGCATGCTCTCGATCGCCTCGTTCACGTCCCAGATCTGGTTCGCATCCAGCATCAGCTTCCGGTGCGGCCCAATCTCTTCGCGGATGATCGCGGCGCGTCGCACGTCGTCTCGCAGATCGCGACCAACCTTGATCTTGAAGTGCGACCATCCCTGCGCGATCCCTTCGCGGCAGAGACGCCGGATCGTCTCGTCCGAGTAACCGAGCCAGCCCGCCGAGGTCGTGTACGCGGGATAGCCGTCGCGAAGCATCTCGGCTTCTCGAGCTGCTCGCGTCGCCGCATTGCGCTCGAGGATCGCGAGCGCCTCCGTTGGCGTGAGCGCGTCGGTGATGTAGCGGAAGTCGATGCAGCGGACGAGCGCCTCCGGCGTCATGTCCGCCAGGAGCTTCCAGAGTGGCTTCCCCTCCCGCTTCGCATAGAGATCCCACACGGCGTTGACGAGCGCCGCGGTGGCGAGGTGGATGACGCCCTTCTCCGGCCCGATCCATCGGAGCTGTGAGTCGCCCGTTAGGCGCCGCCAGAAGCCAGCCATGTCGGCGGTGATCTCGTCGAGCGTCAGCCCGACGACGAGCGGCGCCAGCGCCTCGATCGCGGCGACGCACAATTCGTTGCCGCGACCGATCGTGAAAGTCAGCCCGTGTCCCTCTAGCCCACCTCGATCATCGGTCTCGAGAATCACGTAGGCCGCGGAGTAATCGGGATCGGGATTCATCGCATCCGAGCCGTGGCGCCCGCGCGACGTCGGGAAGCGAATGTCGCGCGCGTCGCATCCGATGATCGTGATCGGTCGTGAGGAAAGACTCATGACTAGTGGTACGTAGACGACGTCTCGATGACAGTCCTATGTAGTTGTGAACGGCCGGACGCAGATCACAATTACCGAGTGGCCACATGGAGGAAGACTCATGACTAGTCGTAGGATTCCTGTTCGAATCAGGGAGCGGTCACTCTGTAGTTGAACGGCTGGACGCAGATGGACGCGGATGAACGCAGATGGACGCAGATGACGACACAAAAGCGTGAACGCTCTTATCAAAAGAACGCAACGCTCTTTGGTTTGATCTGCGTGCATCTGCGTTCATCCGCGTCCATCTGCGTCATGCTGTTCGACTACAGGGTGGCCCACCTTCAAAGGATGCGACGTGCGCTACAAGTTCGACTAACCCGATTCACATTGCCGTGAAGCCGCCATCTACGGGCAATGCGACGCCGGTGACGAAGGACGCTTCGTCCGAGACGAGCCAGAGCGCCGCATCGGCGCACTCCTCGGCGGTGCCAAGCCTTCCCATTGGCTGCGCCGCCGAGTGGGTGGCCCAGCTCGCGGCGGGATCCGGCATCGCGTCGACGAAGCGACGCAACATCGGCGTGTCGATGATGCCTGGGCACAGTGCATTGACACGGATGCCACGCGTCGCGTAGTCGAGCGCGAGGGCCTTCGCCAGCATAACGATGGCGCCTTTGGACGCACAATAGACCGGCGAATCCGTCTGCGCGACGAGTCCCGTCTTGCTTGCGGTGAAGAGGATCGTTCCGCCTTTGGGCTGTGCGAGCATCACCTCGATCGCGCGACGCGCGGCGTATATCGGCCCGAGCAGATTCACCGCCAGCAGGCGCTCGATCTCTCTGTCATCGCTCGCCGGCAATGTCTTGGGGAGCGTGACTCCGGCGTTGCAGAAGAGAATATCCAATGCGCCGTAGGACTCGACACACAACGCGAGTGCGCGTTCGTTGTCTTCGCGCCCGCTCACGTCTCCGTGCATGAAGCGCGCGGTCCCACCTCGCCGCTCCACCTCGCGTGCGACATCAGAGTCCTCTATGTCCACGAGGACGAGGCGCGCGCCCTCTTCGCCGAAGCGAAGCGCACTCGCGCGTCCGATGCCCGTGCTGGCGCCGGTGATGACAGCCGCTTTGCCTGCAAGGCGCATTGCTTGTTCTGCACGTTAGAGGCTACTCATCCGAGGTGTTAGGTGCACCTAGCACCCAGCACCTGCTAGAACGGCTACATCTTCAAGCTCACGAACCCACCATCGATCGCATAGTTGCTTCCCGTGATGAACGACGCCGAGTCCGAGCAGAGAAAAAGCGCCAGCTCGGCCACTTCCTCCGGCTTCCCCATACGGCCGATCGGCTGCGTCTTCGACAGCGCCTCGAACATCTCCGCCTCGCGGCCCGGATAGCTGCGCGCGAGAAAGCCGTCGACGAAGGGCGTGTGAATGCGCGCCGGCGAGACACAATTGCAGCGTATGCGCCGATGCACGTAGTCGCGCGCGACGGAGTAGGTCATCGTCAGCACTGCTCCCTTGCTCATCGAGTACGCGAATCGGTCGGGTATGCCGATCGTTGACGCGATGGAGGCAATGTTGAGAATGACGCCTCCTGTCTCCTGCCCCACCATGGCGGTGATTCCGGCGCGAAGACAGTTGTAGACACCCTTGACGTTCACCGCGTACACACGGTCGAAGTCCTCCTCCGAGGTCTGCTCGACCGTGCCGACATGCGCAACGCCAGCGCTATTGACGAGAATGTCGATGGAGCCTGTCCGGTCGCGGACGCCACGAAAGGCATCATCGACGTCGCGCTGTTTCGTGACGTCGCAGCGAACGGCAATGCCTTCTCCTCCGGCCTTCCCGATCTCGCTCGCCGTCTCGCCAGCCGCAGCGTCCACGACGTCGAGCGCGGCTACTCGCGCGCCAGCGCGCGCGAAGCGAATCGCGATCGCGCGACCGATCCCGGATCCCGCGCCCGTGACGAGTGCTGTTTTCCGCTCAAAGCCGATAGACACGCGCAGCGTTCTCCGCGTAATAGGAGCGTCGTTCAGGATCGCTCCATGTCTCGGTGAAATGTTTAGTGAAGTCGAACCAACTGGCGTAGTCGCCAGCCAGCGTCAGTACCGGCCAATCGCTGCCATAGAGAACACGATCGATCCCGAAACACTCGACCGTGTGCTCGGCGTATGGCCGAAGATCATCGGCGCTCCAGTGAGCGACATCGGCCTCCGTCAGGAGTCCCGACATCTTGCAGCAGACGTTCTCGTGAGCGGCGAGTCGAGCGAGCTCCTGCCTCCATGGATCGCGCTCGGCTCTTCGGATCGCCGGCTTCCCGCAGTGATCGAGAACGAACTGCGTGTCGGGGCATTGCTCCACCAGGGCGATCGCTTCACCCAATTGACCGTGGGTGATGCACAGGTCGAAGGTCCAGCCGCGCGCGCCCACCCCGCGAACGCCGTCGACGAAGGCGCGCTGCAGGGCGAAGCCGCGCGGCTGCCCCTGGATGTTGCGCCGAATCCCCTTGACCAGGGGCCTGTTCGTTAGGCAGTCGAGCGCGGGCTCCGTCAGGTCCGCAAAGGCAACGATCCCGGCGATGCGAGGATCGCTGACGGCGAGATGCTCGAACCATTGCACCTCACGGTCGCTCTGCTCCGGGAGACAGTTGGCCTCGATGGCTATGCATTGCTCGACCGGCAACTCGCCAGGGAGAAAGGGACGCTGAAGCGTGGGAAGATCATCGAGCCAGGGATACTGGAACGCCGCTGGATCCCAGAAGTGCACGTGAGCGTCGACGATCATTCGGACCAGCTCACGCGCAGGCGGTCGAGCGCGACGGCGAGTACGATGATCATCCCGATGATGATCTCCTGGATGTAATTCGGCCATCCCATCTGCTGACATCCGTTGCGGAGCAGGGCCATGATCAACGCGCCGACCATGGAGCCGCCGATGCTCCCTTCTCCGCCGAGCAAGCTCCCGCCGCCGATCACGACAGCGGCGATGATGTCCAGCTCCACGCCATTGGCGACCGTCGGATCACCCTGTCGGAGGCGAGACATCTGCAGCACGCCAGCAAGACCGAAGATGACACCCGCGCTGCCATAGATGACGAGCTTCAATCGATCGGTGGCGATGCCGCAGGCCCGCGCCGCGGCCTCGTTCGAGCCCAGGGCGAAGACGTGCCGGCCGAAGACGGTCTGGCGCAGGACGAGTGCAGCGACGAGAGCGAGGAGTCCCGTCAGCCAGACGCCGCTGGCAACAACCAGCCAGGGCGGGCGCGGAAACGTTACAAGCAGCTCGTTCACCCACGTCGGAGGAAAGTTTACGGTTTGCTCATGGGCGAGCCATTTCGCGACGCCGCGCGCCATGCCGAGCATGCCGAGGGTCGCGATGAAGGGGACGACGCGGAGTCGGGTGATGAGCAATCCATTCGTCAAGCCAACCGCGCCACCGATGACCAAAGCAAGCAGGATGGCGAGCAGCCCCGAGAGCCCCGCTTGCAGCGCGAGGGCGGCGACGACGCTCGTGAGCGCGATCGTGGCACCGACCGAGAGATCGATCCCGCCACTGATCATGATGATCGTCATGCCGATGGCGCCCATCGCGACGATGACCGTCTGCGACAGGACGACTCGCAGGTTGAGGGGCGACAGATACCGCGCCGGCGCCCCCGTCAGCACCGCAAAGGCGACGACGACCGCCACGAGCGCCAACGCCGGGCCCGCGCTCCGCGTCCATCGGGCCACGGCGCGCGACGAGCTGGCCGGCTGCCTAACGGCTACCGGTGGTGAAACCGTTGCTGTGGATCGATCGGGCATGGCCGTTGAGACGCTTGGACGGCGACAACTTTAACGTCTCGGTCCCGACCCTCGCTATGGGTCGACCCCTTCCGGAGGAAACGCGGGAAAGGCGCTTTGAGCTGCCAGATTGAGCTCGAGCCATGGGCCATTCTCGGGCCTCAATCTCGTCGCTCGCCGCCTGCCTCTCGTCGCTCGGAGCTGGGCTCGCCGTCGTCGGTGCGATGGCCGCGTGGTGCACGAAAGGGCCCGATCTCACGACTGTCATCTCGATTCTGAGGCTGTCTCGTTTCCCTGCCCCCGTGCGCTCCTGTCCGAGAGACATAAATCAGTGAAGACGCGCAAGGCTCGCATCTGACGAACATCTCGGTCGGTGCCGACCCGGAAGACGTAGTCGCAAATCGCGCCGCGACGCTCGCGGTCGTCAGCGTGTTAGTCGAGCATTCCCTCACAGTTGCAAAAGAGGGCGGTCGACTCGGCTTGTCGCCTCCCAGCTCATCAGAGCCAGAATCCCGGCAGCATCGGCAGCCAGAAGCTGAGCGCCCTCGAAACACCAGCGTCGCGGCGAGTGCGAGACATGCGCTGGACCGGAGAATTGCGGCGCGATTTCTCGGCCGTCTGCCAATGAGCTCTCCTCGCCTCAGTAAATGATCGCGCGCCGATACGCGCGACGCGCGACACCGGCGTACGAGAGCGGTGTGAGCGGCATCCCGATGATGTCGATGAAGAGCGAGGCGCCGTCGACGTCCGGTGGTACGCTCCCCTGAGTCACGGTGACGTCGTACGTCATGCGATCGCCGCTCAGGACCGGATTCTTCAGCACCACCACGGCGTTGACGACGCCTCCCTGGGGGGTGAAGACGGAGAGCGTCGCGTTAGGCGCGTCCTTGAGGAAGCTGTCCTTGCCTTCGGACCACAAGGGAATCATCTCCGGCGTCGCGACGTGACCGGCGATGCGCCGCGGACGGTCGGAAAAGAACACCGTTGTTGGGGCGACGCCGAGCAAGGTCAATTTTCCATTCACGAGCGTCGCGCTCTTCGCGCTCTGCACGAAGAGCATTTCCACCTTCTGCGTCGTGTCCTTCGTGACGGCAAGACCAACCTGAGCCACTGCGCCATGAGCAAGCGCTGATATGCCGACGAGCGCGACGATTGCCGACTTCGTGTACGTCATTGATGCACCCTCCGATGAAGCGTGTGATAGCTAGGGCTCCAGCGGCAGCGACGCGATTGGTCAATGGGCCAACTGAGTCTGGTGCCTCAGCTCGCAAAACAGGATGGCGAGATGCCACGCGCTGGACTGGAGAAGTGCCGCGCGGTTTCTCGCCAGGCGCGGCTCGGCGTCTCGAATGAAATCGAGCGTCGAGCGAACGAATCGGAGCCGCGCGATCGCCTTTGGAACGACAACGGCCCGGCGCCCCTCGAGCGTGATCGCGAACACCGTCATGCCTAACGCGAACAGCACGAACGCGAGCGCTGCGATGAGCACGATCACGCGTTCTCGTTTCCGCACCGCCGTGATCGCGAGCGACGCCACGAGACAAACCGCATAGGAGACGTAGATGCCCGTGAGATCGGCGAGGACTCCCGCCGACACGATGCCCCGCGAGATGCCGCGCTGACTCAGTGCGGCCGCGACCTCAATCAAGTATCAAGGGCCTTGACACGGACACTGCCTGACAAAGCCGGACACGGCCGGAGGAAAACCGAACAGCCCTTCAAAGGGGTTTATACGCCATTCGTCCGGCAGTGTCCGGCCTTGTCCGGCGGTGTCCGTGTTCGAAGGCTTTCGACTTTCATGTGAAGAGGGTCATCTGCTACTGCAACGATTGGTAGTTCTCTATCGCTGGCCCCGGGCCTGGGTGTTAGGCGGAGTTCAGGCTCGCTTCCCGCCGCTGGATCTCAATCAAGTATCAACGGCTTTGACACGGACACTGCCGGACAAAGCCGGACACGGCCGGAGCAAAACCCAACAGCCCTTAAAGGGGTTTACACGCCATTCGTCCGGCAGTGTCCGGCTTTGTCCGGCAGTGTCCGTGTTCGAAGGCTTTCAACTTTCATGTGAAGAGGGTCATCTGCTACTGCAACGATTGGTAGTTCTCTATCGCTGGCCCCGGCCTGGGTGTTAGGCGGAGTTCAGGCTCGCGGCGAGCGTGCTCACGCGCATGGTCAACGACCTGCTCGACATGTCCTTGGTGGATGCTGGTCATCTGCAGCTCGAACGACACTGGCTCGATCCGGAGGCAATGGTTCGCGAAGTGGTCGAACGGCTCTCGTATCTCATGCGCGGCCGCGCACGAATCCATGTGAGCGGTCCACCGGTCTCGGTGTGGATTGATCGCATGCGAATCGAACAGGTTCTCGGAAATCTGCTCTCGAATGCGGTGAAATACGGCGAGCCCGATACCGAGATCGCGGTGCGCCTCACTCGACGCGAGGCCGACATCGAGCTGGCGGTGAGCAACCAAGGCCGAGGCATAAGTCCCGAGGAGATGCCGCACTTGTTCGACCGATTCGTGCGATCACGGACGGCGCGCCGTTCCGGTGTGGAGGGGCTAGGGCTCGGCCTCTACATCGCCAAAGGGCTCGTCGAGGCGCATGGAGGGCGGATATGGGCCGAGAGCGTCCCGGGAAAGACCACGACATTTCATATCGTGCTTCCACATCGCGTGAGTGTGCAGAAGGTTGCCTAACGACAGAGTGGAGCGCTTCATTGCTTCTCCTTCGCCGCTTTTTCCTTCTCTGCCTTTTCCTTCCCGGCCATCTCCTTCTCTTTCTCGGCCTTCGCCGCCGCCGTCGGCCACAGCGCAACCACCTCGAGGCGGATCTGTTCGCTCCCGGCGATATCCGGGTGCTTGACGTTGTGGTAATACTGGAGCAGCAGGTTCATCGGCTGGTCGCCGATGTGAGTAATCTTTGAAACTCCGAGGCCGATCGGCACCGTCCACCGCTCGCCTTCGGGCGCGCTCCAGTTCGACGTGATCAGCGGCGCCGTGGAGATCGCCCACGCACGCGGCAGATTGAAGTTGATGAAAGGCTGAACGGTGAAGCTGTTGAGCACCTCGCCGTGCGCCGCGCCGCCGATGCGCCAGATATTGTTGGCCAGTACGCCGATGACCCACGGTCCCGGCATGACGAGAGCGACCGCGGTCGGCCCGAGTCCCCACTGCCCGGTTCGCAGAAGAGGGTTCGTCGCTGTCGGAAACGAGAAGATCGGTCCGACCGCCCACGTGAGCGTCCCCGGCTTCGCCGCGGTGAAGTACGCCTGCTCCTGAATGTCGGCGATGCCCGTCTCGCGTGTGTTGTCCGTGAGCGGCACGTTGGTGAACGGAACAACCGTCCGCGACACGATGAGCCACCGTTCCCCGATCGGGAGGGGCACTACGGGCTGCACGTTGAGGACAAGCTCACTATTCGGACCGAGGCCACCCGCGGTCGAGAAGTTGTACTGCAGCGGCAGCGAGATCATGTTGGCCACGGGATTCTGCGACGCTTTCGCCAGGCTTGCCGCCTCCGCGGCGTGCCGCACGGCCCGAGCGGAGTCCGTCTCGCCTCGAGCTCCCTGAGCGAGACACACATGCCCGGCGATCAGCAGCACGACGCCACCGATCGATGCGGCCGCGCGTGCACAGTGGCCACTCATCACGTCCCTCTCCCTGTTCGACTCGCTGAATACGCAGCGCTCGGTGGTGAGGCCGCGCCAACCCGAGTGAAGCTCATCCCACGTCACGCAGGCCGATATTGGACGTATGTCGTACGTGCCGCTCCCGACGGTCGTATGCGGTTCGTCGAGGTCGCCTAACGAGCGCTTCACCTCGATCGCGAAAAGGGCGTCGCCTCGACTTCGATCAAGAATTCGTCGCGGAGCAGGCTACAAGGTGAGAAGTTAGGCAACAAGTCGGATTTCGTAGTGGCGACGAGGACCACCGACGCCGAAGACCTTACCTCCGATCTCGCCAATCGCGATTCGACCTGTCCTCGCGACCTTGGCCGTAGCGGCCGCGCGTTCGGCGGCTTGAATCATCTTCGTTCACGCGAGATGGCCGGCCGTTGCCGTACGAGTCATTCGGGTTCGCGCCGTACCCGTAGTGCCGGCTGTGATCGAAACCGTTGTGACGGCCGTTGTCGTGTCGGCCGCGATTGTCGCCCCAGCGGCCATTGTCGTCATCATCGCCATCGCGATCCTTCTTCGCGTGATGCTTCTTGACATGATGGCGTTGGGAGGTCGTCGGGTAGTGCGGGTATTGCTGCTGCGGGTAACCCGGATACGACGAGGGATAGCCGTACCTTCCCTGCACTCGCGACGGCGCGTTGGGAGTGTTCGGGTAGTACACTTGCCCTCCGGCGCTTCCCGCGATGCCCACTATGGCAATCGTCGCGGCTGTTGCTAGAACCATCAACTTTCGCATTTGCTCCTCCAAGTCGGCTTTTGTGCACCGAGGCGACCAACCCACCAGCGGCTTCACGTCACTGAGACGCCGCAACATCTGGAAAGATCCGCGCCAGGTGGCGACAAGCGCGGACGTGTCCTGCATCACCGACTCTTGATCTGATTCGAGGACAGTGCGCTGATCAACGCGGTGGACAGAGGCGGACTTCGTTTCTACGGCTCAGTGGAGCGATATGAAACTGAGGTCCGGGACTCCAGCATCCTCATATCGTGCCGCTGCTCGCGGCTGGCCTTGCGGGCGAATCACTCGGTGCGCAACGCCCTCACCGGATCCACACGCGTCGCGCGCAAGGCGGGCAGCCAACCGGCGATCAAGCCGATAGCCCCCAGCAACAGCGCCGCCGCGCCGAGGATAGCCGGATCGGCTGAGTTGGTGTCGACGAGGATCGCCTGCATCGAGTGCCCGAGCAGGACGGCGCCGACGAGGCCGATCGCCACGCCGACCGCGGCCATCCGCAGCGCACCGCGCATCACCAACCGCACGACCATGCCCGTCGTCGCGCCGAGGGCGACGCGAACGCCGATCTCGTGCGTGCGGCGCGCCACGGCGTACGCCATCACGCCGTACGTGCCGACCGCCGCCATGATGAGCGCAATGAATGCCGACGCGAGCAGCATCTGCGCCGTCGCGGACTGCGGTGACGCGACCGTCTCGATCACGCGCGTCATCGTCGCGACTTCGCCGGCGGCCAACCGTGAGTCCTGAATCGCGATCACACGCTGGAGCGTCGCCGTCTGCGCCGTGGGATCGCTCGAGCCGGTGTGCAAGACGACCGACGCCGTGCGTGTCGGCCACTGCGCCATCGGCACGTAGACCACCGATGCCGGCGACTCCGACGTGAGCGGATTCGCGCGCACGTCGTGCACGACCCCGATCACGGTGGCGAGTCGACCGTCTCTCCCAACGCCCAAACGCTGACCTACGGCATCACGGCCCGGCAGAAGCCTTCGCGCGGCGCTCTCGCTCAGCACGATCACCGGCGGCGCATCTTGTCGATCAGACTCGGTGAATGAGCGTCCTCTAATGCGCGCGACGCCCAGCACGTCGAGGTAGCCCGGCGAGACGCGGCGGAATCCGGCGACGGGCGCGTTCTCGATCTGAGCGGGCTTCTCGAGCTCGGGATACACTCGCATTCGCGAGTCGCCCCACGACATCGGCAAGATGCTCGTCACCTCGGCGGAAAGCACACCCGGCTCCGCCCCGAGCGACTCGCGCAATTGCGTCCAGAACCGCGCGACGGCGTCGTCGGTCTTGTAGTCGGTCTCGGGCAGCGTGATCGTCGCCGTGAGCAAGTTCGCGGTACGGAACCCCGGATCACTGAGGGAGACGCGGCGGAACGTCGTCGCCATGAGCGCCGCTCCGGCAACCAGCATCAGTGCCAGCGCGATCTCCCCGACGACAAGCCCGCTCCGCAGCGCGCGGAGTCGTGAGCGGCGCGGCTCGGAACCGCCAGCCTCCCTCAGCGCGACGCTCACGTCCACGCTCGTGCCGACGAGCGCGGGCACGATGCCGAAGGCCACAGCGGCCAGCATCGAGACGACAGCTGCGACAACGAGCGCGTGCACATCGAGCACGATCGCTCCGAAGCCAGGGATGTACTGCTGCACCTCGAGCGGTACGGATGCCATTGTCGCCTTGATGCCCCACCATGCGAGCGCGATGCCGACAACTCCGCCGGTGAACGCGAGGAGAACGCTCTCGGTGAGGAGCTGCGCCACGAGCCGCGTGCGAGTTGCACCTAACGCGACGCGCAAGCCCATCTCTCGGTGGCGCGCCGTGGCACGCACGAGCAGCAGGTTGGCGACGTTCGCGCACGCGATCAGCAGTTGGAAGAATACCGCGGCGAGCAGCACGATCATGAACGGGCGAGGGCCAGCGCCGAAATACTCCTCGATCGGTTGCATGCGAACCACCCAGCTCTTGTGCGTCGTCGGGTAATCCGCCGCGATGCGTCGGCCGAGCACATTGACCACGGCTGCGGCGCGCTCGCGCGACACACCGGGCGCGAGGCGACCCATCACGAACAATGAGCGCGTTGTGCGGTCCGCGGCTGCTTCGGGCGAAAGCGCTAACGGCGTCCACAGTTGCGTGGCCGGCGGAAACGCGAAGTCCGCCGGCATGACACCGATGACGTCGTATCCTTCGCCGTTGATGCGAATGGTGGTGCCGACCACACGCGGGTCGGCGCCGAAGCGACGCTGCCACAATCCGTGCGAGAGAACGATGACGCGGTGCTGCGCCTGGATGTCGTCAACGGTGAACGTACGGCCGAGAGCCGCCGAACGACCGGTCGTCTTGAAGAACTCGGCGCTGACGCGAGCGCCGTTCGCGCGCTCTGGCACGTCGAATCCGGCGACGTTGGCGGTCCAACTTGCAAGCGCGCTCACCGACGAGAACTCGGGGAGCGTGCGCAGGTCGCCGAAGGTTCCAGGCGTGACCTGGTCCGCTACTGAGCGCTCGGACGTTGGCTGCTCCCCAAAGAGCAAGAGTCTCGCAGGATCGTCGAGCTGCGGCAGCGGCCGGAAGGTGAATGCGCTCGCCGTGCTGTAGACGGTCGTAACGGCACCGATGCCAAGGCTGATGCACGCGATGGCGAGGATCGACACGAGCGGCGCGCCGCGCAGTGTGCGCAGCGCGAATCGTACCTCACGTCCAACATTCATGATCGTGCTCCCGGCGAAATCCGGAATCAACTCTGAGCGCAACAACGGTATTCCGGCATTCATAGTTTCTAAGCGCGGCGCACAATTCTCGTGTAAGGGTTCTCCTCATGAGCCCTTGAAGTAGTCGCGTAAGGAGTATCCGCACGCTCCGTAGCTGCTTCACCGACAGAGGCAGCTCACAAAAGCGCGCAAATTGGGCGTGTTTTGGGGTCGTCGATGTTTTTACATGACCCGCGTTTGCGAGGCTGGCCGACTTCGTTAGGCAGCTGAAGTCGAGCGGGAGTACCGATCCACAGGAGGTGGACCATGAAAAGAGCACTTTTCGCAATCGGAGCAGTCGTCGCGGCCGCTATCGCCCTGCCGCTGCGAGCACAAACGATGACGCCGGAGTTGCGGCCGTTTGTCGGCGCCTACGTGCCGACGGGGGCGATGCGCGACATCATGAAGAGCTCGGCGTTATTCGGCGTCGAGGGTGCGTTCGAAGTGAACCCGAATCTCCACCTCATCGGCACGTTCAGCTGGTCGCCGGCGCACAACAAGTTCACCGGCTACGACGAGAACCTCAGCCTCTATTCGTTCGACGTCGGCGCGGAGCTCGGGCTCGTGCGTCCGCTGCCGCTGGGTTGGGAGTTCAAGCCGTTCTTCGGCCTCGGTGGTGGCGCTCGAAAGTACGATTACAAGGACACTCAATTCCCGAGTCGATCGTGGGGGGCCGGATATGTATCGCTCGGCACGGAGTTCCAGCTGAGTGCCGTCGCTCTCCGAATCGAGGCGCGCGAGAACTTCTTCGGCTACAAGCCCCCCTTCCCGGATGCAACGTCCGGCACGCGGAATGACGCCACCGTGCTCTTCGGATTTGCGTATCACTTCCGGTAGCAGCACACTCCACCGGGGTGCCATCGCACCCCGGTCATGGTGCGTCGCGTAGACTCGGTTCTGGACTACAAGTTGAGAAGTTAGGAAACAAGTCGGATCTGTGGTGGCGACGAGGACGATCTGCGGCCAGATTGCAGGCATGCCCGACGTCGTTCGAATTCTTTTCCTAGCCGATACGCACCTTGGCTTCGATCTTCCCGTTAGGCCACGGATCGAGCGGCGCCGGCGCGGGCATGACTTCCTGGCCAACTACGCCTCGGCCCTCCAGCCAGCGCTTGCCGGGGAGGTCGATCTCGTCGTGCACGGGGGCGACGTGTTCAACCGATCACGCCCTGTGCCAAGCCTCGCTTATCAGGCTTTCGAGCCGTTGTCGCGTGTCGCGGATCGGGGCATCCCTGTCTTCATCGTCCCCGGCAACCACGAGCGCGGCCGACTTCCTCACATTCGGTTTGCGCAGCATCCTGGGATTCACGTTTTTGATGCGCCCCGTACCTTCGTTGTGGAGGTCCGGGGAGTAAGCGTGGCGCTGGCGGGTTTTCCGTCCGAACGCGACGCCATACGCGCCCGTTTCACCCAGCTACTGGAAGCGACGCGATGGCGGGACATCGCCGCCGATGTGCGACTCCTCTGCCTGCATCAGTGCATCGAAGGGTCGAGCGTAGGGCCGGGGAATTACACGTTCACGACGGCACCGGACGTCATTCGCTGCACCGACATCCCGTCTGGCTTCGACGCGGTGTTGTCGGGACATATCCACAGGCACCAGGTGCTCACGCGCGACCTTAGCGGCCACCCGCTCCGCGCACCAGTGCTCTATCCCGGTTCGATCGAGCGAACCTCGATCGCCGAAGCGGATGAGGACAAAGGATTCCTCCTCGTCGAGATAGTGTTGGCAAACGACCTGACGCGCGTGAGCTGGCGGTTTCAGTCGTTGCCGGCTCGCCCGCTCGTTAGGTGCGCGCTCGACCTCGATGCATGCAACGATTCGGAGCTCGATCGGCGACTGCGCGCGCTGTTGACGGATGCGCCCTCCGACGCCGTGCTCACGATCCGAATAGAGGGGACGATGACGCAGCACGCGGCGCGACTGCTCTCGGCCGCAAATCTCCGATCGCTGGCCCCGCCGACGATGAACGTCGAGCTACGGCTCTCGAACCGCGCGGAAGCTATGCCTCGCGCGACTTCGTAGCGACGTTTAGCAAACCCGCACGAGGCTGGCCCTTCGCCTCCGCGGAGTGCACAATTGACGGGACGCTCCACGAGAGGAGATGCAGCATGCTGCTCATCCTGCGTAAGACGTACGAGGACCTCAGCCAGGAGGCGGCGAGGCTCGTCGCCGACCGGCTGCGGCGGAAGCCCAATCTCGTGCTCGGACTCGCAACCGGGAGCACGCCCCTGGGCCTGTACAAGGCGCTCATCGACAAGTGCCTGAACGAGGGTCTCGACTTCTCGAAGGTCACGACCTTCAACCTCGACGAGTACATCGGACTGCCGCGCTCACACGAGCAGAGCTACCACTATTTCATGCGCGAGTCGTTCTTCAAGCACATCAACCTCGACTCGCGCCATACACACGTGCCGGACGGAATGGCCCGCGACATCGAAGCCCAGTGCGAATGGTACGAGCAGCGCATCGTTGAGGTCGGCGGGATCGACTTGCAGGTCCTCGGCATCGGAGCGAATGGTCACCTCGCGTTCAACGAGCCCGGTTCATCACTCGGCTCACGCACACGCATCAAGACGCTATCCGAGCGCACCGTACGAGACAATGCGCGCTTTTTCACGAGCATGGAACAGGTGCCTCGATATGCCATCACCATGGGAATCGGCACGATCATGGAGGCGCGCGAGCTGCTGATTCTCGCGTCAGGCGAGTCCAAGGCCGACGCGGTGA
>DATBHD010000280.1:0-44071 GCA_036557635.1 Gemmatimonadaceae bacterium
GCTATCCCCCATTTCCAGGCAGGTCCCTCACGTGTTACGCACCCGTTCGCCGGTTGTCCTTGCGGACCCCCTTGACTTGCATGTGTTAAGCACGCCGCCAGCGTTCGTCCTGAGCCAGGATCAAACTCTCCAAGAGTTCGATTAGCTCTGCCGAACGCGACCATCGGATACGATCCAATGATCGCATCCGGAATCATAGAATTCGTGTCTGTTCTCTCCCTGCTGCCCACGTGAGCAGCAGATCAACGAGAGCCACCGCACGATTCTCTCACACTCGATTGTCAATCAGCGATTGCTAATTCCCCCATTTTTGGGGAACGCTAAGTATAGCGGCGACCGCACGAACTTCAAGTGGCGTCAACTGTCATCCCCAGCGCCGCGGATGACCACCTACTCCTCGTACCGCCGCGCACGACCAGGCCGCTCGTCCTCCGCGTCCTCGTCGAAGTCCTCGTCCAGCTCTTCGAACTCGTCCTCGAACTCGTCGTCCTCATCCTCGTCGAAATCGTCCTCGTCGAGGTCGTCCTCGTCATCCTCGTCTTCGTCGTCGTCTTCGTCGTCTTCGTCGAGATCGTCGTCGTCGAAATCGTCCTCGTCGTCGAAGTCCACCTCATCGTCGAGATCGTCTTCATCCTCCAAATCATCATCCAACGGCTCATCGTCGAGATCGTCATCATCGCGGCCGCCTCGAGGTGACAGCGACATCTCCGACGACTCGAACATGTCCGACATTGCTCGGTTCTCCTTGCAGTGTTGTGAACGAGGATGCGCGACGACGTTACACTGAGGCGCGCTCGCGCTCGCGCTTCGCCTCGCGTGAAAGCTTCTTTCGATCCGACGCGCTGAGAAAGCGCTTTCGGAGTCGAATCGACTGCGGCGTCACCTCGATCAACTCATCGTCCTCGATATACTCGAGGGCCGCTTCGAGAGTCAACTCCCGCGGCGGCTCCAACTGGATGTGCTCGTCCGCGCTCTTCGAACGCATGTTCGTCAGCTTCTTTTCCCGCGTCGGATTCACATCCATGTCCCCGGGCCGTGCATTCTCGCCAATAACCATTCCTTCGTACACCGCGTCACCCGGCGCTACGAGTAGCGTCGACCGCTCCTGCAGATTGGCGAGCGCGAACGCCACGATCGTGCCGTTTTCCATCGAGACCAGTGAGCCCCGCGTCCGACCCGCCAGCGGGCCCGCCCACAAACCGTAGTCCAAGAACCGATGATGCAGAATTCCCGTTCCCCGTGTGTCAGTCAAGAACTCCGACCTGTACCCAAACAATCCGCGCGCGGGAATCCGGTAGCGCAATCGGACGAGCCCCTGCCCGGGATTCTTCATCTCGAGCATCTCGCCACGACGCGGACCGAGCTTCTCGATCACTACACCCAGAAACTCCTCGGGCACGTCGATCATCAATTCTTCGTACGGCTCGAGGCGTTCGCCGTTGAGACCCTCGCGCGTGATGACGCGCGGGCGTGAGACCTGAAATTCGTATCCCTCCCGCCGCATCGTCTCCATGAGAATGGTGAGGTGCAGCTCGCCGCGACCAGACACCGACCACGTGTCCGTCGAATCGGTATCCTCGACGCGCAGCGCGACATTCTTTTCGAGCTCGCGGAACAGTCGCTCTCGTAATTGGCGAGACGTCACGAACTTCCCTTCCTTGCCGGCGAAGGGCGAGTTGTTCACCATGAAGTCGACGGAAATCGTCGGCTCCTCCACGGCGATCCCTTCGAGTCGCTCGGGCGATTCCACATTGGCGACGGTGTGCCCGATCTCGACGCCTTCGAGTCCGGCGAGCGCGACGATCTCGCCCGCGGATGCCTCCTCGACCTCCACGCGCTCCAACCCCTCGAAGGTGTAGAGCTTCGTGACGCGCGCGCTTTCCGTCGGCTGATTCGTGTCGAGAGGCAGCAGCGCGACGGAGTCCCCGACGTGCACCGTCCCGCGTTCGATCCGGCCAATGCCGAGCCGACCGAGATAGGGCGAGTGATCGATCGTCGAGATGAGCATCTGGAACGCACCCTTCGGATCACTCGGCGGCGCGGGCACGTGCCGTACGATGGACTCGAAGAGCGGCGTCAGGTCCGTGGGCGGCGTATCGAGATTGGCGGTCGCCACGCCATCCCGCGCCGAGGCGTAGATCACCGGCGCGTCGAGCTGGGCCTCTTCCGCCTCGAGCTCGATGAGGAGGTCCAGCACTTCATCGTGTACCCGCATCGGATCCGCGCCCGGCCGGTCGATCTTGTTGATGACCACAATCGGAGTACGCCCCAACCCTAACGCCTTTCGAAGAACGAAGCGCGTTTGCGGCATCGGACCGTCAAAGGCATCGACGACGAGAAGGACACCATCGACCATGCGCAAAATGCGTTCGACCTCGCCGCCGAAGTCGGCGTGGCCGGGAGTGTCGACGATGTTGATCTTCGTTCCGTGCCAGCGGACCGACGTGTTCTTGGCGAGGATCGTTATTCCCCGCTCGCGCTCGAGCGGGTTCGAATCCATCACGCGCTCCTGAACGATCTGATTCTCGCGGAATGCTCCGGCCTGCCGGAGCATCTTGTCCACGAGCGTCGTCTTTCCGTGATCGACGTGCGCGATGATGGCGATGTTGCGGATTTGCATAGCCTTGAAGTATAGCGGGGCGAGAGAAATCCAAACAAGCGAACGGGTCTGCCCCAGCTGTAGGGACTGCGTAACACTTGCGTCAGATCTGGAAGAGATACACAATGCGGTTGAACGCTCGCGATACGCCCTTCGCAAGGAGGTGGCCCATGAATGAGAACGACCAAGCTTCGCTGGAGAAGTATCCCCATGGGCGAGGCTACGGGCACGATTACATGCGGGGAGGAGAGGTGCTTGGCGGCTACGGCTACGCCGAGCGCGACGAATACGAGAAGTGCCGCGGCGAGCTTATGGAGGAGACACCGATAGACGGTGCGATCCAGCTGTCGCCTGACGAGAGCGACCAAGCCGACACCAGGACCTAAAAACGAGGGGCTAGGGGTTAGGCACCAGGGGCTGGGGGGGGGGACCACACCCAGGCTCCGTTCTTTCGCGCGCCCTCTACCCTCTACCCTCTACCCTCTGCCCGGTTCAGCGCTTTCCCGCCTTGACCGCGGGCTTGGACGCGGGTGTCTCGTTGGCCTTTCCCTGTCCCTGCGCCGAGAGGTCGGATTCGGCGAACGACACGTCATGGCCGCGCTGCTTCAGCATCGCCATGAAATTCAGCTTGTCGACCGCTTTCATGTAGGCCTCCTTCGGCTCGACACGACCGCCGTCGACATGGTCGATCAACGCGTCGTTCAACGTCACCATCCCGAGTCGGCGCGACGTCTGCATGATCGAGTGAATCTGGAACGTCTTCGCTTCACGGATCAGGTTCGCGACCGCGGGGATCGAGAGGAGAATCTCGCGCGCGGCGACTCGTCCTCCGCCGATCTTCTTGCAGAGCGTTTGGGAGATCACGCCCTTGAGCGAGTCGGCGAGCATGACGCGGATCTGTTCTTGCCGGTCGGCGGGGAACTGGTCGATGATTCTGTCAATAGTGCCCGGCGCTGTGGTTGTATGGAGCGTACCGAAAACAAGATGCCCGGTTTCTGCCGTCTCGATCGCGATCGAGACCGTTTCGAGATCTCTCAACTCGCCGACGAGCACGATGTCGGGGTCCTCGCGGAGCGCCGCGCGCAACGCGCTCTTGAAGGATTTCGTGTGGACGCCGACCTGTCGCTGCGTGATGATGCAGTTCTTGTTCGGGTGCACGAACTCGATCGGGTCCTCGATCGTGATCACGTGATCGTTGCGGATGCGATTCACCATGTCGATCAGGGCGCAGAGCGTCGTCGACTTACCCGACCCCGTCGGGCCGGTGATGAGCACGAGCCCCTTCGTGAGGTAGCACAGTTGCTGGACCTCGGGCGTGATCTGCATCTGGTCGACGGTCACGACCTGGGAAGGGATCTGACGGAACACGGCGGCGACGCCCATCCGATCGCGGAGGGCGTTGGCGCGAAAGCGCGCGAGTCCGGTGATCTCGTGCGCGTAGTCCGTGTCGTTGGATTCGCGGAACTCGATGCGGTTGCGCTCCGGCATGATCGAGCGGAGCATGCTGTCGAGATTTGCGTTCTCTAACGGACCCCAACCCTCCATGCGATGCATCTCGCCGTGGAGGCGGATGATCGGCGGCTCGCCGCAGCGGAGGTGTAGGTCGGAGGCACCGCGCTCGACCGTGGTCCGGAGCAGCTGCTCGATCGTGGCGCGAGCCTGCTCGCTCCCCTCGAATTCGTGCACGTGGTCGAGGGTCGTCGCCGTCGCGGGAGCCCCTGGGGCTGCCGGCGCCGCCGACGGCGCCGCCGCGCGCGGCACGGGAACGTTAGGCATCGACGCGTTTGGCAGCGGCGTCGCCATCGCCAGCCGTGAGACCGCTGGGGTCGGCCGCGGGGCGATTCCCGGCGCCGACTCGGCCGGTGTCAGGAGGGACGTCGCGGACTGAAGACCAGCCAGCGGATTGAAACCGTTGTCGCTGGCAGCGGGAACGCCGTCTCCTGGCGTGATCCGCGCCCGCCATTTGCCGCCTTCCTGCGTGGCCTTCACGCTGAACGCGCCGTCGGTGGACGTGTAGGTGAAGGTCGCCGATCTCGTCGCGTCGAGCTGACGTCCCGCGTCGGGCGGCGCGATCTCCTTCAACAGACCGACGACTTGCTGCGCGGTCAGCGGCGATTTCGTGACGGCGCGGGTCGCGCCCTGTACCTCGAGTTTCGCCGGATCGCCCTCGTCGAGCGTGAGCGCATCCGCCTTGTTGCTGATTACGGCCGAGAGCAAACGGTCTAGTTGAGGCATGTCAGGTTAGCTGGCTCACGCTGGCGATGAGTAGACGATTCACGAGGCAGACCTGTTCACCCCAGAACACGGGGATGAATCGTCTCGCGTAGCCGTTCAGGAAATCGAGGAGTCGCGTCTGTTCGCCGCGCTTCTCGAGCGGCATGAATCCGCTGATGCTGGAGCCGTCGATGAGCATAATCTCAACAGCCATCGCGCCGTCGGGCATTTCGGCGGAAGGATCGCCCTCGGGCGCGGCCGTCTCGACGCGGCTCACCTGCTCCTTCGCCACGAGGACGACTTCCTGTTCGTTGAGAAAGAACGGGAAGAATGGCGCGTCTTCGTTGAGGAGGTCGATCGGCTCCTGCGGCTCGGCGCGCACCTTGGTGCGATCGGCGAGGAACACGTCACCGTCGAGCCGCCGGCCGTCGGTGAGGACGACGCGAACGGCCCGACGCAACTTCTCAACTCGAAACAGGCGCACAGTGTCCATGTCGGCAACTCTCCCTGCCACCGACGCACTGCGCGCGACTCAGGTCACGGATGCAGGTGTAATTCGCGTTCGTACATCTCGTGACGCTCCAGCTGCACGGTCACGTGGTGAATGCCCATCTCCTGAAGGAGATCGTGGGCCCGCTCGAGCACGTCCTGATGATGCTCCGGCTGCCTGACGATGGCATGGACGCTCATCGCGACGACGCCCGACGTCACGGTCCACACGTGGAGATCGTGAACGGACTCGACGCCGGGAATGGACTGCAATCGTGATCGCACCGCTTCGAGCGCGATGTGAGGTGGCGCGGCCTCGAGAAGGACGTCGACAGCCTCGCGCACGAGACGCCACGCGCTGCCGACGATGAGCACCGTGCTCAGGAGCGACGCGATCGGGTCGGCGATGACCCAGCCAGTGGTGCGCACGAGGAGCGCGGCGACGAGCGTGCCGCCGGACGCGAGCAGATCACCGAGCACGTGGAGGTACGCGCCGCGCACATTCAGGCTCGCGTTGTTCACGTCGTGCAGAATCCAGACGGCCACGAGATTCACGACGAGCCCGGCGCTGGCAAACACCAGCATCAAGCCGCCCGCCACCGGTTCCGGCGCTTGGAAGCGGTGAATCGCCTCCCAGACAATCCAGAATGAAATGCCGAGCAGCGTCGCGCCGTTGAGGAGCGCCGCGAGGATTTCCCAGCGAAGGTATCCGTACGTCTTCTCCGGACCGCTCGGCTGCCGGCACATCCAGGCGACGAAGAGCGAGAGTCCCAACGCGCCGGCGTCGGTGAGCATGTGCCCGGCATCGGCAAGCAACGCGAGGGAGTTCGAGAGCAGGCCGCCGACAACCTCGGCGACCATGAGGGCCAACGTTAGGCCCAGCGCGACCTGCAGCGCGCGCGTAACCGACGGACGCTCGCCATGGATCCGATGCTCGTGCGCGCATCCGGCATGGCCGTCCTGGTCGTGCTCGTCGTCGGGCCGATGTACGTGTGAATGGGCCATCTGTGAGCGCTGCGCTGATCGACGAACGGTTGAAGCGGCTGGCGTGCCGCGATTGAATCAAGGTAGCTTACAGTCTGTGCTTACGCGCCTCATCGCAATTGTAGTACTGCTCGCGCTGAACGCATTTTTTGTCGCCGCCGAGTTCGCGTTGGTTCGGTCGCGACGAACGCGACTGGAGGCAATGGCGCGCTCCGGAGACAGGCTCGCGCGGGTGGCGCTGCGTGCGACGGCCAATCTGCCGCGATTGCTGTCCGCCAGCCAGCTCGGAATTACCGTGGCGAGCCTCGCACTCGGTGCGCTCGCCGAGGATACGCTGGGGGCGCACCTGACGGCCTGGCTCGACACGCTCCCGCTCGGGCTGCGGCTCGCCGTTCGCGTCGGCATTGCGTCGTCGGTAGCGATCACGGTGGTGACGTACCTGCACGTGGTGTTCGGCGAGTTGGCGCCGCGCAGTGTCGCGCTCGCGCACCCCGAACGGTTCGCACGTTTCCTCGCGCCTCCGTTGACGCTCTTCGAGACGATCGTGCGTCCCTTCACGATCGTGCTGAATTGGTCGGCGGAATTCGTGCTTCGCCTGGCCGGCCAGCGTCCACACCAGCTCGAGGAGGCAGTGCACTCTCCCGAGGAGTTGCGAATTCTCGTCGAACAGAGCGAGGAAGGTGGCGTGCTGCAGGCGACCGACGCCGACATGATCGAGGGCGTGTTCGAGTTCTCGGAAAAGAATGCGCGCGAGGTCATGACACCACGGACCGCGATCGACGCGTTGCCGCTCGATTCTTCGCTGGACGAAACGCTGCAACTGATCGAGGAGACGCAGCGGTCGCGGTATCCGGTATACGAGGAGACGATCGACAACATCGTCGGTCTCGTGCTCGCGAAGGATCTTCTGCCAATCCTTCGCAATCCGCCGGCCGAGTTTTCGTTGCGCGCGATCATGCGACCGGTGCACGTCGTCCCCGGGTCGCGCGAGGTCGAGGAAGTGCTCGCCGACTTCAAGCGTCTCAAGGAGCACATGGCGATCGTGCTCGACGAATACGGCGGTACGGCCGGCGTCGTGACGATGGAGGATCTGCTCGAAGAGATCGTCGGAGAGATTCTCGACGAGTACGACGAGCCGCCGGAAGCACCGGAGCGCGAGGGGCCGGACATCGTCGTCGTCGCCGGATCGACGCACATCGGGGAGTTGAACGAGCGGTTCGGACTGAGCGTCCCAGACGAGGACTACACCACTATCGGCGGCTTCGTCTTCGGCGCGCTGGGGCGGCTTCCGATCGTCGGCGACCGCGTGACCGCGGGCAACGCCGTGTTCACGGTGCGCGAGATGGACGGGCGCCGGATCGAATCACTGGCGATCGATCTCCATGCGGCGGGCGATCGCCGCGCCGCCGCGCGTGCCGAAGAAAGTTGAAGGTCGAGGGATCTGGAGTTCGATTCGCGCCTTGGATTCTGTTTCTCGTACGCACCAACGGTTGAACACGGACAAGGCCGGACAAAGCCGGACACTGCCGGACAAAAAGCAAAACCGCAACAAGTAATATTTAAAAGTCACTAACGCCGTTCGTCCGGCAGTGTCCGTGCTTTGTCCGGCCGTGTCCGTGTAAACCCTGTCGATGCTGGAGTGCAAAAGGAGCCTGAAGCGCGCAGTGGAGCTTCCTGACTCGGCGCTACGCTCGCGATGACATTTTACTGATCCGCGAGGCGATGCGAGCGGCGAGCAGCATCGCCTCGATCATGCTCGAGGGATCGGCGATGCCGCGGCCGGCGATATCGATCGCGGTGCCGTGGTCGGGCGACGTGCGGGGAAAGGGGAGGCCGAGCGTGACGTTCACCGCGCTGCCGAATGACGCGACCTTGATCGCCGTCATCCCGACGTCGTGATACGGCGCGATCACGGCGTCGAACGCGCCGCGCATTGCGCGCACGAAGACGGTGTCCGCTGGAAAGGGACCGGCGAGCCCCGCTCGCCGCGCCGCGGGAGCGAGCACCTCATCGTCCTCGCGGCCAAAGCGGCCGCCGTCGCCGGCGTGCGGATTCATGGCGCAGAGGGCGATCCGTGGCTCGTCGATCCCGAACCAATCGCGCAGCCCTTCGCGCGTCGTCGACGCGACGTCGACGATGAGATCGGCGGTGAGCGCGCGGGGCACGTCGCGGAGCGCGAGGTGCGTCGTCGCCAGCACGACGCGGAGCGGTGTCGCCATCTTCTCGTTAGGCCGCGTCGCGGCGAGCATCATCGCGACCCGACGGCCGGCGAGTGCGGCGAGCATCTCCGTATGACCGGGATAGTCGTATCCCCCGGCATGGAGCGCGGCCTTGTCCAGCGGTGCAGTCACGATGCCCTGCACCGCGCCGCCGATCGCGAGCTCGACCGCGCGCTCGATCGCAAGGCCGGCGAGCTGGCCGGCGGCGGCCGCGGTGCCGCCATCGTGCCATTCGCCGATTCTCTCGTCGACGGTGAGCGGTGTTCCCGAAGGCCCGACGAGCAAAAAACGAGCGCTCGCGCGAACACGTTCGTCGGCGAGCGCTTTCTCGATGATCTCGGGACCGATGCCGCGCGCGTCGCCGAGCGTGACGGCGATGACCGGCTCACGCACGCCGGCGACGCGCGCGCTCACCGCGACGACGAGCCTGCTGCGGCTGGCGGCTGATCGAGTCGAATGGCGACGTACGCCCGCTTGCGCAACGAATCCAGGTAGCGACGCACGCCACCTTCGTCGGCCAGTCGGTTGCGTATCAGCTCCTTCATCTCCTTGAGTGTATACTCACCGCCGGGACTCGCCGAGAGCAATTGAGCGACGACGACCTTCGGAATGCCGCGCGCCGGGTCCGGGATCTCGAATGTGACTATATCGTTAGGCGCCTTGCCCGCGAACGCCTTTTGGTACGATTCGGGGAGTGAGTCGCGCGCCATCGGATCGAGGATGCTCGTCTCCTCCTTCGCGCCGTAGTCGTGGTGCTTCTTCGCCAGTGAATCGAACGGCGCTCCCGACTTCCAGAGGCGAGCGACGGTGTCGGCTTCGGCATGCGCTCGTTTGAGGTCCGCCGAGTCGAGCTTGGGGCGAATGAGTATGTGCCGCGCTTTGACCTGGCCGGCGTCGACGCGATCGACGCGCACGATGTGATACCCGTACGGGCTCTCGAACACGGGACTGAGCTCGCCCGGAGGCAGCGACCACACCCAGCGCTCGAAGTCGGCGACGTACGCGCCTCGACGTGCCCACCCGAGATCGCCGCCGGTTTCCTTCGTCGTTGGATCCATCGATTCGCGCTTCGCGAGCAACGCGAAATCACCGCCGTGCTTGATCTCGGCGAGAATCGATTCCGCCTTCGCCTTCGCGATCTCCTTCGAGATCGGCGTCGGCTTGGGCGCGATGACGATCTGGCGGAAGGTCACCGTCGCCGGACGACGCGGGAGCGAAGCGCGACTCCGCTCGAACGCCTCCTCGATGTCCTTCTCGGTGACGTTCGCGGGGATGATCTTGTTGTCTTCGCGAAGCTTCTGCATCGTCTGCTGCATCGTCTTGTCGCGCCGCATCTGATCGATGAGCATGCGACGATACTCTTCCGGAGTGCCGAGACCCGCCTTCGCGAGCTCGGAGCGGAACTCGGTCTCGTTTGGAAAACGAGACTTGACGTCTCGGATCTGGCGATCGACGGTGGTGTTCAGGTCGTTGTCCGAGACCTCGATCTTGAGCTCCTTCGCTTTCTGCAGGAGCAGCTCTTCGTCGACCATCGTGTTGAGCGTTTGCAGCTCGTACGCATGGAGGCCGGCGGAGTCGGTCGGCGGCCGGACTCCACGCTGCGCGTCCTGCAGGATGCGCTGCTCGAGGTCGAAGCGCGTGATCGGCTGATCGCCGACGATGGCGATGATGCGATCGAGCTCCGCGTGCTGTGCGGGCTGCGCGGGGGTCGGCGCCGCCGGTGGCTGCTGGGCAGCCACCGGACCCGCACAGAGTGCGGCGGCCAACATGAGGAGTGACTGATAGCGGGTCATGGCCCTTCGATACCCTCGAACTGATGCGAGAGGTCCCAATCGTTGTCTGGGACCGCTACGGCTTCTTCGTCGGCTTTGGCGCCGGGGCTGGTGGCGTCGTCGGTTGCGGAGTCGGTTGCGCGCCCGGAGTCGGCGCGGCACCACTCGGCGCGCCGGGCAGCGGCACCTGCGACTTCGGCTGATTCGCGGCGCGAGACGAATCGGCGGCGGCGCGAATCTTCTGCGCGCGCTCGACCGAGCGATCGACGCCGGCGCTGTTGATGGACGACTCGAACTTGGATTGCAGCACCGTCGCGAGCGGAGCGGGAACCGGTACCGGCTGCGCCTGCCCGCCGAGGATGCGATCCACGAACGACTCGACACGGTTGGCCGCGAGGCGCTCCCGCTCCGGCGCCGTCTTCGCGCTGTCCGCGAGCGCCTTCGGATCGACGCCCAGCTGCTGCCAGATCATCTGCACGAGTTGCGAGAACTGACCGTAGAGCTGCGTCTTGTCCTCGGCGCTGAGCGTCAGCTTCGCGCTGTCGGCCTTCTGCAGCATCACTTCACGCTGTGCGATCGAGGAGACGAAGCGCTTCACGACCGAGTCCGGTAGCTGAGGGAGCTGTCGCGCCACCTGCATTTGCGGCGGCATCGTCTCGACCCATCCGAGGAATTGGCCGACGGTGAGCTCACCGCCCTTGAAGCTCGCGAGCACCGTGTTGTCCTTGTGGTGCTTAACCGGATCGGCGACGGAGCTCTTGGCAAGCGCTGGTGCACCAGATTTCACCTCGATGTTCGACGATTTGTCGAGACCGGCGAGGTAAACGCTGTCGGCTTTGGCCACCGCGGCACCCGAATACTTCTGCGCGTATTCGCTCTTGTCGACCTGATCGTACGAGAGGCGCTGCACGATGTGGAAGCCATAGGTCGACTCGACGAGCGACGGCCCGATCTGTCCAGGCTTCAGCGCGGCGACACCATTCGCGAATGGCGGCACCATCGACTCCTTCTCGTACACGCCGAGATTGCCGCCTTTGCCCTTTCCACTCGGGTCGCTGCTGTACTTCTCCGCCATCTGTGCGAAGTTCCCGTTCGTCACTGTCGGCAGGACCGACTCGGCCTTTTTGCGGACGGAGTCTTTCTGAGTCTGCGTTGCCGCGGGTGGGAAGCCGAACAGAATGTGGCGCGCCGCGTACAGATCGCCCGCCGCCTGGTTGTAGGTCGCCTCGCTCCCCGAATCCACCTTGAACGACTTGACGAGCGTGTCGGTGAACTTGCGCAGGCGCATGTTCTTCGTGATCGGCTCGACGGCTTGATCGATCGACTTCTTGTCGGTGAGCGAATCGCCGATGGCCGCCGCGTGTCCCAAGAGTTGATAATTCCTCCAGAGATCGGCGACGATGCCGGCGTTCTCCTTGGTGATCGGCACCGGCACCTTGGCGTTGCCGAGGAGATCGGCGAGGCGAGTGACCGACAGCTCCTGATCGGCCGCCTTTGCCGCGACGTCGACGTGGGCGGTGAGCGCTTCTTTGAGCCCATCGCACGCGCCGAGCGCGAATATGAGCGACGACGCGGTCGCGAGTGCGAACCAGGGACGTGCACGCATGTGAAAGAAAACTCCGGAGCTATAAGGGTATGAAACGAGCCGGCAGAGAGCCGATTCGGGGCGGGCGGAGTGTTAGGCGACGAGACTGCGGAGCGCCCGGACGAGTCCGTCCAGCATCGGCGCGCCTCCGAGTCGTGTCAGCTTGAGTGAGAGAGGAATTGCCCGCCTGACTTCAGCTTGAAATTGCACTTCGTGAAAAGCCGCCGATAACCCTTTCATGCGGGGCGCGGCGGTGTCGCGGAAGTTAACACGTGCTTCGTCGCCACGCACGAGGATACCTTCGATCCCCAAGCTTCCGCCCATGATGCGGAGCTGTGCGGTAGCGAGCATCGTTTCCGCCGGCGCGGGAAGCGGGCCGAAGCGGTCGCGCAACTCGCCGCGCAGCACCTCCAGCTCACGCGGATCGTCGATGCGCGACAGGCGCCGATACACGTCGAGCTTCGCGTCGTGCGCGGGCACGAAATCGTCCGGCAGATAGTTCGGCGAATCGACGGAGACGTCGGCCGGAAGCAGCTTGGGGGCGCCGTCGCCCTGAACGAGGCGATGGACCGTCTCGTCGAGCATTCGCAAATACATATCGAAGCCGACGGCGTGGACGAATCCCGACTGTTCGGGTCCGAGCAGATTGCCGGCGCCGCGGAGCTCGAGGTCTTTGAGCGCGATGCGGTAGCCCGCGCCGAGCTCCGTGTGGTGCTCGAGGATCGACAACCGTCGTTCGGCGTCCACGTCCACGTTGTCGGGGACGAGGAGGTAACAGTACGCGCGACGGTGCGAGCGGCCGACGCGGCCGCGCAACTGGTACAACTGCGCGAGGCCGAAATAGTCGGCGCGATTCACGAACATCGTGTTCGCGTTAGGCACGTCGAGCCCCGATTCGACGATCATCGTGGACACGAGCACGTCGACGGCGCCGTTGACGAACCGATGCATCACGTCCTCGAGCTCGCGCTCCCGCATCTGGCCATGGGCAACCGCAAGGCGAGCACGGGGAATCACGCGGGAAATGTGGTCGGCGATGCCCTGGATGGTTTCAATGCGATTGTGGACGAAGAAGACCTGGCCGCCGCGGTCCAGCTCGCGCGAGATGCCCTCTTCGATGAGACCATCGTCCCACGGCTCGACGTAGGTGAGCACCGGGGAACGGTCGCGCGGAGGCGTTTGCATCAGCGTCATGTCGCGCAGGCCAGCCAGCGAGAGGTGGAGCGTGCGCGGAATCGGCGTCGCCGTTAGGGTCAGCACGTCCGTCTCGAGCTTGAGCTGCTTGAGCCGCTCCTTGTGCTTCACGCCGAAGCGATGCTCCTCGTCGACGATGATGAGACCGAGCCGCTTGAACGTGACATCGGGGCTCAACAAGCGATGCGTGCCGATCACGATGTCGATCGAGCCGTCCGCAAGCTGAGCGAGGACCGCTGCCTGCTCCTTTGGCGTCTGGAAGCGGCTCAGCATCGCGACGCGGATCGGAAAGTCGGCGAGACGCTCGCCGAACGTTCGCGCATGCTGATCGGCGAGAATCGTCGTCGGTACGAGCACGGCGACCTGCCGCTCCGATTGCACGGCCTTGAACGCGGCGCGCACGGCGACTTCGGTCTTTCCATATCCGACGTCGCCGACGAGCAGGCGGTCCATCGGCCGCACGCTTTCCATGTCCGTCTTCACCTCGGCGGTCGCCTTTCTCTGGTCCGGTGTGTCCTCGAACAGAAATGCCGACTCGAGCTGGCGCTGCCACGCCGTGTCCGGAACGTGAGAGGGACGTGTCGCCATTCTCCGCCGAGCGTAGAGATCGAGGAGCTCGACGGTCATCTCGTGGATCGCGGTGCGCGTTTTCTCGCGCTGCTGTCCCCACCGTTTGCCGCCGAGTTTGTGCAGCCGAGGAGGAGGCGAGTCCTCGCTGACGTCGCTTGCCGACCGGAAGCGCTCGAGCTGATCGATTCGGTAGAGCGGCACGTTCAAGCGGTCGCCGCCCTCGTACTCGATCACGGCGACTTCGATCGTGCTCTGCCCAACGAAGATCGTCTCGATGCCGCGGAATATCCCGACGCCGTGCTCGAGATGAACGACGAAATCGCCCGGCTTGATGGCGAGCGTATCGATGGCGATGCCGGTCGCGTATTTGCGCGAGCGACGGATGCGCCGCTCGCGGCGGAAGATCTCGTGGTCGGTGAGAATGCGGAGGCCGCCCTGCGTGTCACGAGTGGGTACGACAAAACCGCCGTCGAGGACGCCGATGACGAGATGGGCGCGCGTCGGCGCATACTCCCCGTCGTTGAGCAGCTCATCGAGGCGCTCGGCTTGCCCCTCGTTGTCGCAGAGGATGACCGTCGTCAGCTCGTCGCGCACGACGCGCTTGAGCTGCTTGATGTCGCGATCGATCGGCTCCGGTGCGCGCAGGGGAAAGACGATCTCGGCGTCGCCCTCCCCTTCGACGAGCGAAACGATGGCGCCGAAGGCACGCATCGCCTGCGTCGTCTCGTCAGGCGGCACGAACAACTCGTCGCGGGAGACGGTGTCCTCGCCGCGCCGCCGCGCGAGATCGATGTGGTGCTGCGCGTCGGCCCAGGTGCGCTTGAGCTCCGGCTCGAAGTGAGAGCCACGTGGCACGAACAGCAGCGTGTCCGGCGGAAAGAGGCTCGCGATGGAGAGGCGTTCCGCCGTGATCGCGTCGTCGCGTACTTGCCCATCGACGGGTAGAACGAGCGCCAGCTCGACGGCGCGCGTCGACCGCTGTGTGGTGATATCGAAGTGGCGCAGATCGACGATCTCGTCGTCCCAGAACTCGGCGCGCACCGGCTCGGGCATGCCGAACGAATACACATCGAAGATGCCGCCACGAATGCTGAATTGCGCGACATCCTCGACCATCGGGACGCGCTCGAAGCCAATCGACTCGAGGTGCTCGGCGAGCTGCGTCAGGCGATGGACGCCACCCTTCCGGAGCTCGACGCGCAGCTCACGGAGGGCGCGCGGCATCCGGGTCCGCTCGAGCAGCGCGCGGGCGGTCGTGACGAGGATGTGGATTTCGCCCCGCGTTAGGCGCTCGAGTGTTTCGACGCGTTCACCGGCGACCTCCATGTGCGGCTCGGCTTCGCCGAACCCCTCGCGCGGCGGATAGAGCGCGAGCGGGGTGTCGTCGGCCAGCGTCCCGAGATCGGCGAGCCAACGCTCGGCTTCCGTAACGCTTTCCGTGGCGACGACGAAGAAGCGCGTCGTGAGGCGACGCGCCAGCGCGGCGAGAATCGACGCGTCCGCCGAGCCGGGCAGACCGCCGATCGTGCGCCGCTCGGCCGGCGCGGGAAGCGTGTTGAGGAGGCGCGCGAACGCGGGCAATCGCTCGATCGCGTCGAGCAACGACGTGAGGGCCATGGTGACGCGTCCCCTTCGTCGTTAGGCCGTCGCGGTCGCCGGACGCCGCGTGCCGACGAGCAGTCCCTCGACGACGAGCAGCGCGAGTGCGACGAAGAGGAGGGGCTCGCCGACGGACCGTCGGGACGCCGAACGGAATGACAGGTTCGCCAACTGTGCGCGGTCGGCCGCGGTGAGAACCTGTCGTGCGCGAATGCGCCTCGCCACGTCGCTTCCGCTCACGCGTTCGAGCACCGACTCGCTGGATTCCGGATTGACCACCAGCGCACCGACGCGTCGCCCGGCTCGGTCCAGAAAGTAGGTACCGGCGTGAGTGGGCGCCTGCAGATCATCACCAAGCGCGGTGCGCGCGCCGCCGAGATCCTCGATCGCGTCGGCCCATCGCGGTCGCGCGAGCTGTTGGCCGGGATTCGCGTCCACGACTCCCCCGGGCTCGCCGACGAGATGCTCGGTGAGCGTGCTCGCCAACCAGGGAACGAACGCGGCGCGCACGGGGAATGTCGTCGCCGCCGGATCGAGCGACGAGGCGACGATGGTGTAACGAGGGCCGGTGACGATCCACGGCTCGCGTCCAACGCTGGCAACCGTGTCGGCATCGGCACCGCGCTGCGCGACGAGCTCGTAGCGAGTAATCGCCGCAACGTCGACAAAGAGACCCGCCTGCTGCGAATCCGCGACCGCGCCAACGGGCTGCCGAGTGGGCGCGCCCGACACGGTCGTCTCGCCGCGCCGGGACGTCCCGAACCGCCACGGCACGCCCACGCGCTCGAGCGCGCGGTTCGCGGCGCCGATCTTCACCGGATCGCTCGGCGCGAGGATCAGCGCCGGCAGCGAGGTCAGCTCGTCGGCGGACACGATCGCGATGTCGCGCCCATCGACCACGCGCCCGTTGCCTTTCAGTACGTCGACCGCACTCCGGACGAATGGCCCCGCCGATGGAGACACCGAGACGCCAGGTGGCGGGCCAATCCATACCGCGAAGTGGCGCACGTTGTCGCCCGGCAGCTCGTCCGGCTCCAACTCGACCGTTCCGTCCAGCCATCCGCGTTCGGGCGGCGCGGCGCGCATGACGATCTCGTCGCTCGGGCCGGCGGTTCCGCGCGCCAGCGACCGGCCGTTCAGCATCAGCCGGTAGGTCGTTGAGTCTTTGCTCATGAGTCGCGCGACGATCGAGCCGCGCGGCGTCCAGCGATCCGGTCGCGCTTCGGCCGATACGACGGCCCGGTTCACCGGCGGCGCGCCGCCAGGCATCGAGAGCACCACTTGCACGTCGCCAACATCCGTATTCTGCGTCCACGCCGAACGCTGGCCGTCGCTGAGCACGATGATCTGGCGCGAATCGAGCCCCCCGGAGCGGACGGCGGCGCCGGCGCGCGACAGCGCGAGTGGGAGGTTCCCCGCGCCGCTCAGTGCCTCGACACGATCGAGCTCCTCACGGAGCGTCGCTTTGCTACCGCCCCGGACTCGACCGTCGGCCGTGATGAGCCACAGGCGATCGGTGGCGTTCGCGGAGGCAAGTATGTCGCGAGCCGCCGCGCGGAACTGCTCGAGCAATGGATGGCCGTCGACGACGACAGTCGTGCTGAGCGAATTGTCGAGCAGAATCGCGAGCGCGGTGGGCCCGTGCCCGGTGCCGGCGAGACGCATGACGGGTCGCGCCGCCGCCGCGGCGACGAGCAGAACGGTGGCAACGCGCAGCAACATGAGCAGAATGTTGCGCAGTCGAAGCGAGCGGCTGTGTTCCTGCTCCGCGCGCGCGAGATAGCGCGCCGCGGGAAAATCGATGCGCGTGCCGATTCGGCGTCGCAGCAGGTGAATCAGCAGCGGCACCAGCGCGGCCGCGCCGAGGAACAGATAGAGGGGCGCGAGCAGACTCACGAGCGCTCGCTTGCTCGCACTGGTGAGCAGTCTATCTGAAATCGCTCGCGCTGCGCGCTCGCTTCAGCTTCTGGTCTTATCATGGGAGCGCCTCACGAGAAGCGAAGGCGCGGCGCAGCGGAACGCCGAAGGGAGCGTCGGTCATGATCAGTTCGTAGCTGGCGCCGATCGACGCGAACATCGTCCGCCACTCGTCGATCACCTCGTCGACCGTTTCTCGATACGCCGCGCGCACGTCGGCCACGCTGGCCGCGATCTCGAGCGTGCTCTCCGGGTCGATGAACACGGCTTCTCCCCCGGACGGCAGCTCGCGCTCGGCGGGATCCATGAGGTGGAGCACGGTGACATCGTGACCGGCTGCGCGAAGTCCACGCACCGCTCGCTCGACCCCGGGAATGTCCATGAGCAAATCAGACACGAGCACGATCATCCCGCGGCGATTGATGAGACGTGCTGCTTGTTCGAGCGCGATTGGTGCCGAAGATGCGTTGCCCGCGCCCGATTCCTCGAGGGCGGCGATCACGCGACGCCACTGTCCATTTCTGGCTCGCGGCGGCACAGCGCTCCGGATCTCGGAGTCGAAGCGGACGAGGCCAACGGCGTCGCGCTGTCGGAGGAGCAGCAGCGCGAGCGCGGCAGTGAGGCGCTCGGCGTAGGCGAGCTTGGTGAGTCGTGGCGCGGTGGACTGATCGGTGCCGGCGAGCGCGTAGAATTCCGCGCCGCTCCAGGCCATCGACTTGCTGACGTCGAGAACGATGCTCGCGCGGAGGTTGGTCTCTTCCTCGTACTGCCTCACGACCCAGCGATCGGAGCGCGCGGCGATCTTCCAGTCGATGTAGCGGAGATCGTCTCCAGGCTGGTATGGGCGATACTCGGCGAACTCCACCGAAAAACCCTTGCGGGGTGATCGGTGCAGTCCAGACATGAAACCGTCGACGATCCACCGCGCGACGATCTCGATTCTGCCCAGAGCAGCGAGGCTAGCCGGATCGAAGAGATCAGCCCGCGGCGCCTGGGCGTTTGAAGCCGCATCCATGTCGCGCGGAAGCTAGGCGGGGTTAGGGGCTAGGGTCTAGGGACCGGGTGCAGGGAGTACCAAAGGCTGACTACGGCAAACCAGTACCTAACACTTCCCGATGGTCGATCGTACTCTTTGTAGGCAGCATAGGAGCCCTACTTGCGCCCGCAGTTCTGTATGCCTATTTGTATACAACACTTCTCGGAGGCGTGAAGTCCATGCGCACCAGACGACTCCTGCTTTCCTGGTCCGCTGTCGTGCTCTGCTCCGGCATCGGTTCCGGCTGCGCTACGATCGTGCCCTCCAGCGCGAGCAATCTGCGCGCTGGGCCGAGTCTCACGCAGACAACGGGCGACGAGCGGCGGCAGCTCCGGGATTCGGCAAACGCCCAGGCGGTGGCCGATGAAGTAGGCCCGCGCGTCACGGTGATGGCCGACTTCGAGCCCGCCGCGGGATCTCGTCGAGTGGAGGCGACCTTCCACATGTACGACGACGCGTACGTGATCGTCGGGCATCTGGACGCCGCGGGACGACTGAGGATCGTCTTCCCGAACGCCCCCGGCGATGATGGCTTCGTGCGCGGCGACAAGATCTATCACGTGCCGCCCTTCTTCGCGGGATTCAACGACGAGTACGCGTGGCGATATTCGTCTTTCCGGTATGAGCGGCATGACGTGGCAAGCCGGCGGGACTCGTACGACGCCGGTCTCGGCTACGTGTTCGTGATCGCTTCGTGGCGACCGATGCGGCTGGATCGCATCAGCGACGGCAACCGGTGGGAGTCGTACGAGGTGAGCGACATCAGCTACATGCAGGATCCGCGTGAAGCCATCGAAGAGCTGGGATCGTTGATTGCCGGTGACAATCGTGAGGCATACACGATCGAGTACGCGAAGTACTCGACGACGAACTACGGTACGTACGCGTTGAGCGATTTCGACGCGGTGAGCAGCGGCTGCTACAACTCGTTAGGCTTCTTCGGCTTCAAAAACGGCTCGCCGCTGTTCCTGCCCGTTGGTGTATACCCGATCTCATCGCCCTTCGGGTTCGGCTCGTACGGCTGCAACTCGGGATACGGCTACTCCTATCTCGGCTATGGGTATGGCTACCCCGTAGCCTATTCGCCTTTGTCGCCGGCGCCGGTCATTCCGCGGCGTCCCTCCATTCCGATCGGCGCCCCGATCTTCCATGTGCCGCGCGACGGCAGCGGCACGATCGCTCTCCACCGGCCGCGCGGTGAGGCGGTTCCGACGACGCCAGTCGACGGCAATACGAAGGTCTCCGTCAACGGCAGTAGCCAATACCATCGTCCGGGGCTCATCGCGGAGGACGCACCGAGTCCGCGCGGTCGTGGACGAACAGGCGGAACCGACGCCGGCTTCACCTCGAACCGACCGACCATTCAGCAAATGATCGGGACGAGGCGCATCGACCAGGAAGCGCGCGGCATGGGAGTACGCGATGCGGGCATTCGCAATGACGGCGCGACTCGCGGCACGACGTGGTCGTCGACGAATCGCGGCGGCGTCAGTGTTCCGCGCAATGTCGAAACGGGCAGCCGTGCGAGCGACCGCGGCTACCGTGGTGGTAGTTCCGGGCGCAGCTTCGGCGGCTCGCAGACTCATGCCACGCCGCGTGGCGAGAGTCATGGCGGGGCCGCACACGCGGCGCCTGCGTACAGCGCGCCTCGCGGTGGATCGCACGCGGCGCCCGCGCCGGCGCGAAGCGGGCCGGCACCTCGCGCCAGCAGCGGCTCGAGCTCAACTTCGTCGAAGAAGCCGTAACGCCCTGCTCGAGAAATTCAGCCGCGCGCCCTCATCGGCGCGCGGTTTTTGTGTTCCGCTATATTTCGCCCTGCGCATGAGACCACGTCCGGCGGTGTGGTGCCGACGCGAGTCGTGGCCGCCCCCCGACCGACATCTCGCTCGCACCTGTACCGGATGACCTCCGGTATGACTCGCTCGGCCCTTCACGCCACCGGCTGCCGCCTTGAAGCTCGACCATATCCGCAACTTCTGCATCGTCGCTCACATCGATCACGGGAAGTCGACGCTGGCCGACCGACTGATCGAGGCCACAGGCGCGCTCCAGAAGCGGGAGATGAAGGAGCAAGTGCTCGACACACTCGATCTCGAGCGCGAGCGCGGCATCACGATCAAGCTGAACGCCGTGCGGATGACGTACGCCGCGCGCAACGGTGAGTCGTACGAGCTGAACCTGATCGACACGCCGGGGCACGTCGACTTCACGTACGAGGTGTCACGCTCGCTCGCCGCGTGCGAGGGGGCGATTCTCGTCGTCGATGCGTCGCAGGGTATTCAGGCGCAGACCCTCTCGAATCTGTTTCTCGCGCTGGACGCCGGGCTCGAGGTCATTCCTGTTTTGAACAAGATCGATCTTCCGGGCGCCGAGCCGGAGCGGCGGAAGCAGGAAGTGCACGATCTCATCGGTGCCGATCCCGATGACATCCTGCTCGTGAGCGCGAAGGAAGGGATCGGGATCGACGCGTTGCTCGAGGCCGTCGTCGCGCGGGTGCCGGCACCTTCCGGCGACCCCGACGCGCCGCTTCGCGCGCTGATCTTCGACTCTCACTATGACAAGTATCGGGGCGCCATTCCGAGTATCCGCGTCGTTGACGGCTCGATCAAACCGGGAATGCACATCGTGTTCGCGGCCGGCTCGGGACAGGATTATGAAGTTGCTGAAGTGGGCTATCTGCAGCTGCGCCAGGTGCCGACCGACGAGCTCGGCCCGGGCGAAGTCGGGTACGTCGTCGCGAACGTGCGCTCGGTGAAGGAAACGCGTGCCGGCGACACGATCATGGACGCCGAGCGGCGCGCGGGAACGGCGCTTCCCGGGTACCAGGACGTGCACTCGATGGTGTTCGCGGGACTCTATCCGACGGACACGACCCAGTACGAAACGCTGCGTGACGCGCTCGAGAAGCTCCAGCTCAACGACGCCTCGCTGCATTACGAGCCGGAGACGTCGACAGCGCTGGGATTCGGATTTCGCTGCGGGTTCCTCGGACTGCTCCACATGGAGATCGTCCAGGAGCGCCTCGAGCGCGAGTTCGATCTGGATCTCGTGACCACCGTCCCGAGTGTCGAGTATCACGTCTACCACACCGACGGCGCGCGGGAGCTGATCGAGAACCCGTCGATGATGCCCGCGGCCGGAGTCATTCAGCGGGTCGAGGAGCCCTTCGTCAAGGCGCGCATCATGGCGCCCGCCGAGTACATCGGTCCGATCATGACGTTAGGCACCGAGCGGCGCGGCGTCTACAAGAACATGACGTACCTCGACACCACACGTGTCGAGTTCGACTGGGAGTTTCCCCTCGCCGAGATCATTCTGGACTTTTTTGATCGGCTGAAGACGATCAGCCGCGGCTACGCGAGCCTCGATTATGAATTCCTCGAGTATCGCGAGAGCGATCTCGTGAAACTCGACATGCTCATCAACGGCGATCCGGTCGACGCCTTTTCGGTGATCATTCATCGCGACAAGGCCTACGACTGGGGGCGCAAGATCGCCGACAAGCTGAAGGAGCTGATCCCTCGGCAGCTGTTCGAGGTGGCGATCCAGGCCGCCATCGGCAACAAGGTCATCGCGCGGACAACGGTGAAGCCGCTGCGCAAGGACGTTCTCGCGAAGTGCTACGGCGGCGACATCACGCGAAAGCGCAAGCTGCTCGAGAAGCAGAAAGAGGGAAAGAAGAGGATGAAGCAGGTCGGCTCCGTCGAGATTCCCCAGGAAGCGTTTCTCGCGGTGTTGCAAGTGGACTGAGGGGCGAGACTCACGGGGCCAGAGGTTAGGGAGTGCTAAACAGCGCCAGCCTGGTCGTTCAGACTTCCTTTCTCGGCGACACGGTGCTCACGACGCCGCTGCTCGCGTATCTCGCGGAGCGCGCAGTGGTCGACGTCGTCGTGACGGCGGCGGCGGCGCCCCTCCTCGCGAACAATCCGTCGATCCGCGACGTGATCGTGTACGACAAGCGCGGTCGCGACGGTGGCGTCGGCGGATTCGTCAGGCTCGCACGACGGCTGCGATCCAATCGTTATGCGCGCGCCTACCTCGCGCAGGGCTCCCTTCGAAGCGCCGCGCTCGTCCTCGCGGGAGGGATTCGCGAGCGCATCGGCTTCGAGACGTCGGCGGGAAAGCGCCTGTACACGTCGCGAGTCCCCTACCTCGAGAACGAGCATCACGCGGCGCGCCTCCTGCGCCTCGCCGCGAGTGCCGGCGAGCCCGCTCCTCCGGTGCGCCCGCGGCTCTTTCCCGGTGACGTCGAGCGACGGGCCGTCGACACGCTCCTCGGCCAACAGGGTTGGGGCCTCGAGCCATTCATCGCCTTTGCGCCGGGCAGCGTCTGGGCAACGAAGCGCTGGCCGTACTACGCGGAGCTCGTGTCGGAGCTCGACGGCGGAGGAAACATCGCGATCGTCGGATCCGCCGCCGACCGCGAGTTGGCGACGGCGATCGCCCGCCGGGGAGGAGCTCGCGTCCTCGATTGCACGGGGCAATTATCGCTGCTCGCGTCCGCTGAATTGATCGGCCGCGCGCGGGTGCTCGTAACCAACGATTCCGCGCCGCTGCATCTGGCGTCGGCGATGGGAACGCCGACCGTGGTCGTCTTCGGGCCGACGGTGCCGGAATTCGGGTTTGGCCCCCTCGCACCGCGGTCGCGCGTGCTCGGGATGACCACGCTCGCCTGTCGGCCGTGCGATCGGCATGGTCCACAGCGCTGCCCCCTGGGACATTGGCGCTGCATGCGCGAGATTACGCCGCGCCACGTCGCCGAAGCCGTTCAGGAGCTCATTGCTCCGCCACGCATTCCCACCTCCTTGCGTTGAGCATGGCCAGCAAAGCACGGCAGCAGTACATCGTCGGGGTCGATCTGGGAGGGACGAACATCGTCGCCGGCGCGATGTCTGAGGATGGGACGGAGCAGTACGGAATGCGCTCGATCCCGACATCGCCCGAGCTGGGCGCCGAGGCTGTCGCCGATCGGATCGTCGGTCTGGTCGAGGGCGTGATCCTCGACACGATCGCGGAAACGGACGCGCATCGCCGGGACTTCATCGGCATCGGTGTCGGCGCCCCAGGACCTTTGGATCGGGAGCGCGGCGTCGTGATCGTCGCGCCGAATCTGGGCTGGCGCGATTTCCCGCTCCTCGATCGCATCACCGAGCATCTGGGGATGCCGGCGACGCTCGACAACGACGCCAACTGCGCCACGGTTGGAGAGTGGTGGCAGGGTGCGGCAAAGGGCGGTCGCAACGTCGTGGGGATGACGATCGGCACCGGTATCGGCGGCGGATTGATCATCGACGGCAAACTCTTTCATGGCTCGTCGGACGTCGCGGGTGAGATCGGCCACACGACGATCGATCTGAACGGTCGCCACTGCAAATGCGGCAACTACGGCTGCCTCGAGGCGTACGCGTCCGGCCCCGCCATCGCGACGCGGGCGCGCGAGATCCTGGTGCGTGAGGAAACGGCGTCGCTCCTGCCGAGTCTCGTCGGCGGCCAGCTCGAGCGAATCACCGCGCAAACCGTCTACGACGCCGCGAAGCAGGGGGACGCCGTCGCCAACGAGATCGTGCGCGACACGGCGCGCTACCTGGGCGCAGGCGTTGCGAACTTGCTAAATACGTTCAACGCCGACGTGGTCGTCATCGCCGGCGGCGTGACGCAGGCCGGCGACGCGCTGTTCGTTCCGCTGCAAGCGGAGGTTCGGCGCCGCGCCTTCAGGCCCGCCGTCGAAGCGGCGCGCATCGTTCCCGGGGCGCTCCCGGGAACGGCCGGCGTCGTCGGCGCGGTCGCGACGTTTCGTATCGAGAGAGGCCTTGGCCTCGGCTCTTAGCGACGCGCGCGCGCCTTCGCCCGTGCCTTCGGCAAAGCGCCGCGTCGGCGTGATCGGGACGTTCGTCTGGGACGTGATCTACGGCCGGGACGCGCGGGCCGTGCCGATCGAGGAGTGGGGCGGCATATCCTACGCGCTCGCCGGACTCGATGCCGCGCTGCCTGACGACTGCGAGATCGTTCCACTCATCAAGGTCGGCAGTGATCTCGGCGCGCGCGCGCAAGCCTTCCTCCGCTCGCTGCGGCACGCCGCGCCGGACGCGGCGCTCGTGGAAGTGGCCGCGCCAAACCAGCGCGTCGAGCTCCATTACCACACGGAAGATCGGCGCAGTGAATTCCTGAGCGGCGGCGTCCCTGGCTGGTCGTGGGCGGGACTCAAGCCGCTCCTGGATCTCGCGCGCATCGACGCGTTGTACGTGAACTTTCTCAGCGGCTGGGAGCTCGATCTCGAGACGATGACGCTCCTGCGCCAACACTTTCGCGGGCCGATCTACTGCGATCTGCACATGAAGGTCATGGCGGTGCAGCCCAATGGGCTTCGCACGCCGGAGCCGCTGCCTAACGTGGCCGAGTGGTGCAGCTGCTTCGACCTGTTACAAGTCAACGAGGACGAGATGGCGATGATGGCCCCCGACCCGATGGCGCTGTCGGCGACAGCGCTCGCCGCTGGCGTGTCGTGCCTCGTCGTCACGCTCGCGAAGCGAGGCGCCGTCTATTTCGCCGCACCCGGATTCGACAGGCTGCGCGATCTGCCGCCGCGAAGAGGTTTGTCGACCTCGCCGCGTGGAGGAATGGGCGCGCTCGGCGCGGTGCGCACCGCGTTGGTGCCGGCCGAGGCGACACGCACCGGCGATCCGACGGGCTGTGGCGACGTCTGGGGCGCAACGTATTTTTCGCGGCTGATCGCCGGCGACAACCTTGGTGACGCCCTCGGTGCCGCTCACCGGGCGGCGGCGCGTAACGTCGAGCACCGGGGCGCGACCGGGCTCGCCAACTTTCTGCGCGGAGAGCTCAGCCTCAGGTGACGACCGTCGTCAATGTTCCACCGTCGCTCGACGATCACTCCTTCGACGATGTCCTTCGACAGGTGACGTCGGTGTCGCCCGACGCCAAGGTCTTGCTCGATGCGCGCCACGTGCGATGGGCGTCGCCGTACGGTCTCACGGCGCTGCTGACCTTCGCGCAAACGCGCGCCGAGAGGCCGGCGCTCGCGGTACCCGACCTCGACGAAACCGTCTCCTATTGGGCGCGCGCCGGTTTCTTTCGCCAGGCCGAAGAGCTGTACGAGTTGCACGGCAATTATCCGAAGCGCGCGGGTGGATCCGACAGCAACGTCTTGCTCGAGATCACCAGCGTCGCGAAGAGCGAGGACGTGCACGACGTCGTCGGCCGCATACAGCAGAAAGCGCAATCGATGCTCGGCGAGCTCAATCTCGACGCGAAGGCAACGGTCGGCTTCGCGATGACGCTTTCCGAGATCTGCCAGAACATCGTCGAGCACGCGGGTCGCGGCGGATGGGTCATGGTGCAGACGTATCGTTGGACGAAGCGACTCGGACGGCGGGTCGTCGTCATCGCGGTCGCCGACGCCGGTGTCGGATTTCGTCAGTCACTCGAGAGCCTGCCGGGCAAAGATCGCGGTGACCGTTGGGATGACGCGGCGGCGCTCGAGGACGCGGTGATTCGCGGCGTCAGCCGCTTTCGTGATCCGGGTCGCGGGCAAGGACTCGCCGGCGTGCGACGCTATCTCGGCCGGTGGGACGGAAAGCTCTCCGTTCGCAGCGGCACGGCGAGGATCGCGATCGTGCCAAATTGGGACGACGACGTGCCCCTGGCCGAGCACCTCCCTCCCTTCCCTGGCGCGCAAGTTCAGGTCACGATTCCGGAGCGGGCACCTTCGTCACCCTCACAGCACGCCTCGGCCCGAACGAAGCGATGATGAATCATATCGACCTCAGCTCGGTGCTTCGCCAGACCGTCGCGTGCGATCTGTACTCGAACCTCGTCACGCGCCCAACGGGAGCGGCCGTTCGCAACCAGATCGAGCGCTTGCTCGGCGACGTACACGACCGCACGCTGACGGTCATCGATTTCTCGCAGGTGTCGATGATCGATTTCTCGTGCGCCGACGAAGTCATCGCCAAGCTCCTGCTGCGCTACGAGGCCGACAATCCCCCTCGTGAGGCGTACTTTCTTTTCCGCGGGGTGACGGAGGAGCACTGGGAAGCCATCGAGGCGGTGTTGGAGCGACGTGGCCTCGCCCTCGTGCTCGAGCAGGCCGATGGCATTCATGTCGTTGGCACGCTGAGCGCGGAGGAGCGGAGCGTTTGGGAGATGGCGCAGCGGCTCGGCCGCGCGGCGACTCTGCAGCTCGCCGATGCGCTCGGCGCCCCGCCGACGGACGTGCAGCGCGCGCTGGATGCCTTGCGCCGGCGCCGCCTCGTTATGCGATTTGGGGATGACTACGTCGTCGTGGGAGCGTACCGTGGCTGACGATACACTGAACCGGCCGCTTCGCGTCGCGCGCCTCCTGGCGACGAGCAAGCGCGACGAGGATCGGGGACCGATGGTGTTCATTCATCCCGAGAATGCCCGTGAGCGTTTGCTCATCGATGGCGAGTTGGCGTGGGTGTACGGACCGCGCCGGCACGAGCTGGCAACGGTCCGGGTAGACGAAACGGTGCCTTTCGGGGACGTCGTGCTGCGTGACATCGTGGGTGCGTCACCTTCCGAGGTCGTGCGCGTCATCAAACCGGACCTCGACAGTAGGGGGCGCCGCGGCGCCCTCGCCTAGCCACTCCCGCTCCACCATGCCCAGCCGCCGACATCGCACGCTCGACCTCGCGACGCTCGCGCTGCACGCGGGCGACCCCCAACACGACGTCGATTCACCCGTCGTGTCGCCTCTGTATCAATCGGTAAACTTCGTCCAGGAAGTCGGCACCGGCGAGGGATTGCGATATCCCCGCTACGGTAACGCGCCCAACGCGGAGCTCGTTCAGCGCCGACTTGCCGCGCTCGAAGGCTCGGAGGCAGCGGTCGTGCTCGCGAGCGGACAGGGCGCCACCGCTTGCGCGATGCTCGCGCTTCTCCGACCCGGCGATCACTTGCTCGCGAGCGCCTGGATCTATGGCGGCACGCAGCGGCTCTTCGCGCAGGAGTTCGCCACATTCGGCATCGACGTCACGCTGCTCGATCCGACCGAGACGCGCGTCTGGCGTCGCAAGATGCGCAAGGAAACGCGCGCGATCTTCCTCGAGACGCCGGTGAACCCCACCTGCCGCGTTCTCGATCTGCGGCCCGTGAGCCATTTCACTCAGGAGGAAGGGATCGCGCTCGTCGTCGACTCGACCTTCGCGAGCCCGGTGAACCTGCGGCCGATCGAGCACGGGGCGGACGTGGTGATCCACTCGACGACGAAGTACCTCAACGGCCACCACGACGTGTTAGGCGGAGTCGTCTGTGGGACGGAGGCATATATCGAGGAAGTACGCCAGAAGATGATGCTGTGGGGTCAGGCTCCTGATCCGTTCGCTTGCTGGATGCTCGAGCGCGGTTTGAAGACGCTCGACATTCGTGTTCGACGCCAGAACGAGAACGCGCTGCAAATCGCGCAGTGGTGTTCAGAGCGAAAGGAAATCAAGCGAGTGCACTACCCTGGATTGGCTTCACACCCAGACCACGAGATCGCGCGCACACTTCTTGATGGGTTCGGCGGTATGATGGCGCTCGAACTCGCTGGCGGAGCGCGCGCTGCCGAGCGGTTCCTGCGGAAGCTGAAGTTGTTCCGTCATGCTCCCAGTCTCGGTGGTGTCGACTCCCTCGTCTCGGAACCGCGTTTCACGTCGCATGACGACGTGAGCGCGGAGCAACGCGCGCGAGCCGGTGTGCCCGACGGATTTCTCCGTCTGAGCGTCGGCATCGAGTCGGCGGTCGACCTCATCGCCGACATCGAACAAGCGCTGCGTTGAGTACATGACGGAGATCGCGAGACCAACACTCGGGGACCGCCGGCGGATCGAGCGCCGCACCAATCAGAATCTTGCCGAGCTGACGCTGCCGGAGTTCCGGCGCATGCTCGTGACGACGACTCTCTTCGCCATCGTCCTCCTGCTGTTCCTGTGGATGGTGCGGACGGTCATCATCGCGACCATCCTCGGCGTCGTCGTCGCGGTGTACTTGCGGCCCGTGTACCGCAAGTTCCTCAAGGCGATTCCGAATCGGTCGACCTCGGCAACGATCACGCTGTTGATCTTGATCGTTCCCGTCATCGCGCTCCTGATCTACAGCTACACGGAGATCGCCGACGTCGCCGCGTACGTCGACGCGAATCGCGCCGACATCGCCGCGAAGATCGACGTGGCGCTCCACCGCATTCCCTTCATGCAGAAGGCGAATACCGGCGAGTCGGTGGAGCGCTGGGTGGTGATCGCGTCCAATTATGGAGCGAGCATCCCCAACGCACTTCGCGCCACTCTCGGCACCTTTGCGATCGCGGCGACGATTTTCATTTTCACGGCGTTCTACTTCATGGTGGACTCGGAACGCATCGGCGGCTATCTGCGGAGCAAGATCGCGCCGCGCTACCAGGAGCTGATGACCTCGCTCGAGCAGAACGTGAGGGGCGTGCTCTACGGCGCCATCTATTCGACGTTCCTGACTCAGGCGCTCAAATCTTTGATCATCCTCCTGATGAATATCGCGTTTCACGTCCCGTTGGCCGGAGTGCTCGCGATCCTCTCGTTTATCATCGGGTTCTTCCCGATCGTCGGCTCGTGGAGCGTCTACCTGCCGGTCGCCGCATGGCTGGCCGTCTTCCGCAACGCGCCGGGCCAAGCGCTCATCATGCTGGCGATCGGGTTCTTCGTGAACACGATTTACATTTCGACCTTCCTGCGGCCGAAGATCGCCGCCGAGCGATCGAAGGTGCTCAATTTCTACTGGATGCTGGTTGGCCTCGTGACGGGAGTATACACGTTCGGCCTCGTCGGAATCCTGCTGGGCCCGATCGTCATTGGCCTGTTGAAGGCGATCCTCGACACGATCACGACGAGCTCGAACTGGCGGTTGGTCGACGCGGATGGTGACGGTCTCACCGACGACGCGTCTGACAGTATGCCATGATTCGCTTCACCAGAGTGACGAAGGAATACCCGCGCCTTGGCGCGGCCCTCAGCAACGCCTCCTTCCGGGTGGCCAAGGGCGAGTTTGTGTTCCTGACGGGGCCGAGCGGCGCGGGCAAGAGCACGATTCTCAAGCTCGTGTACATGGAGGAGCGGCCGACCAGCGGCGAAGTGCGAGTCGGCGGCCTGAGCTCCGTCACCATTCGCCGTCGTGAAATCCCGGAGCTCCGCCGGCGACTCGGAATTGTGTTCCAGGACTTTCGACTCCTCGAGGATCGAACGGCGGAAGCGAACGTCGCCTTCGCGCTCGAGGTCACGGGCGCCCCTCGAAACGCGATTGCCGGCAAGGTGAGCCGGGTTCTCACCCAGGTCGGCCTCGCATCGAAGGCGACGTCGTATCCACGAGAGCTGTCGGGCGGCGAGCAGCAGCGCGTGGCGATCGCGCGCGCACTCGTGAACGACCCGCTTCTTCTGGTGGCCGACGAGCCAACCGGAAACCTCGACGACCGCGCGACTCGCGGCGTGTTTCAGCTGCTCCGCGAGATCAACGCGAGCGGCACCGCCATCGTCATGGCAACGCACAACCTCGACCTCATTCGGCGCTCCGACTACCGCACGATCGAGCTCAATCGCGGTCAGATCGTGTTCGATTCGACCGAGGCGGCGCAGGCCGCCATGGAACGCTTCGCGGAATAGAATCGGTCCCTGACTATGCCCGCAGTTCGCGACGCTCTCTTCGCTACACGGCGCGCTCCACTCCTGAGCGTGCTGAGCATAACGACGATCGCCTTTTCGCTCTTCGCGGTGGGCCTGTTCGGCCTCGTCGTTCTCAACATTCGCGCGGCACTCGAGAAGGTCGAGGAGCGCGTCGAGATTCGCGCGTTCATCGCCGAGAAGACGCCGGTCGAACAGATCGCGCTCGCCGCGGGGGACGTCGCGAAGTATCCCGAGGTTCAGCGCGTCGAGCTCGTGACGCAGGAGCAGGCGCTCGAGCGCGCGCGCCGCGAGCTGGGTGAATTCAAGGATGTGTTCGAGGCGGAATTTCTCCCGCCTTCGATCGACGTCCATCTGAAACCCGGGTACCGCGATCCCGAGTCGGTGCATCGTGTCGCCGATCGGCTCAGGGCGCTGACCTTCGTGGACGACGTTCGATTCGGCGATGAGTGGATCACGCAGCTGTATCGCCTGCGAAACATCGCCGGCATCGCCGGCATCACGCTCGGTCTGGCCTTTGCCGCGGTGGCGGTGATCATCATCGGAGCGACGATTCGCATGGCGGTGCTCGCGCGGAGCCGCGAGATCTCGATCATGCGACTGGTGGGCGCGACCGACGGATACGTGCGCCGGCCTTTCCTGATCGAGGGCTTCGTGAAGGGGATTCTGGGCGGCGGACTCGCGCTCTGCCTAACGTGGATCGCGATCCGGGTCATCGGCGGGTACCTGAGCTTTCAGACCGTCTTCTTCGATCAGACAGTCGCTCTCGTGGGAGTCGCCTGCGGGGCGATGATCGGATTGCTCGGCAGCGCTTTTTCCGTCGGGCGGCATCTGCGGCGCGTCTGATGGCGCGACGCCTGGAGCGCGGAGCGTTGTCCGTAGCGCGTACCCCGTGGAGCGCCGTGCGTGGCGCGCTCGTCGGTCTCCTGCTGGTCTTTGGCGCGACGACACCGCTTCGCGCGCAGGACAAGCTCCGGTCGCAACGCGAGGAGCTCGACCGCATCCGTCAGGAGCGCGCGGACCTCGAGCGACGGATGCTCGAGTTACGCGCCAGCGTCCACGACCTGTCCGAGGAGGTCGCGAACCTGAACGCCCGCCGCGCGGCGACCGAACGCCTCGTCGCCGCGCTCGACCGACAGCTCGCGAGCATCAACAGCGATGTCGACGAGGCTTCGCGGAACATGGCGCGCACCGAGGCCGAGCTCGCGGACAAGCGCGCTACGCTCAAGAAACGGCTGGTGGACATCTACAAACGCGGCCCGTTGTTCACGACCGAGGTTCTCCTTTCCGCGCAGTCGTTCGGAGAGCTCGTCGCGCGATACAAGTATCTGCACATGCTCGCGCTTCACGATCGCGCGCTCGTCGCTCGCGTGCAGGAGCTGCGGGACCAGGTAGCCCGCGACCGCGATCGACTCGTGCGCCTGCAGGCAGCGCTCGAGCAGAACCGCGACGACAAGCGGATGGAGCAGGACAACCTCCGCGACCTCGAGCGCGAGCGCGAGTCCAAGCTGGCGGAAGCGCAACTGAGCGCGCGGCGCACCGAGCAGAGTATCGATCGCCTTCGGCGCACGGAGGCGCAGCTCGCGAGCACGATCGCGGCTCTCGAGGCCGAACGCCGTCGCGCCGAGGCTGGGCGAGGCGGCGCGGTCCGTAGCGCGAGCACCATCAAGACCAGCGACTACGGGCAGCTGGACTGGCCGGTGGAAGGACCGCTCGTCTACTCGTACGGCAAGGCGCAGACCGCGAGCAACGCCACCATTCGCTGGAATGGCGTGGGCATCCAGGCAGCAGTCGGTACCGCCGTCCACGCCGTCGCCGAGGGAACGGTGGTGAGTGTCGGCTCGTTAGGTACGTACGGTACCACGGTGATCATCGAGCACGGCGGCGGCGACTACTCGATCTATGGCTCCCTCGCGCGCGCCGACGTCCGTTTGCACGAGACGGTCGAGAAGGGGCAGGAGATCGGAACGGTCGGGATCTCCGATCCGGATTATCCGCCCCACCTGCACTTCGAGATCCGCCACGGTGGTCCAGCCGTCGATCCGGCGAGCTGGCTGCGCGGCGAGCGTTAGAGACTCCATGACCACCGTCAGCAAGCGCTGCACCGTGTGCGCGCGATTTCGCGCGTACGAAGTCGAGGACCGCTATTGTGTCGTCTGCGGTCATGACTCGCTCGAAGGCGAGTGCGCGTGCGGTCGGCGCTACGACTATCTGCGCGCGGAGGACGATGACGAGACGCTGCACTGCCCGCGGTGTGGCAAGGTGCTGCGCGGGCGCCTGAAAGAATTCGATGGCTGACCGGCCGCGGCCGCCGAGGAAGAGCGCGCGCAAAAGACGAACGTCAGGCAAGCGATTGACGGCGGCGAGGAAGGCCAAGCGAACCGCGAACGAGCGCGCCGTTCCGCTCTTGCTCGGCGCCCACATCTCCACCGCCGGTGGCACTCGCGAGGCGCCGCCGCGTGCGAAGGCGATCGGCGCCACGGTGATGCAGATCTTCACGAAGATGGCGAGCCGGTGGGCAGAGCGCGTCTGCGCCGACGAGGAATGTGTCGCCTTCCGCGAAGCGCTCGCGACAACCGACGTACGCGCGACGGTGGCTCACGATTCGTATTTGATAAATCTCGCCAGCCCGGACCCGACGCTGCGCCGGCGATCGATCGAGTCGTTCGTCGCCGAGCTGCAGCGGTGCGAGGCGCTCGGACTCCACTACCTCGTGTCGCATCCGGGCAACTACATCGACGATCGCGAGAGCGGTATCGAGCGCAATGCCGACGCGATTACCGAATCGCTCGAGCGAGTGCCGGGTCGCACGGTGTTGTGCATGGAGATCACCGCCGGCGCGGGCACGGCGATCGGCTCGTCGTTCGAGGAACTGGCGGCGCTGATCGACGGCGTGCCGCCATCACTCCGCGAGCGTATGGGCGTGTGCGTCGATACCTGCCACGCATACTCGGCCGGTTATGACCTCGTGCGCGACTTCGATGGCGTATGGCGGCACTTTGCGGATGTTCTCGGCATGCGCCGCCTGCGCGTGATGCACCTGAACGATTCGAAGACCAAATTCGCGTCGAGGCGCGACCGTCATGAGCTGATCGGCGAAGGCTCGCTCGGCACGCGACCATTCCGGCGCATAATGACCGATGAGCGTTTCGTCGATGTGCCGAAATTGATCGAAACACCGAAGCTCGATGACGCGACGAAGACCGACGCGCGCATGCTGAAGCGGCTGCGGGGCTACGCCGCCGGCAATTGATCGACTCGTAACCCACTACACCTCTCACGGTTGGCGGGTGCAGTGCGCTATTCTTCTTGTCTGTCTATGACGAAACGACAAGACGCACTCGACTACCATTCCCGCGGCCGGCCGGGCAAGATCGCCGTCGTTCCGACGAAGCCGCTGACCAATCAGCGGGATCTCTCACTGGCGTACTCGCCGGGTGTCGCGGAGCCCTGCCTCGAGATCAAACGCGACGCGGATCTCGCGTACTCCTATACCGCGAAGGGCAACCTGGTCGCGGTCGTCACGAACGGCACCGCCGTGCTGGGGCTCGGCAACATTGGCGCGCTTGCCGGCAAGCCAGTGATGGAGGGCAAGGGCAACCTCTTCAAACAGTTCGCCGATATCGACGTATTCGATATCGAGGTGGGATCCGAGACTCCCGACGACGTCATCAAGTTCTGCCAGCTGCTCGAGCCGACGGTCGGCGGCATCAACCTCGAGGACATCCGCGCCCCCGATTGCTTCTACATCGAGGAAGCGCTTCGCAAGACGATGCGGATTCCGGTGTTTCACGATGATCAACACGGGACGGCGATCATCTCCGGCGCGGCGCTGCTCAACGCGTTGGAGATCGTCGGGAAATCGATCGAGGACGTGACCGTCGTGTTCTCCGGCGCGGGCGCGGCCGCCATCTCCACCGCCGAGCACTACGTGCGTCTCGGTGTGAAACGTGAGCGTATACTCATGTGCGACCGCGCCGGCGTGATCTACGCGGGTCGCTCGGGCGACGTGGACCCGTACAAGGCGCGCTTTCAGGTCGAGACGAAGGCGCGCACCCTCGCCGACGCGCTCTCCGGCGCGGACGTGTTCGTCGGGCTGTCGGTCGCGGGCGCGGTCACCGGCGAGATGATCGCGAAGATGGCCCCGCGCCCGATTGTCTTCGCGCTGGCCAATCCGGTTCCGGAGATTCTGCCTGACGAGGTGCGCGCGGTTCGAGACGACGCGATCATCGCGACCGGCCGGAGCGACTACCCGAACCAGGTCAACAACGTCCTCGGATTTCCCTTCATCTTCCGCGGCGCGCTCGACGTTCGCGCGACCGAGATCAACGAGGAGATGAAGATGGCGGCAACCCGCGCACTCGCCCTGCTCGCGAAGCAGGACGTGCCGGATAGCGTCGCGTCGCTGTACGGTCTGCGGCAGGTCCAGTTCGGGCCGGAGTATCTGATACCCTTTCCCTTCGATCCGCGCGTGCTGCTCTGGGTTGCGCCAGCGGTCGCGTGGGCGGCAGTGGCCAGCGGCGCGGCGAACGATTTTGTGGAGCTCGACGCGTACCGGGAGCGGCTCGAGGCACGCCTCGGGCGCGCGCGCGGCGTCATGCGCGGCGTCATCAATCGCGCAAGCTCGAACCCCAAGCGCGTCGTGTATCCCGAGGGCGAGGAGCCGAAGATTATCCGCGCGGCGGCGATCGTCGTCGACGAGGGCATCGGCCAGCCGATTCTCCTCGGCAACCGCGCCGCCATCGAGCGCGCGGCATCGCAGATGAACGTCTCCCTCGACGATATCGAGATCGAAGATCCGGCGAACTCACCGCTGCGCGAAGCCTACGCCCACTTCATGTGGGAAAAGCGACAACGCAAGGGAATGAGTCTCGAAGAAGCGCGACGACGATTGTACAACGGAAATTATTTCGGGTCGTGCATGGTGGCGCGCGGCGACGCCGACGCGCTCGTGTCGGGGGTGAACCTGCACTATCCCGAGACGATTCGCCCCGCGCTCGAGGTGGTGGGCGCCCATCCGAAGTCGGAGCTCGTGAGCGGCATGTACATGCTCGTGTTCGAGAAGCATGTCGTCTTCTGCGCCGACACGACGGTGAACATCGATCCCACCGCGGAGCAATTGGCGCAGATCGCGTACGCGGCGAGTCGTGTCACGCGCAACTTCGGCATCGAGCCGCGAATCTCGATGTTGTCGTTCTCGAACTTCGGCTCCGTGCGGCACCCCGAAGCGGAAAAGGTCGCCCGGGCGGTGCAGCTGCTGCGCCAGCGCGATCCGTCGCTGATCGTCGACGGCGAGATGCAGGCGGACACGGCGCTCGACACCGAGATTCTGCAACGCGACTACCCATTCAGCGCGCTCAAGACGCAAGCAAATGTTCTGATCTTCCCGAACTTGAGCGCCGGGAACATCGCATACAAGTTGCTGAATCACCTGGGCGGGGCGACGGCGATCGGACCAATCCTCGTCGGAATGAGCCGGCCCGTGCACGTGCTCGAGCGCGGGGCCGATGTCCAGGACATCGTCAACATGACCGCCGTCGCCGTGGTCGACGCGCAGGGACGTTCACAACCAGCGGGGCAGGCGGCGGCGCGGAAGACGCCCGCCAACGACATCGTACCGACGGTCTACTCGAGATTATGACCCATATGGCAACGCAGGCGCAGCCGCAGCAGGACGCAACCGAACGTCCAGGCCGAGTTGGACTCGAGGCGCAAGGACTGAAGCCTAACGGCGAAGTGCATTGGGACCTGGTCGCGGCGGTACTGATTCAGCATGCGGCGCGCCGCGGCGAGGGGGATTTCGCGGAGTTGGGGGCTTTTGTCTCCATCACCACACCCCACACCGGGCGGTCGCCGAACGACAAGTTCGTGGTGCGCGAGCCACAGTCCGAGCGCGACGTCGACTGGGGGAAGGTGAACCAACCACTGCCACCCGAGAAGTTCGAGCTACTGCTGTCGGACGTGCGCGCGTATCTGAACGACCGCGAGGAGCTGTTCGTTCAGGATCTCTACTGCGGCGCCGATCCGAACTATCGCCTGTCCGTCCGGTACGTGTCGCCCAGCGCATGGCACATGGCGTTCGTTCGAAACATGTTCATCCGGCCGGACGTCGCGGAGCTGGCGAGCTTCGATCCGAATTTCACGGTGCTTCACGCGCCGGAGTTCGAGGCCGACCCGGCGCGACACGGTACGCGCACCGGGACGTTCATCGTGCTGAACCTCGCCAAGCGCATGATTCTCATCGGCGGGACGCGCTACGCCGGTGAGCTCAAGAAAGCAATGTTCACGGTGATGAACTACTACTTGCCGAAGCAGGGAGTGCTGTCGATGCACTGCTCCGCGAACATCGGCACGGCGGGCGACTGCGCGCTCTTTTTCGGCCTGTCCGGAACGGGCAAGACGACGCTGTCCGCGGATCCCGAGCGATCGCTGATCGGTGACGACGAGCATGGGTGGTCCCCCGAGGGAATCTTCAATTTCGAGGGAGGGTGCTACGCCAAGGTGATCAACCTCTCTCCGGAAGGAGAGCCGGACATTTATCGCACGACGCAAATGTTCGGTACGATCCTCGAGAACGTGGTGCTCGATCCGGTCACGCGACAGGTGAGATTCGAGGATCATTCGATCACCGAGAACACGCGTGCCTCGTATCCGCTGCATTACATCCCCAACTACGCGCCTAACGGGCGCGGCGGCCACCCGAGGAACATCGTCTTCCTCACCGCGGACGCCTACGGCGTGCTGCCCCCGGTCGCCAGGCTCACTCGCGACCAGGCGATGTACTACTTCCTGTCGGGCTACACGGCGAAGGTGGCCGGCACGGAGCGTGGCGTGAAGGAGCCGCAGGCGACGTTCTCTTCGTGCTTCGGCGCGGTGTTCCTCGTGTGGCCCGCCTGGAAGTACGCGGAGATGCTCGGCGGTCTCATCGAGGAGCACCAGTCCCACGTGTGGCTGGTCAACACCGGGTGGACGGGTGGCGCGTTCGGTGTCGGTTCGCGCATGAAGCTGGCGCACACGCGCAAGATGGTGAACGCGTTGCTGTGTGGAAACCTCACCGCGGCGAAGACGACGATGGATCCGGTGTTCGGCCTTGCCGTGCCGAACGAGATCGCCGGCGTCCCGAAAGGAATCATGCAGCCGCGGAGCACCTGGAAGGACGCCGCGGCGTACGACGCGCAGGCGAAGAAGCTCGCCGGGATGTTCCAGGAGAACTTTAAAAAGTTCGAAAGCGTGGTGAGCGAGGCCGTGCGGAACGCGGGGCCGCGGGCGTAGCTGTCCATGTCATCCCGAGGAGCGTAGCGACGAGGGGCGAGCGCTGGCGCGGGCGACTTCAAGTCGAATTAATCCGCCTCGCGCGCCAGCGAGAAGCAGATTCCTCGCTTCGCTCGGCATGACAACGGCGAGAAATGGAGATCATCCGCGATCCGCTCTGGAATAACATCGCCGTCGATCCGCTGGCGATGCGCCTCGTCGACACGCCGGCGTTTCAGCGGCTGCGCTACGTGCGCCAGCTCGGGCTTGCGTTTCTCGTCTACCCCGGCGCGACGCACAGCCGATTCGAGCACGCCCTCGGCACGTACCATCTCGCGCGGCGCGCGCTCGCTCTGCTCGACGAGCGCGGCGCGCTCGCCGGCATCCCGAGAACGGCGTGTGCCACGGTGCGTGTCGCCGCGTTGCTTCACGACATCGGGCACTATCCGTTCTCGCACGCCCTCGAGGAGATTGGCGCGCTCCATCACGAGGAAGTCGCGCGTCCGCTGATCACCGAGGGCGCGGTCGCCGAGCTGCTGCGCGGCGAGATGGGGGACGAGACGCCGGACGAGATCATGGCGCTGATCCGGGGCGCGAGTCGCAGCCCCCTGCAGCGTCTCATCTCGGGCTCGCTCGATCTCGACAAGCTCGACTATCTGCGCCGCGACGCGTTCATGTGCGGCGTCCCGTATGGAGAGATCGATGTTGATCGACTTCTCAACTCGCTGACCGTCGTTCAGGGCGACGAGGGCGCCGAGATCGGTATCGTCGAAAAGGGATTGTCGGCGCTGGAGTCTCTGTTGTTTGCGCGCTACCAGATGTATCGCAACGTCTACTGGCACCATGCCGTGCGCAGCGCGACGGCGATGTACAAGCGGATGGTCGAAGATGCCATGAACGCCGGCTCGCTCGACGCGCGGACGTTGGCTGGATTCACCGACGAGGGGCTCCTCCATGACCTCGCCCGCCGCGCACCGAGCCCGCTCCTTGCCGCGCTCCGCGAGCGGCGGCTCTTCAAGCGCGCGTTTCAGTGCCCGGCCGGGGACCTGGCCGCCGATGCCGCCGAATGGATCGCGGACGACCCGGCACTCACGCGGCGCGTCGAGGACGCGCTGGCCGGCGAGCTCGGTTTGAACGCGGGCGAACTGCTCCTCGACTACCCGGCGAAGACCCAGATGCTCGGCCTCGACATGCCGGTCCAGCGCCGCAACAGCGATGTCTTTCGCCTAACGACCAGCGGCGAGGGCGCGATCAATCTCCCCAAGCTCGCCGAGGAGTTCTACCGCTCGGCGCGCTGGCTTCGGGTTTTCACCTGTCGCCCGGTGACGCTCGACCGCGACGCGGTATTGTCACTCGCTCGGCAGCCGCGGGAGGAGGTCGCTCGCCTCCTCGACCACGGCTGTCATCTGTTGACTGCCTAACTACTTATCCTCTACTGCACGCGATCAACTCCTTAAGTCGAAAAAGCAATCACGAATCACTCGAATCCATCGAATCACTCCTCCCCGCAGTGGAGCTATTCGTCCAATTCGAATGATTCGTGATTTGTGTCTGACCGGTCGAGATCCCCATTCGCGATCAAATGCAGAGGCATTCAGCCGAGCCGCGGCCGGCGCTAACGTTTCGGCAGAAACGTCAGCGTCGGCCGCGGACTCGGCTGGATCAATTTCACGCTCTTGACCGCTCCATTCGCCATCTCGTACTCGACGAAGAAGCCCGCCGGCACGTGGGCGCCCGTCATGCGGAAGCGGGTCGGCGAATCGGCGAGCAGGGTGTACACCGGCTGCCCTGGCACGGCGAGCTTCAACTCGCCGTCGTAGCTCACGTCGATCGAGAGCGCCGGCGTCTCGGAGACGAATGTCCCCGTGAGCTTGCCCGCGTCGCTCGCGGCGAGAACGATCTTCCGCGACGTATCGGGGGCGTCGGGCTTCCGGTCCAACGTCCCGAGCCCCTCGAAGTCGGCGCTGTGCACCTTGCCGTCTGCGCCTAACGCGAAAGTGACGAACGTGCGTCCGAGCGCGCGCCCGTTCCACTTCGCGCGGAAGGTGTCGAAGTGCCAGTGCTCCAACTCGCCGTCGAAGGCCGTGCCGTACGTCATGCGCAGCGCGCCGTTCACGAGGCGGACCGACGCGTCGCCGTACATGCTGTCGCTGTACACACCGACGTAGCTCTCGAGCGGCAACGACGGCTTCGTGCCCAGCGTCCGCTGCGCGAGCCTCTTCTGCTCGGCTTCCTTCGCCTGAGCGCGCTGCTTCTCGACTCGCTTGAGAAACTCGCCGTTCCAGTCGCGCGGCGGCTCGTTGAGGAGCGCGTCGATCACGCGGTACATCGCGATCGACGGCACCGGTGATCCGTTCGCATTGGTGAGAATCACCATGCCGAGCTTCTCTTCCGGCATGATGGCGACCATCGCGCTCATCCCGTCGATGTTGCCGCCGTGCTGGTCGAGCTCTCGGCCGCGGTAGTCCTGGAGGAACCAGCCCATTCCATACGACTCGAGATGCGTGAACGGATTGACTTGCTTCGCGTCGGCGCCGACGGGGATGACCATCTGCGCCGTGTGCGTCTCGCCGAGCGCGGACGCGCTGACGAGCGACTTCCCGTTTACGCTGCCGCCGGCCAGCTGGAAGCGCACCCACTTGATCATGTCCGAGACGTTCGAGTTGATCGAGCCCGCCGGACCGATGTTGTCGATGTTGTGCCACGGGACGACGACGAGCGTGTCGTTCACCTCGGTGTGCGGGGAGGCCACGTTTGCCTTGCCGGCGAGGTCGCGGATCGAGGTAGAGGTCTCGTTCATGCCTAACGGTGCGAAGATGCGCGTGCGCACGAGATCGTCCCAGGAGGTGCCGGCGGCGTGCGCCGCCGCCTGTCCGGCGGCGAGGTACATGATGTTCTGGTAGCCAAAGTGCGAGCGGACGCTCCACGTCGGCTTCAGGAAGCGGACGCGCCGCAGGATCTCGTCTCGGTTGTAGTCCGTCGCGTACCACACGAGGTCACCGCGCGCCAGACCGCTGCGATGCGTGAGGAGATCACGAAGGGTCAGCTCGCGTGTGACGTACGGATCGTACAGCTGCAGGCTCGGAAGGTAGGTCGTCGCCGGATCGTCCCAGCGCATCTTGCCCTCATCGACCATCATCGCGACGAGCGTCGCGGTGAACGCCTTGGAGCTGGAGCCGATCGCGAAGAGCGTATGCTCATCGACGGGTTGATTCGTGCCCATCGTTCGCGTGCCGAAGCCGCGCATGAGCACGATCGAGTCATTCTTGACGACGGCGATCGCGAGGCCCGGGTCCTTCCAGTCCTGCATCGCTTTCGTGATGTACTGATCGAATCCGGCGAGCGACGCCTTGGCGGAGGGCTTCTGGGCGAGTGCCGGCGCGGCGCACGCGAGCGCGGCGGCGGCGAAAGCAATGCGCAGGGAAGAGCGGCGAGTTGGCATGTGGGTACCTCGGGGTGGGCGTACTGCTGGGCGCGGCTAATATCGCGTCTGGTCCGCCGACGCGAAAGCGCGATTGGCTACCGAGCTTCCTGCTCGGCGGGGCGCTCGCGACCTCTCGCTTCGGCGAGCTTGCGCGCGATGCCGCGATAGAACGCGGCATCGTCGCGCCTCCCTTCCTCCTCGAGACTCAATGCCGCGCGCTCGAGTGCGTAGAGAATGTTGCCGAGGTAGAGTTGCGCGACGCTGCAGACCGTCTCGTCGCTCATGGAACGCGCGGCTGAGTCACCATTGGACCCGTTGGCGTATCCGCCTTCGCCGCGTCGACGTCCGCGATCTCGACGACGATCGCGGTGATGTTGTCCAGCCCTCCCCGGCCGTTCGCTTCGGAGATGAGCGCGTGCACCTTGCGATCGGGCGTGGCGCGGGAGATCAGGAGCGTCTGCAGGCGGCGGTCGTCCACCATTCCGGTGAGCCCGTCGCTCGCGACGAGGAAGACGTCGCCCAACTTCACCTCACCGCGATAGACATCGGGCTCGACATCCGGACTCGCGCCAACACAGCGCGTGATCACGTTGCTGTACGGATGGTAGCGCGCCTGCTCCGGCGTGAGGAAGCCCGCGTCGACCTGTTCCTGCACGTACGAGTGATCCTTCGTGAGCTGCGTCAGCGCGCCGTCGCGCAGAAGATACACGCGCGAATCGCCGACCTGTCCGATGAGGTAGCGGCGGCCGGCGATGAGGAGCACGGAGACCGTCGTGCCCATCCCCTGCTTGTCGACCTCGATGAGCGTTCGCTCATGTATCTTGCGATTCGCCGATTTCAGCGCGTCCGTCACCACGCGGTCGGCGCCATTGTTCTCGAGGTCGCGCACGCCCGTCAGCTCGCGCTGGACGATTTGTACGGCCATTTCGCTCGCCACTTCGCCGGCGGCGTGGCCTCCCATGCCGTCGGCCACGATGAAGAGGCCGCGCTGCGCGTCCGCTTCAGCGGCGAAATTGTCTTCGTTGCCGGAGCGGATCATCCCGACATCGGTCCGAGCAGCGTGAAGCAGACGCACTATCAACTCGTCAGCTCTTCAAGAGGTAAAAGGCCACGGCGGCGGCAACAATCAGTATCGTCATCCACACCCAGACCGAACTGCCGGTGCGCTCGGGAGCGACTGGTGCCGCCGGCTTTGCCGGCGCCGTCGCGCGCGGCGGGCGTGGCGGCAATTTGCTGCGATCGATCGGCGTCGACGCGATCGCGCGCGTGCTCTTCACAGCCGCCATCGGCACATCGGCTGGCCGAAAGTTCAGCTTGACACCACCAAAGCGGACGTCGGGAGTCCCGTCGAGCCGTCGGTCGTGCGTCAGTCGCGAGCCGCCGACGTACGTTCCATTCGTCGAAGCGAGATCGATCAGGTACCACCCGTCGTCGCGGCGCTGCAGCTTCGCATGGATATCCGACACGCTGTCGTCGTCGATCACCACGTCGTTATGCGCGCCCCGTCCAATGTGCGCGAGCGGTACGCGAATCTCGTATCGCGTGCCCCGCGCAACGCCTTCGTTGATCACTTCGAGAATCGCCAGCGCCGGCCTGCTGTCGGTCGCCGGCGCGGTACTCGGAGCGGCCGGCTCGGGGGAGCGCACGGCGGCCGCGGGAGCCTCCGCCACCGCGGAAACGCGGAGCGTCGTTTCATCCGGCGGTGAAGGCGGCGCGGCGGTCGCTTTCCGCGCCGGCATCGGTGGAGCGGTCGAGCTTGAATCGGCTACCGCCGCGACTCGTTCTGTGGCCGGTGCTGTCGTTGGCGGCGCCGGCGGCGCCGGCGGTTGAGCCGTTGGCGGCGTCACGGTCGGCATCGACGCCGCTGGCATCGTGCCCGAGATGATCACGTCCGCATAGAAGCGAAATTCCTCGCTGCCCACGCGAACCACATCCGAGCGCGAGAGCACCTGAGACTGCAAGACCCGCACGCCGTTCACGTAGACACCATTCGTACTATGGTCGTGCAGCAAATATCCGCGTTCCGACGGAACAATTTCCGCGTGTCGTCGAGAAACCTCGTTCTGTGCGACCACCACATCCGAGCTGGCGTCGCGGCCGATCGTGATTCCCGTCTCGGGCACGATGTACTCCTTGCCGTCGACGAGAGAGACGAGGCGTCCGCCAGAGCCGATCGTCGCACGAGCCGCGCCGGGCCGTTTCTCGAGGATCGACCGGATCTCGCTGTGCATCACGTGCCGCGTTGTTCCGCCCTTGGTGTCCTCTTCGTAGAAGAGCTCGCGGCCGGCGACCTCGATCTTGTCGCCATGCATTAGCGGTGTCGGCTCCGCGCCGAGCGCGACGCCGTTCACCTTGACGGGAGCGTCGCCGCTTCGGCGGATCACCGATTGGCCATCTGCGAATTCGATCACCGCCTGCGCCCCAATCCGTTCATCGTCCGAGACCCGAATATCGACGTCAGCACCCCCACCGAGTCGTGTCTTGCCAGGCCCGAGCGAGTGTTGGCTGTCATTGATACGGATGACCGGCATCGAGTTGCGCTGGCGCGGCGGACGAGGTGGGGTCGGCAGAAACTACCCCAGCCCCCCCGACGCTGGCAAGCGGCGAGAAATGCGATAGTTGACGCGTTGCGTGCACGCAACGCATGCGATTTGGGCCTGCTCACATCCCGCTGGTGAGGGCGCTCGCCGCCGCGACGCGCCCCGTCACCGCGCCCGTTTGCAACCGATAAAGCCGCTCGTACAAACCACCCTTCTCCATCAACTGGCGATGCGTGCCCCGCTCGCGCACCTGCCCGTGATGCAACACCAGAATCTCATTCGCGCCGACGATGGTGCTCAATCGATGGGCGATCGCGATCGTTGTGCGTCCGCTCATCAGCACGGCGAGCGCGCTCTGAATCTCCGCCTCGATTTCGCTGTCCACCGCGCTCGTCGCCTCGTCGAGGATCAACAGCGCGGGATCCGCCGCGATCGCGCGCGCAAACGACAATAGCTGCCGTTCTCCGACACTGATCGACGCCCCGCGCTCGCCGAGCACGTGGGCGTATCCATCCGGGAAGCGGCGAATGATGCGATCCGCGCCGACACGCGTGGCGGCCACGGAGACCTGCTCCTCCGTCAACGGATTCGACAGACGAATGTTGCTCGTGATGTCGCCCGCGAAGAGAAAAATGTCCTGCTGCACGTAGCCGATCAGCGCGCGCAACGCACCGACCGGCATCTCGCGAATGTCGACACCGTTCACCGTGATGCGGCCACGCTGCGGATCGTAGAACCGCAGGAGCAGATTCACGATCGTCGTCTTCCCCGCTCCGGTGTGGCCGACGAGCGCGACGGTCTGACCGGGTTCAGCGCGGAAGCTGACGCCCTTGAGCACCCACTCGCGACCATGCTCGCCGCTGTTGCTCGCTCGCGCGACGTGCGCGATGTCATACGCGAACCAGACATCGTGGAACTCGACCGTCACCTTTCGCGACGCCGCGTGCGCGACGACGTGTTGCGCGGCCGGGCTCACCGTCGCCGACGCGGGCGTATCGAGCAGCTTGAAGATTCG
>DATBHD010000281.1:0-35700 GCA_036557635.1 Gemmatimonadaceae bacterium
CGGGCGAGGCCCTCGGCCGCGCGCTCGATCGTCGATGCCATCAGCCGAGGTCCACCTTGACTTGTGAATTCGGCTTCCAGTCGCCCGTCTTGAAATCGAATTTGCGCGCGTTCGCGAGCGGCACGACGACCGTCGGATGAACGCCGAGCGCGTCGAGATGGCCGCGCGGGTGCTTGTGCGTGCTGTTGTCCGATGGCCAGGGGAGAACGGTCGCCTTGCCGGTGAGCGGCACCGCCGGCGTGTTGATCAAACTCTGAAGTGTCGCCGCGGCGCGATCGATCCAGAGCTTCGACCAGCCGTCGGGCGCTTTGTTCGCGAGCTGCAGTTCCGGCGCGGTGATGTCGGGTTGTCCGTTCGCGCCGAAGAACCCGAGGTGCTCGGCCCAGAGCTTCCGCCGGAGCACGTCCACCACGGTGCCACTGGGATCGGAGAAGAGTCCATCCACCTCGATCGCGCGCGCTTCGGTGCCGTCGAAGACGCCGCTGTTCAGGATGTCGCTCGGCAGGCAGCCGTCGAGCGAGTATCCATCGAGGTTGCCCGAGCCGACCGCGGCCCACGTGTTATCGATGACGGCCGCCTTCGCGTGGACGTACACGGGCATCATCCGCGCCTTGCCATTCGCGACGTCGTGCGACCAGCGCGTGAACACCGAGAAGCGTTGCGGGCCGGTCGGCGTTTGACCGATCGCTCGGCGAATGCGCGTGATCAACCGTCGCTGCTTGGAGGGATACGTCGGCCCGTCGGGCTCGATGTTCACCACGGCGACGACCTCGAGAGACGGATTGGCGGCGAGAGCGGCGGCGAGGCCGTCGCCGATCGCATCGTTCGTGAAATACTGATTCTCGAAATAGATGAACTCTTTCGCGTTTGCGAACGCGCGGAGGTAGCCCTCGAGGATGCCCTTCTCGCCCTTGGGGATGCCGGGAATGCGATTGGCGCTCACCGTCCGCACGACCTGCACCGTGCACGTGCCGTCCGGCGTGAGTTGGAGCGGTGGAGGCACAGTCCCGTTGGGCGGCGGCGCCATTGTCGCCGGCACCGGATCGTCCGGCGCCGCCGCGTTCCAGATCATCTGGAGCGTCGCGAACGCGTCGTCCTTGATCGGACCCGTCGCCGCGAAACTCGCGTCGTGGCGCGGCGTCTCGTCGTACTCGCCGCGCATCCACGAATCGATGCGGTGATCGTGGCTGTCGTTGTAGCTCTGCTTGAAGGGCGAGCCGATGCTGAGAAAGCTCGAGCGGTCGATCAGCACCATCTTCGAGTGGAGCACGCCGGAGGTGAGCACCGGCTGCCTGAATCCGCGCAGCTTGACGTGGGGCGCCGGCGCCGAAGCGAAATAGTTTCCAGCGCGGACGACGTCGTTGGTTTGCAGATCGAAGGCGTCGAAGGGAGTGCCCTCGTGGCCTTTGATGACGAGGTACACGCCCGCTCCGAAGTTGACGAAGGGCGGGAGGAAGTACTGGTTCACCGCGACGCGCACGTCGACGCCGTTCGCGGCTGCCGTGAGCAGCAGCCGCTCCGGCCTGCCGTCGGCCGGCCCGATCGAGCGCGGTACGTCGAGATTTGGCGACGGCGCGTGGTCCGGGGTGTCGAAGTCGAATACCAGCGTCGGAGTCTCTTGCGCCGCATCGGCGTTGAACGCTCTCGCGGTTTGAAACTCCAACTGAGAGACGAGAATCTCCTGTCGTGCCGCGCGGAACATCGCCGCCGCGTGATTGAAGGCGTCGTGATCGACGAGAAACGTCACCGCGTTTCCGTCGGACTTCATCTTTGCGGTTCCGGTGCCGAGGGTCACGTCGAGACCGAGCGCATCGGCGCGGCGGATGACGAGCGGACCGAGATCGTTAGGCGTTCCGGGCTGATCGATGAAGCGCGCCGCGCCGTCGTCGGTCACCTGGTAGGTCGGCGCCGCACCCGTCGGCGGCGCGATCGCGACGATGCGGCCGACCTTGTCGCGCGCGACGATCTCCAGTGAGCGCGGACCGGTGATCGCGGACGGATCGGGAAAGTACGAGAGATCGAATCGTCCGGTCGCGTCGGTGACGCCAGACGCCAACTCGAGACCGTTGTACGAAAACAGGCTGTCGGGTGACCGCACCGACACATGAAAACCTGCTAATGGATCTCCGCTCCCGCCGCCTCCTGCCGACTCGGTCGCTAGAGATCCAAGAACCTCGGAGGTCGTGGCTGGCATCCGGACTCGTCGATTCGTGAAGCGTTCGAAGGGTTCTCGAATACTTCACGCTTAAATCGATTCGATCCGGACATCAAAGCTACGCTGTCATCCCGAGGAGCGAAGCGACGTGGGATCTGCACTTCGCTTTACGACTTTCTAATCATTGCGCCGACGTACAACGAGCTGAAGCACGTCCGGACGCGCGTAGTGCCCCGCGACGTCGAGCTGCCACCGCGGGCCGGTGATTCGCTGCGGATCCACTTCGGCGAACACGAATCCCTGCGCCTCGTGTAAAGGTCCCGACACGATCTTGCCGTCGGGATCGACGATCACGCTGTCGCCCGGATTGATCCACCCACTCGCCGATACCGCGACGCCACTCTTGAACGCGAAGCGATCGGGAATGTCCGCGGGCCGCATCGCGCTGCAGCAGCCGATCACGTACATGCGACCCTCCTTCGCGACGTGCCGCAGGGTGGAGATCCACGGCTCGCCGCGATCCCACGTCGGCGCGACGAACAATTGCGCGCCCTGGTTGTACAGCGCCTGACGCGCGAGCGGCATGTAGTTCTCCCAGCACATGAGACCCGCGATGCGCCCGAGCGGCGTCTCGTACGCGACGAGCGTCGTTCCGTCGCCTTGCGCGTGCACGAGTTTCTCGCCGGCGGTCGGGATGAGCTTGCGATGCACGCCGAGCACCGCCCCATCGGCATTCATGAACAGAAGCGAGTTATAGAGCGACGTGCCGCTCCCCTCGACGTTGCGCTCATTGATCCCAATCGCGACGTACGCGCCCGCCGATCGCGCCGCCTTACGCAATCGTTCGACCGCGCCGCTCGAGATGGTCACCGCCTGATCGAGCAGCTCCGCGTACAGGGCGCGCAGCGCGTGCGTCTCACCGGCCGGCACCGACCACACCCACAACGGATATCCCGGCACGAACGCCTCCGGGAACACGACGAGCTTCGCTCCCCTCGCTGCCGCTTCAGCGATCCACTCGCACGCGCGATCGATGGTCGCTTCCCGATCGAGAAAGACGGGACTCTGCTGAACGGCGGCAACGAGGAATGGCGGCGCCGGAGCGTATGGCATTAGCGCGGCGCGACGTGAACCGTCATCGTCACGAAGTCGCTCTCCCACACGACGTCGCGCCGTTGCGATCGGCGCAGCTGCGTTCCGTTGAGCAGGCAGCGACAGGGCCGCGGCATCGGTTTGTCGTTACCTCGCGCATTCAAAAAGGAGACGCAAAGCGTTACATCTCGCTACTATCGTGAGCACGAAACCCCAGCCGCGCAATCATATGATACGCACGCTCTCGCCGCGACTTGTTTCCCTCGCGCTTATTTCGATCTTTGTGGCGGCGGCAAGGAGGACGTCCGCCCAGGCACCGGCTCTTCAGTCGCCATTTCTTTTCGCGACGCTCGCACCAGGTCTCCGACCGGTGACGTCGATGGACGCGGGCTACAACGAGCGCGCCTTCGAGCCGGTGGGGGGAGAGCGACTGGAGCCGCGCGCCGGCGCCCTCATTCCCTTTTCCCCTCTCTTCGCCCTTCGCGGCGATGTCGCGGGTGCCAGCACCCTCGACCATCAGACCCGGCTTGCCGGCCAGATGGAAGCGGTCGTGACGCCCTTTCGACGCGACGCCATCTCCCTCGGCGCCTCGCTGGGCATGCGACACGAATACACGGGTGCGAACGTGGGACTCGCGCGCTTCATGGGCGCGCGCGTGACGACGCAGTCGGCGCTCGCGGCTGACGTGCTCCTCGAGCATGCGTACGCCCTCGGGCGTGACCCGGTCGACGTCGTGACGACGATTGGCGCGTCGCGCGCGCTGTCGTCCTCGGTGTGGGTTGGCGTTGAAGTGGTCGGATCGGATCTCGAGGGATTCCTCGACACCGAGGAAGCCGAGGGCGGCGCGACGGTGCTCGTCGGTCCGACGCTCGCCTTCGCGGTCGCTCAGCGTTGGCGGCTCGTGCTTGGCGGCGGTCCGGTGCTCCGCGCCTCCAGCAACGCGACACCGACTGGAGCGCCGAGCCCCGCGTCGCCGTTAGGCACGCAGCGCTCCGGCTATGTTCTTCGGTCTTCACTGCGCTTGGCGTGGTAGCCGTCCTGTCATCCCGAGACGCTGCGAACGAGGGATCTGTCTCGATGCGCGCTGAAAACTCGAGGTTCGGAAGGTGCGAATTCTCTTGAACACGGACACGGTCGGACACTTCCGGACACGGCCGGACGGAAAGGCGTGAACGGCTCTTCTTTGACAAAAACGTTGGGGTTTTCGTCCGGCCCTGTCCGGCCCTGTCCGGCTTTGTCCGCGTAAACCGTTGATGCCGGTTGCTCGCGGAGGGACTGGAGCGCCGAGCCCCGCGTCGCCGTTAGGCACGCAGCGCTCCGGCTATGTTCTTCGGTCCTCACTGCGCTTGGCGTGGTAACCCTCCTGTCATCCCGAGAAGCTGCGAACGAGGGATCTGTCTCGATGCGCGTTGAAAACTCGAGGTTCGAAAGGTGCGAATTCTTTTGAACACGGACACGGCCGGACACTTCCGGACACGGCCGGACGGAAAGGCGTGAACGGCTTTTTGACAAAGCGTTCGGGGTTTTCGTCCGGCCGTGTCCGGCCCTGTCCGGCTTTGTCCGCGTAAACCGTTGATGCCGGTTGCTCCAGGAGACACTGCGCGCGGAATGACCGTGGTCTAGGAGCGCGTCCCGCTCGGGCGGAACCGGGCGATTCGCTTGCCATCCCCGGAATCGGCAATGAGGGTCTCCAGACGCCGCGGGCTCGGTGCCGGTCACATGCCTAACGCCGCGACCATCAGCTGATCCACGTGCCGAGCGCCATGCCAAGAAGACTCACCAACAGCAACGCACCCGCAAGAGCACCGACTCCCGCGGCAACGCCTCGCCCGATACGAAGGAGATGGAGGCCGACGCCGTCGACCGATGGACCTCCTCGCTCACGGAGCTCTCGGTCGGCGATGCCCCACGCTCCAAAAGCCGTAAAGCAGAGACCGACACAGGCGATGAGGTGCCAGCCGCCAAGGCGCCAGATGACGGCCACGACGGTGACGAGGAAGCCGAGTCCCGCATCGAGCGCGAGCCGTCCGTCGGACGCGCTCCGCGCTCGCGTACTCAAGAACTCCACGAGGTTCGCGTCGCGAGGCGGAGACGTATCGGTCATGGCGAGTCTCATGATACCTCCCGCGCAATCGCGCGCCAGGGAGGGCGCCGCCTTCTACGGAAAAATCAGTTGACAACCCGTATGACGCGCCCTATTCTACTGGAAGTTCCGTAGATCAACCCTTGGAGTGACCACCGTGAGCGACATCTACTTCCCACCGCGTGAGCTGGCGGTGATGAGCGTGCTGTGGCGGCTCGGATCGGCGAGCGTGACCGAGGTCCGTGATGCACTCGAGGAAGACCTGGCGTACACCTCGGTGCTGTCGGCGCTGCAGACGCTCGAGGAAAAGGGATTCGTGCGGCATGAAGCCGAGGGCCGGGCGTATCGGTATTTCCCGACCGTCGAAGCCGAGCGTGCGGGGGGAAGCGCTCTCGCCCGCGTCCGCGACGCGATCTTCGACGGCTCCGTGGAGCGCATGTTCGCGCAGATGGTCGCCGACAAGAAGCTCAGCCGCAAGGAGCTCGAGCGCATGCGGCAACTGATCACCAAGCGTCTCGGAGAGAAGCCATGATTTCGTGGATGCTATACACGATGGTCGTCGGACTCTCGTCCGTGATCGCGGCGTGGGCCGCGGATTCCCTGCTCCGCATGAGCCGGCGCCCGAGTCGCTTCGTCTGGATCGGCGCGGCCGTGCTCGCGTGCATTCTTCCCGCGAGCGCGCCATTCCGCGCGAGTCTCGCGACACGACCGGCCGGCGAGACAATCGATCCGTCGGCGCTCGTGCTCATGCAGACGAGTATCCAATCGGTCGAGCGACACGTTCCGGCGTCGGCGCCCTGGTACGCCATCGGGCTGTGGGGGCTGGCGACTCTGATCGTGGCGACATCATTCGGCGTCGCCTACGCGCGACTGCGCCGATTGCGTCGAGCATGGCCGGTCGTCGAGCTGCACGGGCAGCGCGTTCGACTCTCGCCAGCGCTGGGGCCGATCGTGATCGGCATCGTTAGGCCCGAAATCATCGTACCACGTTGGGTGCTGAGTCGCTCGAATGAGGAGCAGCGCGTCATCCTCGACCACGAATCAGCGCACCTCGCCGCGCGCGATCCGCTGTTCCTGGCGATCGCGTGCGGCCTGGTCGCGCTCATGCCGTGGAATCCGGCGCTCTGGATCGCTCTCTCGCGCGTGCGTCTCGCGATCGAGGTCGACTGCGACGCGCGCGTGTTGCGCCGCGGCGTCTCGCCGCGGTCGTACGGTTTCCTGCTCGTCGACGTCGCCGAGCGCGCGTCGCCGATGCGCTTCGCCGCGCCGGCCCTCGCCGACGGCTCATCTCACCTTCATCAGAGGATTCTCGCCATGCAGCCGCGCCGCTTCAGTCATCCTTTACTGCGCGGCGCGACCGTCGCGCTCGTCGGACTCGTCGGTCTTCTCGTCGCCTGCGAGGCAAAGATGCCCACGTCCGCCGACGTCGAGCAGATGGACGCCAGCTCCGCCGAACGCGACGCGAAATTACTCGGCGTGGTGCACTCGGACGCGAAGGTCGTGTGGCTGGTCGACGGCGTGGTCACCCCGGAGGCCGCCGCCAAGGCGATTGCCCCGGAACGCATCGCCAAAGTCGAAGTCGGCGACGTCGAGGGACGGTCGCGCATCTACATCATGACGAAGGACGCCGCGAAGACCGGCTTCGCCTGGACCCCCGACACGCTCCGCCTCCGCCGAGAGGGCGCTCTCGAAGATACCATCGCCGTGATTCGCAAGTTGCACACTGCCGCGACGGGCGAGTCGAAGCCGATCCTGTTCATCGATGGCGTCCGCGCGGACATGGAAGCGCTCGCGAAGCTGGACCGCAATCGCATCGACAAGGTCGAAGTGCTCAAGGGGGAGGCCGCGAAGGCCGCGTATGGCGCGATCGGCGGCAACGGCGTGATCGTGGTAACGACGAAGCGCTGAGTGCCATCCCGAGCGAAGCGAGGGATCTGCTCTTCGGTAGGTTCGGCAAAAGCCGATCCCTCATCGCTTCGCTCCTCGGGATGACCCAACCCCCATCGTCTGTCGATGGGACTTGACAGCCGTGGGCGAGACCTCATCTTCCCATCGTCTATCGATAGGAAGCGAGGCCTCGTGAAGTCTTCGCCGGAGCTCCTCCCGGGCACGCTCGACCTGATCATCCTGCGGACGCTGGCGCGAGCCCCCATGCACGGCTATGGGATCGCCCAACGCGTGAAGGACATCTCGAAGGACGTCCTTCAAGTCGGCGAGAGCTCGCTCTACCCTGCCCTCCAGCGCTTGCTGCTCGACGGTTTCGTGAAGGCCGAGTGGGGCGCGTCCGAGAACAATCGCCGCGCGCGATACTACACGATTACCGCGGCCGGACGCCGCCAACTCGCGTCGGAACGCGAGGAGTTCGAGCGCGTCGTTGACGCCATCCACGCCGTCCTTCGCTTCGCCTGAGCCCCGCCCGATGCGCTTCCTCCGACGCGTCGCTCGCTGGCTTCGCTCTCGCGCCCACGAGGCCGACCTCCGCGACGAGCTCGCGTTTCATCACGAGATGGTCGAGCGCGATCTCATCGCGCGCGGGCTGTCGACCAAGGAGGCGCGCGTCGCGGCTCGGCGCGTGATGGGGAACGAGACCTTCATGCGCGAGGAGGCGCGGTCGGTCTGGGTGTGGTCCTGGCTCGACGTCCTGCGGCAGGATGCCGCGTACACGATTCGCAGTCTCGAGGCGAGCCCGGGCTTCACGATCGCCGTCGTCCTCACACTCGCCCTCGGACTCGGTGCGAACGCGGCGATGTTCTCGTTCGTCGACCGGCTGCTCTTCCGGCCGCCGCCCCTGCTCGTCGATCCCGCGTCCACGCACCGCGTGTACCTCTATCGGACAAACGATGGTGTCGAGAGCGAGCGGAGCGGTATCTACGCGCGGCATACGGATCTCGTGCGCTGGTCGACATCGTTCTCACACTTCGCCGCTTTTGAGCAGAGACTCATCGCTGTCGGCACCGGAGACGCGACGCGCGAGATGCCCATCGGCATCGTGACTGCGGGATTTTTCGACTTCTTCGATGCTCGCCCGCGCCTGGGGCGCTACTTCACCCCGGCGGAAGACTCACCGCCGGCCGGCGCGCCGGTGGCCGTTGTGAGCGACGCATTCTGGAGGACGCAGTATGGCGCGCGCGCCGACGTGCTGGGCTCGACGATCGCGATCGGCCCCGTCGTGTACACGATCATCGGCGTCGGGCCGCCAGGTTTTGTCGGCCTCTGGCCCGAACGGGCGCCCGCCTTCTTCATCCCGGTGTGCAGCTTCGGCGCATCACGCGGTGCGCCCGATTGGTGGAATTCCTACGGCCACGCGATCGGTATCGAGGCCATCGTTCGCCGCAAGCCCGGTGTCAGCGTCGCCGCCGCGACCGCCGATCTCACGACGGCGCTTCGCCGCAGTTATCAGGCCGACCTCGACTCGCGCCCGAATCGCGGCGGCGTGACGGTCGATCAACTCCGCCCGCGCGCGGTGGTGGCCTCGATCCTGGCCGAGCGCGGCCCGGAGGCGTCGAGCGTCGGCCGCGTCGCCTTCTGGCTGTCGGGCGTAGCGCTGATCGTGTTGCTCGTCGCCTGCGCCAACGTCGCGAATCTTCTCCTCGCGCGGGCGGTGCGCCGGCGCCGCGAGATCGCCGTCCGCGTCGCGTTAGGCATCAGTCGACGGCGGCTGGTTGCACAACCACTCATCGAGAGCATGTTGTTGGCGCTGGCGGGGGGCGGCGCCGGCCTCCTGCTGTCCCAGTGGGCGAGCCGGATGTTGCACGCCGCATTCCTCCCCGGCGATTCGCAGCCGCCGGTCATCGGCGATCCGCGCACCGCGCTCGCCGTCGCGGCGATGACGCTGATCGTCGGCCTGCTTGCGGGGATCGTTCCGGCGCTGCAGGTCGGCCGCGGCGATGTCATCGCCGATCTCAAGGCCGGCGCGCGCGAGGGAACCTACCAGCGGTCGCGCCTTCGCACCGGCTTGTTGCTGGCGCAGAGCACGTTGTGCGTGGTGCTGCTCAGCGGCGCGGGACTCTTCGTCCGCAGCCTGCGCAACGTGCGCGAGGTCCGCCTGGGCTACGACGTCGATCCCGTGCTCGTGGTCGACCTCAACATGCGGGGTGTCAGGCTCGACCGCGCCGACCTGACGACCCTGAATCAACGCCTCCTCGAGGCGGTAACGACGATGCCGGGTGTCGAGCGGGCGAGTCTCATGAAGACGGTCCCCTTCGGGGGCATTTCATCGTTGCCGCTCTTCGTTGCCGGCATTGACTCCGTCGACAAGTTCGGCGAGTTCGATCAGAACGCCGTGTCGCCCGAGTATTTCGCCACGATGGGAACGCGCATCCTGCGCGGCCGAAGCATCGAGGCGACCGACATTGCCGGAAAACGCCCGGTGATGGTTGTCGATGCATCGATGGCCGCGGCGCTGTGGCCGGGCCAGGATGCGCTCGGGCGTTGCGTGCGGGTGGGCGCCGACACCGCGCCGTGCACTTACGTCGTCGGCGTCGCCGAGGATATTCACAGCCGCTCATTGAGTGATGACGCCGGCCATTTCCTCTACTATTTCCCCATCGCGCAGACGACGCCGGACGACGCCGGGCTTTTCGTACGCGCACGCGGCGCTGCTCGACTGGTCGAGCCCGTTAGGCGGCGGCTCCAGCGGGAGATGCCGGGCGCGTCGTACGTGTCGGTCTCGCCGTTCGCGGACATTCTCGGCGAGCAGACGCGGTCCTGGACCCTTGGCGCGACCGCGTTCACTGCGTTTGGCGCCCTGGCGTTGATCGTTGCCGCACTCGGGCTGTACAGCGTGATCGCGTACAGCGTCACGCAGCGCACGCACGAGCTAGGCGTGCGCATGGCCCTCGGCGCGAGAGCCATGGATGTCGTGAGTCTCGTGGTCGGCGAGGGCGTTCGCTTCGGCGTCGCTGGGCTTGTGCTGGGTGGAATCGTCACTGTGGCGGCGGCGCCCTGGATCGGCCCGTTGCTCTTCCGTGAATCGCCCCGCGATCCAGTGGTGCTTGGCGGGGTGAGCGCGGTGTTGATCGTGGTGACGATCGCGGCGAGCTGGATCCCAGCGCTGCGCGCGGCGCGACTCGATCCGAGGAGGGCGCTGCTGCAGGCTGCTTGATCGCCTAACCGCAAGGGCTTGCGGGCCGGGGCCGACCACGACACCATCCGTTATCTCGTCATCGAGCGGTGTCATGCGCATCGTGTCGTCGGCACTTTCCGCGGTTGGGCTGTTTGCTGCCGCGACGCTCTCCACCGGAGCCCATCCCGCTGGTCGAGCCGTTGAGCGAATTGTCAACAACGACAATCGCGTTCCGGCCGGAGAGCTTCGTCGGGGCGTGCTGACGATCCGTCTCGAGGCGCGGGAGGGGGACTGGCGGCCGGATGGCGACTCGCACCCCGGCCTTTCCGTGCGCGCGTTCGCCGAGGAGGGGAAGGCGGCGCAGGTACCCGGTCCGATGATTCGCGTCCCGGAGGGAACAGAGATTCACGCCCTCGTGCGCAACACCTTCAAGCGCGGCATGCTCGTGGTGCGCGGCCTCTCGCGGCGCGGAGTATCCGTGAGCGCGGATCGCGACACGATTCAGATCGCGCCTGGAGCGGCGCGCGACGTGCGATTCGTGGCCGGTGCCGCCGGGACCTACTACTATCGTGGCTCGGTCGAGGGGGCCGATGGCAGCGACCCGTCGAGCCGCGATGCGGAGCTGAGCGGAGCGTTCATCATCGATCCAGCTGGCATCGCACCGCCGCGTGATCGCGTGCTGGTCATCGGTCTCTGGCTCACCGATACCGCACAGGTAGGGGCGATCACGAGAGAGTCCATCGTGCGCTTCACGATCAACGGGAAGTCGTGGCCGAATACGGAGCGATTGACGTACGCGTTAGGCGACACCGTTCGTTTTCGCGTCATCAACGTGAGCCTCGCGGTTCATCCGATGCATCTGCACGGGTTCTACTTCACCGTCGACAGTCGTGGCAACGGGACGGTGGACAGTGTGTACGCCCCCACTGCGTCACCGTACCGTGTCGTGACCGAACGCCTCGCGCTGGGCCGAACGTTTTCGATGACGTGGGTGCCCGAGCGTGCCGGCAACTGGATGTTTCACTGTCACGACAACTACCACGTGCTGCGCAACGCGCCGCTCGAGGGATCGCCGCCGGCCGCGGACTTTCACGCGACGTACCTCGCGCACGACATGATGGGCGGTCTCGTGATGGGCATCGAGGTGCGTGGTCGCGAATCGCCGGCGCTCGTTATGCAAGAAGCGACGCGGCGGAAGCTCAGGCTTCTGGCGCGCGTCGCCAGTGGAACGGGCACCGAGAGTGAGCCAGCGTTCGGCTATGTCCTTCAGGAGGGCACCAGCTCTTCTCCGTCCACGCCGCCGCTCCTGCCCGGGCCAACCATTCTTCTCAAGCGCGGAGAGCCGGTGAGCATCACCGTCGTGAATCAGCTCCCCGAGCCGACGTCGGTGCACTGGCACGGGATCGAGCTCGAGAGTTACTACGATGGTGTCCCCGGCTTCGCCGGTTCTCCAAACCACATCGCGCCGGCGATCGCGCCAGGTGACTCCTTCGAGGCCCGATTCACACCTCCGCGCTCCGGCACTTTCATCTTTCATCCGCACGCCGACGAGTTCAGTCAACAGCGCGCCGGGCTCTCCGGCGCACTGCTGGTGCTGGACGATCCGACGACCTTCGATTCGGCGACCGACATCGTGCTGCTCCTCACTGTCCCACGTCACGAGGACGAGGGGCGCCGAGGCATTCTGATCAACGGAAGCATGACGCCGCCGCCGCTCGAGATGCGCGCCGGTGAGACGTATCGTCTCCGACTCATCGACATTCACACGTATCGACCGAGCATGATCGTGCGTGTGGTTCGCGATTCGACGCTGCTCACCTGGCGGCCGGCGGCGAAGGACGGCATGCCCATCCCCGCCGCGCGTGCCGCGGCGCGACCCGCGCAGCAGCAGATGGGCAATGGCGAGACCTACGATTTCGAGTTCACGCCGACAATGCCCGGCAATCTGCGAATCTCCGTAACGTCGAACGTCGGCGCACTGCTGGCCGAGGTATCAGTTCACGTTCGCTAATTCCCCCCGGGAGAAGTCGGGCGGAACCGGAGGCGTCGTACCTAACCTAAAACATTCGTCACTTTCTCTTGCGTCATGGAAAGCGCGATGCACGTCCAGTCATCACCTGATGTTGACACGGACAAAGCCGGACACGGCCGGACACTACCGGACGAACTGCGGAAGAGCACTTGGGTTTCAAAAGAGCTCTTACGCTCTTGGTCCGGCCGTGTCCGGCTTTGTCCGGCCGTGTCCGTGTTCTAGTCGTTGGTCCTTCACCCGCGATCATAACTGGCGCGTCCACGGTGTCACGTTTGTGGATTCCGACGCTACCGCATCGTGCTCCAGAACGCGACCTGGCCGTGCGTCGCCTAACGGCTTTAAAATCTTGCGTCCGCGGTGTCGGCCTTCGGCGCCTTCGCGGCGAGAATCTCGGGCTGGTCGATTGCCGGCGGCTTCGCGAAAAGCTCTTCGGCCCGCGCAAAGAGCGCCTTCGCGATATCGCCGGCGAGATGCGCGTCGCGGCCCCGCTGGTCGGCGAAGGTGTCGAAGATGCCGAACTTCGACGGCCCGAGCTTCAGCGCGTACCAGCTCACCGTCTCCCGTTCGCCCTCCGCCATCGGCAAGGCTGACTTTAGAAACCGCTCAACTTCCTGCTCCTTGCCCGGCTTCGCTTCCAACACGGCCAGGATCCCGAGCTTCTCCATAGGTTCTCCGAATGGTTGAGGTTCGAGCAGATGCGAACAGCGCAGCGGCTGGGGATGCGGATTGGACGGGGCTGAACGCGAGTGGGTCCGTTCCAATCCGTGAGATCAGTTGCCAAAGGGTTGACGGTCTATCGGGTTGTCGCCACGTCCAGTGCGCGTAGAGGAACGCCGCGACGAACTGCGGAGTTCCCGGTCATCGTGACTGAGCGAACGCCGAGCGCGTCTATAGATGTCTCCCTTCCCCCGCCGGCGTCCGCGGAACGCAATCGGTGTGAGTGCACTCAAGATCTGTCCCACCTGCAGCGCCCAGTACCCGGAGAGCGAGCGGTTCTGTCCGAAGGACGGAGCCGCGCTGCAGTCGCAGGCCGGCGCGAGGACGGACCTCGTCGGTTCCATCATTGCCGAGCGCTACCATGTGGCAAAGTTGCTCGGTACCGGCGGCATGGGACGCGTCTACCTCGCCGAGCACGTCAAGATGGGACGCCAGTGCGCCATCAAAGTGCTGCACCCCTCGATGGCGCGTGACGCCGAGGCCATAAGCCGATTCAATCGTGAGGCAGCCAACGCCAGTCGCATCGATCACCCGAACGTCGCGGCGATCTACGATTTCGGCGAGACGCCCGACGGACTGCTGTATCTCGCGATGCAGTATATCGAAGGGCAGACCCTGACCCAAATCATGAGGGCGCAGGGCGCGCTGCCACCAGTCCGCGCGAGCGACATCGTGCGGCAGGCGGCGGAAGGCCTTCAGGCCGCGCATGCCATGGGCATCGTGCATCGCGATCTCAAGCCCGACAACATCATGATCAGCACCGACGCCGACGGGCTCGACGGGGTGAAGGTCGTCGACTTCGGTATCGCCAAGTCGACGAAGGAACACTCGCAGGGCGTGACGCGGAGCGGCGTCGTGATGGGAACGCCGGAATACATGAGCCCCGAGCAGCTCGCCGGTGAAGAGCTCGACGGTCGCAGCGATCTCTATTCGCTCGCGCTCATCGCGTTCAACATGCTCACCGGCGTGGCCCCCTTCTCAGGCACGTCGCCCAGCGCGCTGGTGGCGCAGCGATTCCAGGAGCGACCGCGAACGCTCGCCGAAATGCGGCCGGACGTCGCCTGGCATAACGAGCTGCAGGCGGTGCTCGACAAGGCGCTCGAGCGGGATCGGGAGCGCCGCCATTCCTCGATTCGAGATTTCGCCCACGCGCTCCATTCCGCCGTCGCGCTGATGCCCTCGGGTGCGCACAGCCGACGGAACACCCGCGTGCTCGAGGCTCCGTCGCGAGCTCGCCGGCGCCGGGCGACATTGGCGATCGGGGGTGGCGCCCTGCTCGCCGTTGTGGTTGCGATCGCGCTCGGCAGTCGCCGTCTGATGCATGGCGCGCGAGCTCGATCCGCCCTCGCGCAGGGCATCACCGCCTTCCGGAGCGGCCGGAGCGACGAGGCGCGAGTGCAGTTCGTCGAGGCAAGCGCGATGGCGCCTAACGACGCTGCGCCCCATGTCTATCTCTCCCGGCTCGCGCGTGAAGCGAACGACCTGACGACCGCGAACGACGAGGCGGTGAAGGCGGTGCGCCTCGCGCCGAACAATGGCGCGGCCTTGCGCGAGCTCGCGACGACGCTCTACGCGACGCAGAACTTCAACGGCGCTCGAGCCTTCTACACGCGGGCGGTCGCGGCCGACCCCGCGGACCGGATCTCGCAGGGGTACCTCGGCTGCTCGCTCATCCAGCTTGGGCGAGTCGACGAAGGATTGCGGTGGCTTCAGCGCGCAGGCAGCGGGACCTGGTCGGCATGCGCGCCGGCGACGTCGGCCGCGCGCGTCCCCGTCCCCACCGGCCACGAATGAGCATTTGACAACCGCGCGTCTTTCGCGCAGCATCGAGTCTCCGCACGTCATTCGCACACAGGAGACCTGGCATGTTCGTTCCCCGCTCGATCCTCGTTCCTGCGCTCACATTCCTCGCGGCCACGTCGCTCCTCGCTCAAGGCACGAAGCCGAAGCCCGAGGACACGGAGGTGTGGACGCCCGTGCCGCGCATCGTCACCCCCGGACGCGCCGACGCCGCTCCGCCCTCCGATGCGATCGTTCTCTTCGACGGGAACAATCTCGACCAGTGGATCTCCGTCAACGACCGCGGGCCGGCCAGGTGGACCGTGTCCGACGGCAGTCTCACGGTGAACAAGTCGGCTGGCAACATCGAGACGAAGCGGAGCTTCGGCAGCTATCAACTCCATCTCGAGTGGCGCATCCCGGAGGGGATCACCGGCACCGGACAGGCCCGCGGCAACAGCGGCGTGTTCCTCGCCTCCACCGGCGGCGGCGACGCCGGCTACGAGATCCAGGTGCTCGATTCGTACGACAACAAGACGTACGTGAACGGTCAGGCGGCGAGCATCTACAAACAGTATCCGCCGCTCGTGAACTCGATGCGGAAGCCGGGTGAATGGCAGACATACGACATCATCTGGACGGCGCCGACATTTCACGACGACGGAACCGTCGCCACGCCGGCATTCGTCACCGCCTTTCAGAACGGCGTGCTCGTGCAAAATCACGTCGAGCTGAAGGGAGAGACGCTCTACATCGGCACGCCGTCGTATCGCAAACATGGTCCGGCGCCGATCAAGCTGCAGGCGCACGGTGATCCGAGCCCGCCGATCAGCTTCCGCAACATCTGGGTGCGCGATCTGGATCAGCGATAGCCGTCGAGGCTGTCAAGTTCGCTCTTGGTCGACTCGCCAAACGCTTCCGTCGGAACACGGTGTCCGACAGATTGCGATGTATCTCGACAGACGGGCGTTATGCGTGTGCTAACAACCCTGCGTTTGGCGGTTGCCATCGTTGCGACCTCGGCCGGCTGCGCGGGGGCGCGCACGTCGTCGGCGCCTGGGGTCGATCGCAACCTGCTCGTCCCCGACCAATTCGCCGACAAGGGGTACACCAACCCGTACGACGTCATCGCCGCGCTGCGCGCGAACTGGTTGGAGAGCCGCGGCCCGAACAGCTTCCAGTCGCCGACCAAGGTGCAGGTGTACCTCGATGGCGTGCGGGTGGGCGGCGTAGAGGCATTGCGCACCATCGATCTGCGGCCCGTGACATACATTCGCTTCTTCGACGGCGTCGCGGCGACAGCGCGTTGGGGATTGGATCACGGCGCCGGCGCCATCTACGTGTCGACGCACCCGCTGAGCGACATGGTGGGGTCGTCGCTGGAGCCGGGTCCCGCGGAATTCGTGAACGGCTGGACGCAGACCCCTCTGCAAGTGAACGGCCGGACGCAGATGAACGCGGAAGCAACAAGAGCGTGAGATTCTTTGGTTCAAGGCGCTCTTCTGAACAAAGCTCTACTCCCGGTTGTTGCATGTGTTGTCATCAGCGTTCATCTGCGTCCCGCTGTTCGACGACAGAGTGCCCAACTCCGGGCTGCCTTAGGGACTCGAGTAGTTATACATCCCGATGACGGTACCGACGAACCCGCCCGCGACGTGCGTGCTGAGGATGGTGCCATCCGCATCGCGCGCGAGCACGTGCCAGTCTTTCGGGCGCTCGGCGTACGCGAAGTCGTACTGGCCACCCCGCGCCTGGATCCGCAGATATAGCGTGTCGTTAGGCTTTGTGAGCCGGGATTCGGCGAGGACGACTTCCCCTCCCCCATCACGGCTCCCGGCGCGGCGCACGAGACGCACGACCGGCTTGCCGTCGTGGAGCGTTTCGCCGAGGGCGTAGTAGAAGGAGTCGCTCTGAAAGGCGACGAGGCCGGCGAAGTCGCCATCGCGGCGCGGCGTGTATTGCATCGCGGTCGTGGCCGTCGCGAACGCATGCTGCTGACGCCGTCCGATGAACGCCGGTTGGGCACGCTCCCCCAGCGCGATCGAGCGGGGATGAATCGTCAGCGCGCCCGGCGACGACGTGAGATCGAACCACGCCTCGCGCGGCGTCCGAATCATCACCCACGCCGCCCCGAGCTTCGGCGACGTGAACTCGTCGCGGACAACGAAGTTGCCGCCCAGCGACGTCGCGCTGTCGGCATTGGGCGCGAGCGCCGGCGCCCGATGCACGTAGGGTACGGTCGACGTGTCGTCGAGAATGGTCGGCCAACCGCCCTGCCATGTCACCGGCAGCATGAAGGTCTCGCGCCCGATGTTCGTCAGGTCGGGACCATATGGGCGCACGCCCAGGAACACCGACCACCACTCACCGTGCGAGGTCTCGACGAAATCGGCGTGGCCCGTCGAAGTGATCGGCGCCGGCCGCGCTGGCGAGAGTTGCCGCTGAGTGAGAATCGGATTGTGCGAGTACGGCACGTAGGGGCCACGCACCGAATCGCTGCGAAACACGACCTCTGAATGCTGGTCCGCCGTGCCTCCCTCGGCGCAGATCAGGTAGTAGCGGCCCGCGACTTTGAGAATGTGTGGTGCCTCGATCCAGATCGGTTTCTTCGAGAGGTCGACGCCGCCATTCACGATCACGGCGCGCGGGCCAATCATCCGGTGCGCGCGAACGTCGTATTCCTGCATCCAGATCGCGCGATGCCCAGGATAGCGCGGCGGTTCGGCGGGAGGTCCGTTGTTCACGATATATGCGCGCCCGTCGTCGTCGAAGAAGAGCGAAGGGTCGATGCCGTCGAAGTCGCGCAGCCAGATCGGCTCCGACCACGGGCCGGCGGGGTTCGTCGCGGTGACGATGAAATTGCCGCCGCAGTCCACGCACGTCGTGATCAAATAGAAGGTGCCGTCGTGGTAGCGGATCGTTGGGGCAAAGATGCCTCGCGAGACGCCGAGCCCGTCGAGGGCGAGCTGCGTCGGCCGGTCGAGCACGTGGCCGATCTGCGTCCAGTGCAGCAGGTCGCGGCTCCGAAAGATCGGAATTCCCGGGAAGTATGAGAAGCTCGACGAGACGAGAAAGTAATCGTCGCCGGCGCGCGTGATGCTCGGATCCGGATAGAAGCCGGCGAGGATGGGGTTGGCGTACTCGTTAGGTCCGACGCGCCGAGCTCGGTAGATCGAGTCGTCGCCGGCGTACTCGAACCAGTCGAAGCGAGCGTCGTTCCCGGCAGGCGCGGCGCGGTGGTACGACTCGGGCGGTCCGAGGTAACTCGGCTTCACGCCACCGGCGTCGACGACCAGCTTCTCGAGCACGACGCCGGGATCGACGCGCCAGAACTTGAGCACATGCTCACCGGCATGCGCCAGCTGATGCCGCGTGGTCGAGATGCGAATGTTGTCGGCGACCGATTGTTCCCAACTCCGGGTATCATCGGAAGAGCAGATCCCTCCCTGCGCTCGGGATGACGGCGGAAAAGCAGAGCCCTCGCTGCGCTCGGGATGACAGGGGATCAGGATGTTCACGATCTGCGGCGGGTCGTCGTCGAAGGAGACGGCGTAGCGGAGGCCGGTCGGTGCACCGGTGACGTCGAGCGACGGCGCGACGTACGTGCTCACCTCGACGGTCCCGCTGTCGAACAGAAACATCGAATACTCCAGCCGCGGCGTCGTCGCCCGCGGCGATCGACTCGGCGCGTCGGCGGGCAGCGTCGTCATGCCGGAGAGCGTGCGGCCAAAGTCGGGAACGCGCAGCCAGCTCACCGGTGGCGCGTTCACGGCGTGCGTGTAGTGTTCGGCTTCGATCGAGACGTAGCCATTCCCCTCGACGAAACCGAGGAGGCTGTCACGGCTGGGGCGCGGGTGATTCTCGATCCTTGCCTCGACGACGAAACGCGCCGCGCCAGGTCCGGTGACGGTGATCGGCGCCGAGTGGGCGCCGATGGGCGCCGTCTTCCAGTCGACGCTCACGCGGACGCGCTGCTCGCGCCTAACGGTGCCCTGGCGCGGACTGACGGTGAGCCAGGGAGCGCCGGCAGTGACCGAGTACGCGAATGGCGTCTGGCCCCGATCATAAACGTCGATGTCGTATGACTGCCGTTGATAATTGTCGAATGTCGGAAGCGTCGGCACGCGGCGCGCCCCTGGCGGTGGCGGACGGCCGGGGACGAATGGGAACTCCCCCTCGACCTCGACGCCCATCTGCGCGGGCACCGGCACGTGAATCTCGTCGACGCGCGGCATGACGTCCCGCGGAGGTTCCTGCCAGTACGTGTAGCCAATGTGCGTCTGATCCATCATGTGCGACCACTTGCCGCCGGCGAGCTGTGTGTTGAAGTACCGCGAGAGCTCCGCGTCGCGTTCGAACAACGTCCGCGCGCGAGCAGCAAGCTCGTTCGTGGACGCGCGTCCTTCGCGGGCGTAGCGGCGATTTCTCGCGACCGTGACATAGAGGTCGTTCAGGTTCGCGGCGGCGAGAATTGGATGCAGGACGAGCTCGTAGTACGCGTCGTGATACTCCGATGGCAGCGCGTCGCCAATTGCCTTGGCGCGCGAGACGAGCGTGTCGTAGTCGGCGACGACGCGCTCCGCCTCACGATAGTCGTACTGGCTGTAGGTGACGGTGTCGAGCAGCTCGGGCTTGCGTCGTCCGGCAAACTTGAGATAACTCGTAATCAGGTCACCGATCGCCGCGCCGTCGGTTGCGCCGAATTGCCGGGTCGCCCACTCGCGCGTGTACGCCGGCAGGCGCGCCGCGGGAATCGCGTCCGGATCCCAGGCGAAATCGAGGAAGAACTGAATCGGAAACTCCATCGGCTTGAGATCGCCGACGTTCACGATCCAGATGCGGTCCGCGCCGCTCCGGTACGCCAGGTTCATCTGCTCCCAGACGCGCGCAATCGGATTGGTGTTGATCCATTTGTAATTACGCGGCCCACCAACGTAGTCGAAGTGGTAGTAGATGCCGAAGCCACCGGGACGGCCGCGATCCTCCGGGGTTGGCAGGCGGCGGATGTTGCCCCAGTTGTCGTCCGAGAAGAGGAGCGTGACGTCATCGGGAGCTCGCATCCCCTTGTCGTAGTAGTCTTGCACTTCCTTATAGAGCGCCCACAGCTGCGGCGTGGCCGACGCCGGCCTTCCGGTGACGTCGGCGATGATCTTTCGCTGGTCGGCGACGATGCGTTCGAGCAGCGCGACGTCGCTGCCCTCCGTCATCGGCATGTCTCCGTCGCCACGCATGCCGATCGTGACGATGTTCTCGCGCGTGCCCATGCGCTCGATGCCGGCGCGCCAGAACGCGCGTAGCGTCGAATCGTTCTGCTCGTAATTCCACGGGCCTTTGCCGTAGCGGCGCCATTCCTGCTGCGCACGCGTCATCGGCTCGTGATGCGAGGTCCCCATCACGATGCCGTATTCGTCCGCGAGCCGAGCGCTCAGTGAGTCGTCGTCGGCAAAGGCATTGCCCCACATCGCGGGCCAGAGATAGTTGCCCTTCAAACGAAGAATCAGCTCGAAGACGCGCTCGTACACCTCGTGATCGATCCCGCCGAACTTCTCGCGCGCCCAAGCGGAGAAGGCCGGCGCCTCGTCGTTGATGAAGATGCCGCGATACTTCACCTTCGGCTCGCCGACGACGACGCGCTCGGGCTCGATGAGCAATGTCGACGCATGCCGCACCGGCACGTCCGCCCACCAGTACCAGGGCGACACGCCGATCTCCCGCGAGAGATCGTAGATCCCGTAGATCGTGCCCCGCTTGTCGCTCCCAGCGATGACCAGTGCGCGATCGACGTTCGGGAATGGGTGATCGATCACTTCGCGCACGTACGTCTCCCAGCGTCCGCGCAGGAGCGACGGATCCAGCTTGCGGGCGTGGACGAGCCGGTCGATGAGCGGCGATTTGCCGAGTGTGCCGACGATGACCACACTGCCAATCGGGTCTGTCGTTAGGCGCGGAGGCGCGCCGGCGACCTTCCCGATGTCGGCTTGCAGATCACGGGCGGCGCGGCGCACGCCGGCCCAGTCGGCGTCGCTCACCACGAGCGCCGTCGAATGCCCGCCGCTGGAGAGGACAAATGGCGGGCCACCAGTCGCCAGCATCAGCGCTACGCCAACGGCGAGGGGTAGCATCATGGCGCGACGTCGATGGTGGTTCGCGCGCGGATGTCCGCCGACGAGGCGCCGACGAGGAGCCGCACCGCCTCGGGCTCCACCTCCCACCGGTGCTTGCTCTCGTTCCAATACGCGAGCGACGACACGGCGAGCGGCAGGGTGACCGTGCGCTTCTCACCCGGCGCGAGATGCACGCGCGCGTAGCCGCGCAGGTCCTCGAGCGCTCGCGTCACCGCGCGCCCGGTGTGCTGCACGTAGAGTTGGACGACCTCGTCGCCGGCGCGCGCGCCGGTGTTCGCGACGTCGATGTTCACCAGCACCGTATCGCGGGCCGAAGCGCGGGCACGATTCGCTTGCAGCTTCGAGTACGCGAATGTCGTGTAGCTCAGCCCGTGGCCGAACGGATAGAGCGGCGTGCCGGTGAAGAAGCGATAAGTCCTACCCGCCATTCGATAGTCGTCGAACGCCGGCAGGTCGTTTACAGACTTATAAAACGTCACCGGCAGCCGGCCAGCGGGATTGTAATCGCCGAACAGGACGTCGGCGATCGCCGTCCCCCCCGCCTGACCCGGGTACCAGGCGTCGATGATCGCCGGCACGTGCGCCTGCGCCCAATTCACGGCGAGCGCGCTGCCGTTCATCAGTACGAGCACCGTCGGCTTGCCGAGCGCCGCGATCTTCTCGAGCAGCTCTTCCTGCGGCCCGGGGAGGTCGATCGTCGTCCGATCGCCGCCGCGGAAGCCGGGAATCTGAATCGGCATCTCTTCCCCTTCCAACCGCGCGGTGAGTCCCAGCACGAGCACGACGGCGTCGGCCCGCGAGGCGATCGTGATCGCGTCGCTCAGAAGTGAATCGCGTGGCGTCGCCCAGAGCAATTGCAGCTGCGCCTCGCCGTAGGACTCCTGCCCGTCGACGCGCAGCTTGTACGCGTGGCCGCCCTCGAGATGAATCGGCTCGCTCTGTGCCTGACGAGGGTCGGGAAATTCACCGTCGTGCGTCGGATAGACCGAGCGCACGATCACGCTGTCGTCGAGCCACATCTGGAACTTGATCGTGCCGATGAGACCGAGGCGGTACAGGCCGGTATGCGCCGGGCGAATCACGCCAGTCCAGCGCACGCCGAAATTGTCGGGATCCATGTCGGCGCGCGGTGCACTCTCTTTCCAGTCCGCGTTCAGCGTCGTGTCCATGCCGCTGAAGAGCGGCGATCCGGAGAAGTCGCGCTGCGCGTAGTAGTCGACGTGCAGCGCTGGTGCGCCGTCGCTCGCTCGCAGCGCCGACGCCGGTACGATCTCGTAGAGCGGAAAGTTCTCGGCCAGATCACTCCCGCGTGTGTACAGCACGCGCGTGCGCGGCCCGACGGCTTCGCGAATGCCCCGAAGGGGCGTGATCGGGTCGGCCGGAATGCCGTTGTAGTTGCCGAGCAGCATCCGCCACTGATCGGCGTTCGGTCCGATCACGGCGATGGTGCGGAGATCCTTTCGGAGCGGCAGCGTGTTGCGATCGTTCTTGAGCAACACCATCGATTCATCGGCGAGCCTTCGGGCCAGGGCACGGTGTGCCGGTGAATCGAGGTCGTCAAATGGGATGCTCGCCCAGCGCACGTGCGCTTGATCATCGAACATTCCGAGCTTGAAGCGTGCGAGAAACAGCCGCGTCACCGAGGTATCGATCCGAGCCTCGCTGATGAGCCCTTGCTGAACCGCCTGAACCAGATTCGGATACACGCGGCCGCAGTCGAGGTCGGTCCCGGTGCGCACGCCTAACGCGGCTGCCTCGGCGGCGCTCCCGGCTGCCTTGTGGCGCAAGTAGATGTCGTCGATCGCGCCGCAATCCGAGACCACGTAGCCGGGAAATTTCCACTCGCCGCGCAGAATGGTCTCGAGCAACATCTCATTCGCGCACGCCGGCTTGCCGTCGATCGCATTGTAGGCGCACATCAGCGAGTAGGCGCCGCCGGTGCGAATCCCCATCTCGAAGTGCGGTAGATAGGACTCGCGCAGATCCCGCTCGCTGACGACGGCATCGAAGGTGTGCCGCTCGGGCTCGGGACCACTGTGCACGGCGTAGTGCTTCACCGTCGAGATGGTCTTGAAGTACTTCGGATCGTCGCCCTGCAGCCCTCGAATGAACTGGACGGCGAGCGTACCGGTGAGGAATGGATCCTCACCATACGTCTCCTGGCCACGCCCCCACCGCGGATCGCGGAAGAGATTGATGTTCGGGGACCAGAAGGTGAGCCCCTGGTATCGCTGGTGGCTGTCGTGGCGGAGGTACTCGTGATACTTCGCGCGCGCCTCGTCGCTGATCACGGTCGCCATCTCGAACATCGCGCTGTCGTCCCACGTCGCGGCGACGCCGATCGCCTGCGGAAAGACGGTCGCGAGTCCCGCGCGCGCGACGCCATGGAGCGCTTCGTTCCACCAGTTGTACTCGGGAACGCCGAGCCGCGGAATCGCCGGCGCCACATCCTTCATCTGCATCACTTTCTCGTCGAGCGTCATGCGCGAGACGAGGTCACGCGCGCGTACCTCGAACGGCAGCGACTCGTCGAGATAGGCTGGCCGCTGTTGCGCGGCGAGCGATGCCGCGCCAGTCGCCATTGCAAAGCATACGCCCGAGAGAGCACGCCGGAGCATTACCATTTGCTCACGATGACCTCGTACGGTTGGTCCAGGGCTGACGTCATATGGCATCTACGTCTCGACTCACCCGTTGAGTGACATGGTCGGGTCCTCGATGGACTCGAGTCCTGCGGAGTTGCGAACGGCTGGACGCAGACCCCTCTGTGCGGGGACGCAGACCCCTCTGTGGGCGGACGCAGCCCCTCTGTAGTTGAACAGCTAGACGCAGATGAACGCTGATGACGCAGATGAACGCAGAAGCAACAAGAGCGTGAGATTCTTTGGTTAAAGGCGCTCTTCTGAACAAGCTCCTACTCGCTGTTGTTGCATCTACGTCATCAGCGTTCATCTGCGTCATCAGAGTTCATCTGCGTCTAGCTGTTCAACTACAGAGGGGCCAACTTCGGGCTGCCTTAGGGACTCGACTGGTCGCGATGATCGTTCCAACAAATCGGCCCGCCACGTTGTGGCTTCGCCGCACATGCGCGAATGTGAAACAGCGTGCCTTACGACACGGGATGATGCTGCGGGTCCCAGCGCTCGATCGCCGCCGCGACGCCCTCGAGATGCTGGCGCATGCGTTCGGTCGCGAGCTGCTCCTGCCGCTGCTCCAGCGCGGCGAAGATCGAGAGGTGCTCCTCGTGGTCCCTCTTGCGCGAGCCGAAGATGCCGAGAATGAGCCGCTGCTCGTCGCTGAACAGCTCCTGCATCACGTCCAGCAGCTGCGCGATCACCGTGTTCCCCGACGCCGTCGCAATCTGACGGTGGAACGCCATGTTTACAGAATTCAAAACAGCGTCGTTGTCCAGGTTCTCTCCCGCGGTCTTCAGGAGACGACTCATCTCGGCGAAATCCTCCGCCGTTGCGTTCAGCGTCGCGAGGGCAGTCGACTGCATCTCGATCGGCGTGCGCGTCTGGACCAGATCGAGCAGCAGCTTCTTGGTGACCTTCCCGCCGTAGTCGCCGACCACCATGAGCACGTCGCGCGTGCGGGTGACGTAGACGCCCGAGCCGTGCCGGATCTCCACGACGCCGATCGCCTCGAGCTTCTTGAGCGCTTCGCGCACCGTCGGGTGCCCGACCCGGAACCGACGCGCCATCTCCATGATGGTCGGCAGCCGTTCTCCCAGCGCGTAATCGCCGGCGTTGATCGAGGAGCGAATCTCGCCGGCCAGTCGGTCGACCAGACTCTCGCGAGCGACAGGCTTCAGACCGTGCTTCATCTCATTACCTCGCGGTGGTTCCCTTCGAATCGACGGTCAGCGCGATCGACTGCAGGTCGACCGAATTGCCGCCCAGCAAGAGTGCAAACTGCCCCGGCTCCACGACTCGCTTCATGTCCACGCCATGATACGACAGTTGGTCGGGGCCAATGTCGAACGAGACGGTGCGCGTTTCGCCCGGCGCGAGCGTGACGCGCTGAAAGCCCCGCAGCTCGCGAACCGGACGCGTTGCGGCGCTGACCTCGTCGCGAATGTAGAGCTGAACGACCTCGTCCCCCTTTCGCGTCCCCGTGTTGCGAACGTCGACCATCACCGTGCTGTGCCCCGTCCGCGGGATGTGGTTCGCCGTTAGGCGGAGGTTGGAGTAGGCGAAGGTGGTGTACGACAGACCGAAGCCGAAGGGAAAGAGTGGCGCGACCGTATCGAGGACGTACCCGCGGCGAGCCGTGGGCTTGCGGTTGTAGAACACCGGCAGCTGGCCGACGTCCCTCGCGACTGTCACCGGGAGCTTCCCACCGGGATTCACGTCGCCGAAGAGGACGTCGGCGACCGCGGTTCCCGTCTCCTGTCCCAGATACCATCCCTCGAGGATCGCCGGAATCCTTGGCACGAGATTGGGAATCGACGCCGGCCGGCCGTTGATGAGTACCAGCACGACCGGCTTGCCCGTGGCCACGATTTGCAGCGCCAACGCTTCCTGCTCGCCGGGCAGCCCGAGCGAGGACCGGTCGCCGAGGTGGTCGTTCGCGTACGCTTCGCGCGCCGTCTGCTCGTTGTCGCCCAGGACGAGCACGACGAGATCACTGCGACGCGCCAACGCCACCGCCTCCGCGATGCGCGGCGCGTTCGACGCCGAATCGGCGGGAATCACGCGATCCGCCGCGTTGCGGAACTTGGAACGCGCGCCACCGATGTGCGGTTGCGGCTCTTTCGTGAACACCGAGTCTTCCGTGATCCGCACGCCTTCGGCGTACTCCACCGCCGCGCCGCCTTCGAGTCGCGTCTTGAGGCCTTCGAGAATGCTCACGACGCGCGGTGGGACGCTCGAGTATCCGCCGAGCAGCACCTCACCGGCGTGCGGCCCGATGACGGCGATGCGCGAATACGCGTCGGCGCGCAGCGGCAGGAGATTCCCATCGTTCTTGAGAAGAACGATCGCCTGTCGTGCCGCCTCGAGCGCGAGCGGACGCGTGCTCTCGGCGCCGGAAATACGCTCGGCGGCCGCGACGTCGACGTACGGATTCTCGAACAGGCCAAGCATGAACTTGGCGCGCAAGAGACGACGCACCGCGGCGTCGATCGCCTCGATCGAGACCTCGTGTCGCTTCACCTGATCCACGAGCGTCGGATACGCGCTGGGATCGGGCAGCTCGATGTCGACGGTGGCGTTCAGCGCGCGCCGCGCCGCTTCCGCGGAATCCGCGGCGACGTGATGCAGATCGACCAGTTGTTGAATCGCGAACCAATCCGACACGACGGTCCCGTCGAATCCCCACTCGCCGCGCAGCACATCGTGCAGCATCCACCGATTCGCGTGCGACGGAATGCCATCGACCTCGTTGTAGGAGGCCATGACACTCTTCGCGCCCGCTTGTTTGACCGCCATCTCGAAGGGATAGAGGAAGACGTCGCGCAGTGTCCGCTCGCCCACCGACGCCGGCCCGACGTTCGTTCCCGATTCGGGCTGGCCATGTCCCGTCATGTGCTTCAGCGTCGCCAAGACGTGCTCGGGACCGATCACCGAATCGGTGCCCTGAAATCCGCGCACCGCGGCGACGCCCATGCGCGCGACGAGGAAGGGGTCTTCACCGTACGTCTCCTCGAATCGTCCCCATCTCGGATCGCGCGCGACGTCGACCACCGGCGCGAGCACCTGACCCACTCCGCGCGCGCGCGCTTCGGCCGCCGTGGCGGTGAAAACGCGTTGCACGAGATCGGGGTTCCAGGTGCTCGCGAGCGCGATGGCCTGGGGAAAGCTCGTCGCGCCGACGGCTTCCAGACCATGGAGCGCTTCCTCGTTGAAGAGCACGGGAATGCCGAGCCGCGTGCTGTCGTGAACCCACCGTTGAATGGCGTTGACGAACGTGGCTTCGCCGCGGGCGTCGTGCCCGTCCTGCGGCCGCTCGATGCGTCCGATGCCGACGCGGAACCACGCCGGCGAGTTGGCCGAGCTGAAGAACCCGTTGGCGCCGGTGATGAGCTTCTTCTCATCCCAGAGACAGAGCATCTGCGCCACTTTCTCTTCGAGCGTCATCCGCGACAGCAGGTCGTTCACGCGACGCTCGATTGGAAGCTTCGCATCGCGGTACGGTGGCTGCTGCGCCGGCGCGGGATGAGTAGCCAGCAAGACCAGGAGAGCGCCCCACGCCATCCGTCCCGCGCCCCGCAACACGCTATCGCGCCGCATGGACGCTCCCATTCGCGCGCACCGCGGCAATCACCGTGTCGAACGCGGCCTTCGGCATCCCCCGCCGATCGAACAACAGTGGATAGTTCACGCGCCCTCGCACGGGAAAATTGTTCAGCCAGGAGCCGGCATCATCGACGCCCCAGAACGTCACCCGCGTGATCACGTCGCGATGCGCCAGGTAGACGCGCACGATCTCACCGTAGCGCCGGGCCAGCGCCAGCTGCACCGAGTCGGGAAGGCCGGCACGATACGGATCCGGCGCTCCCGACCGCATCAACTGCTGCTCGATCGCTTCCGTGCGCTGCCCGCGATTGCTTGGCAGCACGTCGACGTCGAGCTCCGTCACCATCAGCTGGAGTCCCGTCGCGGCGAGATCGACGATCGCCGAGTCGATCGCGCCCGTCGTCGGCCAGTCGAGCTTCTGATGTTCCTGCATGCCGATCGCCGTGACCGGCACGCCGTCCGCTCGTAAGGCAGTGATCAGCCGTACGATTCCGCCCCGCTTCGCCGCGCCCTCGACCGAAAAATCGTTGTAGTGCAGCTCCGCCGAAGGATCCGCTTCGTGCGCGAAGCGAAACGCCATGGCAATGTACTCCGGTCCGATGATCTCGAGCCACGGGGACCGGCGCAACGTACCGTCCTCGTTCACCGCCTCGTTCACGACGTCCCAGCCGCGAATCCTCCCCCGGTAGCGGCCAACCACCGCCATGATGTGAGACCTGAGTCGCGCGATGAGGGTGTCGCGCGACGCCGGTCCGCCGGCGGCACCGCGGAACACCCAGGCTGGCGTCTGATTGTGCCAGACGAGCGTATGTCCGATGACCACGGCGCCCAGTCGCTCTCCGAGAGCCACGTAGCGGTCCGCGGGCCCGAAGTTGAATTCCCCGGGACGCGGCTCGATCGACGCCCACTTGAGTGCATTCTCCGGAGAGATGCTGTTGAATTGTCGCGCGATGATTGGGCCGGCGACGCTGTCAGCGCCGTCGATCTGCCGGCCGTTGATCGCGGCGCCCACGACGAACGTTCCCGCGAAGGCGTCCTTCAGCGTCGTGACCGTTGGCGCTGCGCGCGTACGAGCGCGCGTGCAGCCGGCGGTGACCCAGAGACTCAGGATCACCGCCAGCCGCGTCGACAAGAAGCGCATACGCGCGACCGTCAGCGTTCGGCCTCAGTACCCAGGGTTCTGCGGGTACTTCGGCCCAACGATGACGCCGTCGATTTGCGATTGCGGAATCGGCCGGAGGAAGTGCTTTGCCACCACGTTAGGCGCGGCGTGCGGATTGTACGTCTTCACGCGATTCAGGAAGTAGTCGACGCCGGGACGCGTGATGTCGTACCAGCGCGTGAACTCACCGGCGAGCTCGCGCTCTCGCTCATCCATGATGTAGTCGAGCGTCATCTGCGCCGGCGTGACGTCGTAATCGGCCTTGTGGGCGGCGCTCGCGGCGCGGCGATGCAACACGTTCACCATGTCCGCCGCTTCCGTCGTGTTGTCGAGGCCAACGTCCGCTTCGGCGGCGATGAGGTACACCTCGGCGAGCCGCATGATCACCTGGACCTTGCCGCCCTGCTGCGCCGTCAGGTTGGCGCGCAGGTTGTCCTGGAACTTCTTGAGCGACGGGTAGCGCTGCCAGTTGAAGTAGCCGTCGTTCGCGTTGTTGCGGTCGCCGCAGTAGCCGGCGACCGTGAAATCGGCCGCCGGGTTGTCGATCTGCTGCGAGGGACAGGGAGTGAGGATCTGATACGCCTTGCTCTGGCGAACCGCCGTGCCGACGCCGTACTGGTAGTACACCGCGGCGGTGTCGCCCGCGTTCTCCGTCGCGCCGCTCGTGCACGCGGGGCAATTCGTCGTCACGTTATGCACGCCGTTCTGCGTCGCGACCCACACGGTCTGGAACGTTCCGTCGAAGCGCGTGTCGAGGACGTCGCTGGCGCCCGGCGTGCCGATCCACTTGTTCCACAGCGAGAGCTCGTACGGCGTCGGCATCAGGCGGCGGAATGGACGGCCGTTGTTCAGATCGCGGGGCGTCCCCACCCAGAGTCCGTTGTTGTCGTACTGGCCGAGGAAGACCAGGTGCAGATAGTTGTACTCGTTGTCGGCATCGTAATGCGTGAGGTCGTACGAGAACTGCACCGTGAAGATGAATTCCTTCTGATTCATGTTGTAGCCGGCGTTCTCGCAGTAGCCCGTACGACCCGGGTCGGCGGTGCGCGCGACGCACCAGAGATCGGCGAAGACGGGTGTCAGCGAATACGTCCCGGACGCGATCACCGCCTTGGCGTCGGTGAGCGCCTGCTGAAAATCCGCCTGCTTGTTCGGCGAGTAGTCGCGGTACGCTCTCGTGAGGTACACCAGCGCGCGGAGCGACTGCGCGGCGCCCTGGGTCGCTCGGCCGACGTCGCTCTGCGTCACCGGGAGCAGGGTGAGCGCGGAGTCGAGATCGGCGATGATCAGATCGTACACCTTGGCCGCCGGATCGCGCACCGCGTTGGCGACGACGCCCTTGTTCTCGTGCACGTTGAGCGTCACGTCGCCGAACTGCCTAACGAGGTTGAAGTAATTCAGCGCGCGCAGAAAGTGCGCCTCGCCGAGGAGGCTGTTCTTCACCGTCGGCGCGATTCCCGTCGCCGATGGTCCGCGATCGAGCGCGGCGTTCAAGGTGTTGATCGCCTGGTACGCCGGATTCCAGGTGTTGGCGAGCGGCGCGACCGTGGAATTCATGCCGCCGCCATAGGAGTCGAAGTCCTTGTTGTTCGATCCCGACTGGTCCGCCGCCATCCACGTATCGGTACCGACTTGCTGCAGCGACAACAGCTGCTCGCGGCCGTAATAGCCGCGAAGCTGTGCGTAGGCGGCGATGATCGCCGAGTTGAGACCGTCGGGCGTGGAGTAGTACTGGCTGCTCACGCCGGTGATCAGCTTTTCGTCGAGGTTGGTGCAGCCGATCGCTCCGGCCACGAGCCCCAACGTCACAGTAGAAAGCAGGATGCGCTTCATGTGTCTGTCTCTTGGCTCAGTGAGTGGCTGGGGGGGGATCAGAACACGACGTTGGTACCGAGCAGGAACGTGCGAATGGTCGGCACGGCGCCACCGACCTCGGGGTCGATGCCGATGTAATCGGAGTGGATATAGGGATCCTGCGCCGTGCCGTAGATGCGCACGCTCTGCAACCCGGCGCGATTCGCGAAGCGCCGATCGAGCGTGTAGCCCAGCGTGATGTTGCGAATGCGCCAGTGCGAGCCGTTGACGTAGAGGCGCGTCGACGCGTACAGCCGATCGACCGCACCGGTGGTCGGGGCGGGATTCTTGTTCGTGGGGTTCGTCGGCGTCCAGTAATCCAGATCGGCGACGTTGTTGTAGCGGCCGAAGTAGCTTCGCGGCGTTCCGTCGCGGAACAGGTAATTCCACTTCCACGTCGCGAGTCCCGACAGGTCGAATCCGTGGTAGGTGAACCGATTCGACCAGCTCGCCGTCCAGCCGGGGTACGTGTCGCCGATGAAGGTCCGATCGTTCGCGTTGATCTTGCCGTCGCCGTTGACGTCGGCCACGCGCGGATCACCGACCTTGAACGTGCTGCCGTTGGCGTTGAACTGCTTCATCAAGACCGTGTCGGCGTACTGCCACACGCCGACGTACTTGTAGTCGTAGAACACCTGCCGCTGTGCGTCGGCGCACGTCGTCGGATTGCACAGACTGATGGGGTGTCCGACGAACCAGACGTTCCCGACGTCGGAGGTGGCGCCGCTCGCCAGGCCGGTGATCTCGTTCTTGTTCGTCGCCCAGTTGAGGTCCATCGTCCAGCCGAGACCGCGCCAGTTCTGCAGGTTCACCGTCGACACTCCGAGCTCCAGCCCCTTGTTGCGCGTGGAGCCGATGTTCTGCAGCGTCTGCGTGTAGCCCGACGTCGCCGGCAGAAGGCGCGTCAGCAGCAGGTCGTGCGTGTCCATGCGGTACGCGTCGATGCTGCCGTTCACGCGGTTGTTGAACAGCCCGTACTCGACGCCGAGATCGCTCTGCGTCGTCTTCTCCCAACCGAGATCGGGATTGGGGATCGAGCCCGGCATGTAGCCGCGCACGCGCGTCGTGCCGAAGGTGTAGAGGCGCGCGCTCAGCGTCCCCTCGGTCGAATAGGGGTTGATGGCGGTGTTCCCGGTGTTGCCGATGCTGCCGCGGACCTTGAGCGCGCTCACCCAGGGCACGTGGCGCATGAACGACTCGTCGCCCGCCTGCCAGGCAAGACCGAGCGAGGGGAAGTACGCCCACTTTTTCCCGGGCGCGAGGCGGCTCGAGCCGTCGGCGCGCTCGGTGAGCGAGAGCGTGTAGCGGTCGAGCAGGGTGTAGTTGATGCGGCCCATGTACGACTGCAGCGCCCACTCCGAGATGAGACTTCTCTCATTGCCGGCGATGCCGGAGCCGAGGTCGTACCAGAGTTGCGTCGGATAGGGCAGGTTCGTCGCGTACAGTGAGTCTTTGGTAAACTTGTCGTGCTGGATGCTGTACAGCCCCGTGACGTCGAACGCGTGCACCGACCGCCACCGCTTGTTCAGGTGGAGGATGTTGTCGAGCGTGTACGTGAAGTCCTGCTGGTTGAACTGCCCCGCCTGCGGCGGCTGGCCCTGATTGCTGCTGTTGGCGCCGAGGTTCGCGCAGGTGCCGTGCGTCCACGGCCCGTTGTAGCAGCCGTCGGTGAGCTGGGTGTAGTCGGGGCCGAAGTTCACGCGGTAGGTGAGCCCATCCGCGACCTGGTACTCGCCGTACACGGCGCCGAAGACGCGGTTGACGAGCTGCTGGCGCACCACCGATTGCGCCTCGAGCACCGGATTGATGTTGAGGATATCATCATCGGGACGCGGATCGAGCAGTCCCGCGGAATCCGGGTTCGTGTAATTCGTCGGGCGGCCGATCGGCGTCACCGCCAGCGCGTAGCCGTACGCGGCGCCCCCCTCGCCCTGATCGGTGAGGATGCGCGAGAGGTTCGTCGTGAGGCCCAGCCGCAGCTTGTCCGAAGAGTGATCGATCGTCGCGAAGGCCGAGCCGCGGTTGTACCCCTGCCCCGGAATGACGCCGACCTGGTCGAAGTAGTTCGCGTTCACCGAGAAGCGCGTGTCCCCGCTGAAGCCGTTGACGCCGGCCTGCATGCTCCGCTGCGCGCCATTCCGTAACACCGCGCGCTGCCAGTCGGTCGAGATGTTGTTGTTGATCGCCGTCAGCTGCTTCGCGGTGAAGATCCGCGCGAGGCTCGTATCCTGGCCATTTGCCGCCGCGGCGTCTTTCATGTACCGGACGTACTGGTCGAGGTTCATCATCGGGATGAGCCGCAGCGGATCCTGTGCGCCGTAGTACGCGTCCATGCTGTACGTCGAGTGCAGGCGGCCGTCGTTCACGCCCTTCTTCGTCGTCACGAGGATCACGCCGTTCGCGCCGCGACTGCCGTAGATCGCCGTCGCCGCCGCGTCCTTCAACACCTCGATCGATTCGATCGTCGAGGGATTGAAATCCTGAATGCCGCCGCCTAACGGGACGCCGTCGACCACATAGAGCGGCTCGTTCGACGCCGTGAGAGAGCGAACGCCGCGAATGCGCACGTTCATCGCCGCGCCGGGCTCGTTGCTCGACGCGACGATCTCGACCCCGGCGACGCGCCCCTGCAGCGCCTTCATCGGATCGGCCGTCGGGATGTCCTGCAGCTTGTCCGCGGTCACCGTCGCGACCGCGCCGGCGACGGTCCGCCGCTCCTGTTCACCGTACCCGATCACCACGACGGGACTGAGGGTCGCGGGACTCAACGTCAACGCGACAGTCGCCGTCTGGCCGCCGACCACCGTGACGCTGCTGGTCCCCAGCGAATAGCCGAGACCTCGCGCCTGTACGAGGTGCGTGCCGGCGGGCACATTGGAGATGGTGAATCGACCGCCGGTGTCGGTGACCGCACCGCGCGCCAGCGCGCTGATGGCGATCTGAATTCCTGCCAGTGGTCTTCCATCTACAGCGCTCACTCGGCCGACGACGGTGCCGGCGGATTGCGCGACGGCCGTACCGGCCGCGGCAAGGAGAATGAGCATCGCGAGGAGAATCCGGCGTCCCATCAGTCGTACCTCCGAAGCTGAAAACGTGGGCGGAGAGACAGCGGCACGAACGCGCACAGCCGGCCAGCTTTCGTCGCCGGTCCGTTACACCGGCGAGAAATTGATAAGATGATACGGTGACACGATTCTATGATCACCACTTGGACTGTCAAGACGCCAATCCCATGACCATCACTGCCACGCGAGTCCGCGCGCTCGTCGGTTTTTCCCTCCTGTCGGCCGCGATGTCTTTCGCGAACGCCGTCGGAGCGCAGACGCAGACCAGCCTGCGGATGCCGCGCATCTTCGCCGATGGGATGGTGTTGCAGCGCGGGCAGCCCATCGCGTTGTGGGGCTGGAGCCGCCCGCGGACCGACGTCGTCGCGCGCCTCGCGTCCACCTCCGCGCGCGCTCGCGCGGACGCAGCGGGCGCCTGGTCCCTGGAGCTGCCGAGCCGACCCGCGGGCGGACCGTTACGACTGGTCGTGCGCGCGGGCGGCGATTCGTTGGTCTTCTCCGACGTGCTGATCGGCGACGTCTGGGTCGCGTCCGGTCAGTCCAACATGGAGTTCGAGGTGATGTTCGCGGCGAATGCGTCCGAGACGGTCGCGTCCGCGAACGACTCGACGCTTCGCGAGTTCAAGGTTCCGAACTCCTGGGCGAACGCGCCGGAGTCCGACCTCGCCGGCGGATCGTGGCTTCCCGCCGATCGAGCACATGTCGGCTCGTTCAGTGCCGTCGCCTACTTCTTCGTTAGGCACCTGCAGCCCACCGTGACCGTGCCGGTCGGCATCATCAACACCACGTGGGGCGGGAGCAACATCGAGACATGGATCTCTCGTCAGGCACAGCACGTCACCGACAGCGCCTGGTCGGCTATCCAGCAGGGCGAGGCGGAGCACGATCGCGCCGTGCGTGATTCGCTGCGGGCGAAGATTGGCGCGCAGCTGCCGGAGGTGGACTCGGGACTCGTCGGCGGCGACGCACGGTGGGCCGCGCCGATGCTGGACGCTCGCTCCTGGGACGAGATTCACGTCCCAGCGTATTGGGAGGAGCAGGGGTATCCCGGGCTGGATGGCGTTGGCTGGTATCGCACGTCTTTCGCACTCGACTCCGGCGACGTGCGCAAAGGCGTCACCCTCGCCGTCACCGCGATCGACGATGACGACATCGCCTGGATGAACGGCGTGGAGATCGGTCGCACGAACGGGTACAACGTGCCGCGGCGCTATCGTATTCCGGACAGCGTGCTGCGCGTCGGTCCTAACGAGCTCACGATCCGGGTCGCGGACGGTGGCGGTGGCGGCGGGATCAACGGCTCCGTCTCACTCGTCTTCGCCGATGGAAGCCGGAGGTCGCTAGCGGGCGCGTGGGAGTTCAAGGTCGGACGCGTCGTGCTCGGCACCGACGGGCAGCGAATCAACAAGATTCCGTCGGTGCTCTACAACAAGATGGTGCATCCGATGCTGCCGCTGGGGATCAGAGGCGTGATCTGGTACCAGGGGGAATCGAACGCCAACAACGAGCAGCAAGCCGTCGCGTATCGCGCGCAGTTTCTGACGCTCGTCGAGAGCTGGCGACACGCGTGGAGTGGGGGACGCCACACCTTCCCATTCCTCTGGGTCCAGCTTCCCGGTTATGGCCATCCGGACAGCATTCCACAACTGCACCCGGCGTGGCCACTTCAGCGCGAGTCGATGGACGGCGCGCTCGCGCTCCCGAAAACCGGACGCGCGATCGCGATCGATCTCGGCGATGCCGACAACATTCATCCGCGAGACAAGGACGACGTCGGCGCGCGACTCGCGCTCGTCGGCCGAAGCGTTGCCTACGGCGAACGGATCGACGCGTCAGGACCAGTGTATCGCGGCTTCACGGTTCACGGCGACACGGCAATCGTCTCTTTCTCTCACCTCGCCGGTGGGCTGAGCGTTCGCGGCGGCGCGCTCGGCGGATTCGCGCTCGCCGCCGCCGACCGGCAATTCGTCTGGGCGTCGGCGAAGATTGTCGGCGATCGCGTGTATGTGTGGAGTGATCGCGTGAAGGGGCCGGTCGCCGTTCGTTATGCATGGGCGAACAATCCCGATCGCGCGAATCTGTTCGGCGCGAACGGCCTGCCGGCGGCACCGTTTCGATCGGATCGTTGGTAGGTTTGGCTCCGTGTAATGTGATCGCGGGCGGGGTTCCTGCGGGGGGCATAGCAATACTGCCATTGACTCCGTGTGGCGTTAGGCGCTGTCGCTCGAATGGCAGTATTGGGATCCTCGGGGAATTTCGGGAAAAGGTCTCAAGCGGTGATCCGTGTCCCAGGAATTCCGGACTCTCGAGGTGCCGCGGGCTTGGAGAGCTG
>DATBHD010000282.1:0-2454 GCA_036557635.1 Gemmatimonadaceae bacterium
AACGCATAGAGGTCGGCGCGGCCATCGATTGCCGGATCGGCGGCGACTTGCTCGGGCGCCATGTAGGCGGGTGTTCCGAGCGCGACTCCGAGAGCCGTGGCCGTATCGGACGCGACGCGGGCTTCGGCAACCGCGGTCGAGGCAACCAGCGCCTTGGCTACACCGAAATCCGTGACGAGCGCGGCGCCGTCGACCACCAGGATGTTGCCGGGCTTGATGTCGCGGTGGATAACGCCGCGGCTGTGCGCGTACGCGAGTGCGCGCGCCACGTCGCGGAGCAGCGGCACGATCTCGCTGATCGGCAGACCAACCTGCCCGTCCTCGGACAACGGCGTTAGGCGAGCACGCAGCGAATCGCCCTCGACGAACGGCATGGTATAGTACGGGATCCCGCCCGCCTCTCCGGCGCTCAGCACGGGGACGATGTGCGGGTGCGCGAGCCGCGCGGCAAGCTTGATCTCGCGGCGGAAGCGTTCCATCGAGACGCCGCTCGCCATGTCGGGAGGAAGCACCTTGACGACGATCGCGCGGTCGAGCGACGTGTCCTTGGCGAGGAAGACGCGCGCCATCCCACCGCCGCCCAGCTCACGCTGGAGGACGTAAGCGGTACCGAGGGAATCCTGGAGGTGCTTCGGAAGGTCGGCGGTGTGGTCCGTCGGCGGCTGCATGCGCCGGGCGAATATACCTCGCCTGCTGCTCTTTGGAATAGTCGCCACAGTTGCAGCTCTGTGCCAGGTGGCTTGGCGCCTCACACATCGAGTATGGACGTCCAGTGCCGCGGTTCTTCTCGCGGCGACGCTGCCACGATCCACCCTCTGAATCGACCCGTCACGGCGTCCGGGAGCTATGGTCGCAAAGTCAAAATGGTGAATCTCAGGCGCGACCTCTTGTCTCGGGCGAGAGCATGACATCCACGGTAGTGGAGAACATGCTCGCTCGCACTGCAAGAGCAATGCTATCAATATTTCAGTTTCAGTCCACTAGGTCGTCGGTACCTAACGAGGTAGGTCGACGGTGCCGTCGCTGAGCTCCCCCGGCGCGCTCCGACCTTGCAGCTCCGCGATGTGTTGCACGGTCGCGTCGTCCATGACGATCCCCTCGTACGCCAGCGCATAGAGGAGCAGCGCGCGTCGCGCAACGCTGTCCGCGCGTTCGGGCGATTCCGCGACGAGTCGGCGACGCCACTCGAGGTACGCGAGCTCCGCGAAAAATGCGCACTTGGGACGATCGAACTCACCACCACTGAGAAGCAGTGGGCGAAGGCTTGCTTCGTCCAGGTTGATCACGAGCCCGAGATCGATGCCGCCCTGACGGGCGGCGCGTTCCAGCTCGGCGTGAGCATCCGAGCTCCTACCCTGGAAGAGAAGCCGCCGGACGTGAGCGAGTATTCGTCCCGTGTCGGCAATCATGCGGAGCAGATAGTCTTCCCGCTGCATGTCCTGGACGGTGCGGCGCCGACACGCGCATCGCAAGATGGGGCCCCTCGTCGAATGCCCAGGAAAGGGTATGTTCGTGCAAGCAATGCTTGGCGGGATCACCTCACTTCCGTATGCGAGGGAAGGCCATGCGTCAGCGCACGATGAAGATCTTGAGTTTGCCACTCATCGCGGGCCTCACCGTGCTGACCGCGAGCACCGTTTCTGCTCAACGGCCGATCGCCAACGCTGACGCCACTCGTCGCGCCGCGGCGCTGCTCGAGCAGATGACCATGGATGAGAAGATCGGCCAGCTCAATCTCGCCGCGGGTGTCACCATGGGCGGTCCGGTGACCGGCGCCTCGGACGACGACATCAGCCACGGACGCGTCGGCGCCATTCTCTGGCTCGCCGATACCAAAGAGATGAGCCGGATGCAGCATCTCGCCGTGGAGAAGAGTCGGCTGCACATCCCGCTGCTCTTTGGACTGGACGTGATCCACGGCTACCGAACGATCTTTCCGGCTCCGCTGGGGATGGCGTCGTCGTGGGATCCTTCGGTCGAAGAAGAGGCGCAGGCGTTCGCGGCAAACGAGGCGCGGAGCGCCGGCATCCGCTGGACCTTTACGCCGATGGTGGACATCGCGCGCGATGCGCGATGGGGTCGGATTCAGGAGGGCGCGGGCGAGGATCCATTCCTCGGCGCCGCGATGGCGCGGGCGCAGGTGCGGGGCTTCCAGGGCGTCACCCTCGGCCCGAACAGTGTTTTAGCATGTGTGAAACACTTCGCCGGGTACGGAGCGGCCGAGGGCGGGCGCGACTACGACGGCTCGTACATTCCCGAAGAGCTGATGCGGAACGTCTACCTCGTTCCTTTTCATGCCGCGGTGGAGGCGGGCGTCGCGAGCGTGATGAGCGCGTACATGGATCTCAACGACGTTCCCGCGAGTGGCAATCGATGGTTGTTGACGGACGTGCTGCGCACGGATTGGGGATTCCGCGGTTTCGTGGCGTCTGACGCGTTCGCGATCGCCGGCCT
>DATBHD010000283.1:0-2038 GCA_036557635.1 Gemmatimonadaceae bacterium
CTTGGCGCGCACATCGTCGATGATGCGCTCCATCTGGCTCTTGTACTGCGGCGCGATGACGTTCGCGAAGTCGTTGACGTATCCAACGGGCGCCGGGATCTGCAGCCCCTGGAACGCAACAGCGACCAGCGTCGAGATCACCAGCAGATGGCGTGGCACGATCGAAACCTAATCAGCGATGGCCGAGGCGAACGTCCGGTCGGTCGATGAGCGCGTTGATGAGCCGCGCCGAGAACTCCCGGATCTCTTCGGTGATGGATTCCGACTGGCTAACGAGATAGCTGCCGCCAATTGTCAGCACGACACTGACGGACAGCCCGAACATCGTGGGCGTGAGGGAGGCGCCGAGACCCGCCAACGTCTCGTCGCCTGCAACGCCGGCTGCTCGGGTTCCGATCAACGTATCATGGATCCCACGCGCCGTCCCGAACAGACCAAGCAGGATTGCGGCGACGGCGAGCGAGCGGAGGTGTTGGAGCCGGCGCGTCAGCTTTGGGACCACGAACAACAGAGCCGCAGTGGCGACATTCTGCAGATCGCTCTCGTCTCGGCTCCTGCTGCGAAGGATCAAAAGCCCGATGTCGGGCAGGGCGGCCTTGGATCCAGCGCAGACTTTGATCGCTTCTTCGATCCGGCCGACGCGGACGAGCTGGATCACACGCTCGATGAAGACGCGACCGTTGTTCTTGGACCGGAACACGATCACGTAGAACCGCTCGAGGAGAATGGCGAGGCCGACGGCGCCGACGAGCGCGATCAGGAGCATGATCGGGCCGCCCTCTCTGTACCAGGCTTGCATCGCGCTCATTGCGCCGGGCGGGGGTGCAAGACGTATGCCCTGTACCGACATCGTCTTGACTGCGCCGAGAATGTTGTGGCGCAAGGGTTTGTGACTGTTGCCCCCCGTCGTAATTTTCGCGAGACTGGCCACGCGATCCCACTCGCCGCACCCTGCCGCCATGCGACTCTCGACTCTACACCCGATCCTGCTCCTTGCATTCATCGCCGCTTGCGCTCGCACGGATTCAACGCGCACCGCGAATGAGAAGCCCACTGCGACCTCGTCGGCAGCGGGAACGATCGTGCCGGGGACTCCACTGACGGACACGATCAGTGAGCGCGCCGACCGTGGCCGCATCATGGGCGACAGCACCGCGACGCTGTGGGTCATCATGGCGAGCGACTTTCAATGTCCGTATTGCAAGCAGTGGCATGACCAGTTTTTTGCGCCTGTCATGCAAGACTACGCGGCGAAGAATCGCATCCGGCTAGCATTCTTGAATTTCCCGTTGCCCGGGCACCAGAACGCGATGCCAGCGTCCGAGGCCGCGATGTGTGCTTCGGTGCAGCGCAAGTTCTGGCCGATGCACGAAAGCCTGTTCGCGACGCAGAAGAAGTGGGAAGTGATGCCCAACCCAACTCCGCTGTTCGACTCGCTCGCCACGGCGGCCCGCGTGGACATGGCGCTCTATCACACGTGTACGACCAAACACCTCACCGTCCCGCTCATCGAAGCAGATCGCGATCGCGGACGCGCGTCAGGCGTTCAGCGGACGCCGACGTTTTTCGTCGGCCGCCAATCCCTCGAGGGGGCCGACAAGGATCTGCGCGCCCCCATCGATGCGGCGCTCGCAAAGGGACCGGCGGCGAAGAAGCCCTGAGAGTGCGTATCCCGGTCCAGCTCGGCTATCGCGCACTCGCGCATCTGGCGCGGGGTGTGGCAGTCGTCGCCCCGAATAGCGAATCGAAGTTCCTTCGAGCGCTCGCGGCGCGTCGCGGAATTCGTCGCCGCTACCGAGACTGGGGCGCGAAACATCGCGATCGATCGCGGCCGTTGCTCTGGATGCACGCGCCGTCCGTCGGCGAAGGACTTCAAGCGCGTCCAGTGCTCGAGCTTGCGCGCGCGCGACGACCGGACCTGCAGCTCGCGTACACCCATTTTTCGCCGAGTGCACTTGGGTTCGCGCGCGGATTGGACGTGGACTTCCGCGACTACCTGCCCTTCGACACTCCAGGCGACGCACGCGTCGCGCTCGAT
>DATBHD010000284.1:0-30842 GCA_036557635.1 Gemmatimonadaceae bacterium
TCGCGCGTACATCGCGCGCGTCAAACCCATCGTGCAGAAGTATGAGAACACGGGCGTCCGCATCGAGGACGACTATGTCGTCACGCAGACGGGCGTGGAGCGCATCAGCGCCGGGGCACCGCGGGAGATCGCGGAGATAGAGGCGCTGGCGAAGTCGCGAGGAGCGAAGCCGATTCCTTGAGGCGACCGCTACTCCAATATCGTGACCACGCCGGTTCCGAGGTCGTAGTACGCCGCGAGAACTACGAGGCTCGCGGCCTTGAGCATGCTCGAAAGCACCACGGAGGACTGCCGCAGCAATGCCGCCTGAAGTTTAGCATTTGCTTTGGTCGCGCTTTCCAGCTCGGAACCGGCCTGATTCACGGCTGGCTGAATGTGCGGGAATAGGGCGCTGATCTGTCCGGGCACGTCCTTCCCCTGTATCGTCGCTTTCACGGCGCCGCAGTCGGAGTGGCCGAGCACCAGAATCGCCTTCGTGCCCAAAACCGCGGCACCGTACTCCAGCGAGGCGATGATTTCCGGAGTGGCCACGTTGCCAGCGAGCCTGCTCACGAAGATCTGACCGATGGTCTGATCGAATATGAGCTCAACCGGCACTCGTGAATCGGCGCAGGCAAGCACGGCCGCGAATGGCTCCTGCTTGTGCTCGGTCTGCTGCCTGAGCATGGCGAGGTGTTGCTTGTTAGTGCTCGACGCCCCCGAGACGAAGCGCTTGTTACCAGCGAGGAGCTCGTTGAGAGCATTACTCGGAGTGAGGCGCGGTCTGGCCTCAGCGGCCGTTGGAAGGAGCAGCGCCAAATCGCCTGCCATCAAACTGGCTGCCGTCGCCGTCAATCCGAGTCGAAGAACTCCACGTCTGGATATTGGCGCATCCTTCTTCATTTCGACTCCTCGCGGTGAACATGCTCGGCGGCGGCCGCGGGGGGCCAGCGCCGTCGGGAAACTCGACACGCGAGCGCCGCGCCGATACGACGTTTGGCCAACGCCGAGCAAGGATGAGCCATTGGTCCAATCCCCGCACGCGTCAGCGACCGACGTGGGAATCGTTAGGCACGGTTGTCGGGCGTCTGGCGCCCGCAGAGTGCGCTCGGTCTGTTGGTCCAATAGGTGACGGCGAGCGCGAGAGATAGCGTGGCACAGTCCGCCCCTTCTCGCGCCTCCTTTCAGCACACCGGCCCGAGGCGGGCATTCTCAACAGTATGCCGGCGATCATGGCTCGACTTACTCGCGGAGCGGCGATCCTCCTCGGCGCCGCCCTGTGCATCGCGGGCGCACAATCCACGACACCGCAATCGTCGAAGAGAGCGACACCCGACACGGCCACGAAAATCGAGATCTACGGCTACGTGCGGGGAGATGTCATCATCGACTTCAGGACGAACGATCCCGTATGGTTCGACGTCAATCGACCCTCGAAGCTACCGGCGACCCAAGGCCAATTCGGGCAGCATGGACACACGTGGTTCAGCGCCCGCGCGTCGCGCTTCGGAACGAAGGCGACGATTCCGACCGGTACCAAGGAGATCACCGTGGCCGTCGAGTGGGATCTGTTTGGTGTCGGTGCCGACTCCGGTCAGACGACGATCCGTCCACGGCTCATGTACGGGCAATGGGGCAACTTCGGCGCCGGCCAGCGATGGAGCCCGTTCATGGATGTGGACGCGTTTCCAAACATACTCGACTACTGGGGGCCTAACGGCATTCTGGATTTCCGCAACGTGCAGCTCTACTGGCAGCCCGTGCTTCGGCCGGCTGGAACGCGCCTCACCCTCGCACTCGAACGACCAGGGGGCAGCGGCGATGACGGCGTACTTGCGGATCGTGTCGAGCTGCTGAACATCAAGCCCCGTTTTCCGGCGCCGGACATCTCCGCCGAATTTCGCCGCGGCGGAACGCTCGGCTACGCGAAGCTCGGCGCCATCGTTCGGTGGCTTCGTTGGGACGACGTGAGTCCCGGCCCATTCGACTTGAGCGGCGGCGTGACCGGATGGGGCGCGATGCTGAGCGGCGGCATCAATGCCGGCCCATGGGACGTGCTTCACCTGCAAACGGTGTATGGCGCCGGCGTGGAGAACTACATCAAGGATGCGCCCAACGACGTTGGACCGAGGCGAAATCCTGGCAACGTCGTTAGGCCAGTAACGGGCGAGGCGCTGCCGGTTTTCGCCCTCGAGGCGTTCCTCGACCACACGTGGAACTGTCAACTGTCGAGCGCGATCGGCTATTCGCGCGTCGACATCGATAACAGTGACCTGCAAGCGCAAACGGCACTACACATCGGGCAGTACGCGCTATTCAATCTCTTGTGGACGCCCCTGCCTAACGTCATGGCCGGCGGCGAGCTGCAATGGGCTCACCGGAACAATTTGGGCGGCGACTTCCACGCCAGCGACTACCGGCTCGAGCTCTCACTAAAGTACAGCTTCTCGCAGGCATTCACGCCGCGGCACGCCGCCGCGTCACCAGACGAGCAGTGACGCAATTGGGATCCCGAGTGCGGCAAGGGATCTGCACTTGATCAGGCAAGTGAAGATCCCTTGTCGCTTCGCTTCTCGGGATGCCCGAGTTACTCAGCCCTCAGGGCGACCGCGGGATCCACCTTCGCCGCCCTCAGAGCCGGCAGCAGGCAGGCTCCGACCCCAACCGCTCCGAGAATCGACGCGACCGCGGCCAACGTGATCGGATCGTGAGGCGCGACGCCAAAGAGGAGTCCGCGTAGCAAGCCGGACGTCGCCAAGGCACCCGTTAGGCCCGCGGCGAGCCCCGCGCCGAGCAACACTCCGCCCTCGCCGAGCACCATGCGCAGCACGCGCGACGCGTCAGCCCCGAGGCTCATGCGGATCCCGATCTCTTGCGTCCGCGCGCTCACGGAGAACGCGAGCACACCGGCGATGCCGACCATGGCGATGATCATCGCCAATGCGCCGAACGAGGCGATGAAGAGCGCGTTCAACCGGCGCGGAGCGACCGTTGCATCGCGCACTTCGTCGAGCGTCGCCACGTTCTCGATGAGCTGCCGTGGATAGAGCTCGCGAATCGAGCGCAGCGCGGACGGCTGCAATAGGCTCGGATTCGAACGCGTGCGGATCACCAGCACGCCGCTGAAGATCTCCTCCTGCGCCATCGGTTGGAAAACGGTGGGCGTGGGGTCGGTGTCGAGCCCCGCGTCACGGGTATCGCCGACGACGCCGACCACGGTACGCCAATCACCGGTGACTGGGATGAACTTCAACACCTCGCCCGTCCACGCGATACGGCGACCGATGGGGTTCTCGCTTCCGAACAGTCTTTCCGCGAGCGACTTGCTGAGGATCACAACGCGCGCCGACTCGCGACGATCGGTAGTCGCGAACGCGCGTCCCTGGAGCAAGGGAATCCCGGCCGCCTCGAAGTACGAGGGATCAGCGGTCTTGTACACGCCGCGCGGCGTCGCTTCCCCCGCGGCGAGCGCGCGACCTTCGGCCTTGAGCTCGAGCACGAAGTAGCTGTTGCGCAGTGGAACGTTCGATCCAATCGATGCCACCTGCACTCCCGGGAGCGTCGCGATGCGGTCGCGCATGCGCTCGTACATCGCGAGCTTCGCTGGCTGATCGAGCGCGTTCGTCTCGATCGGGACTTCCATCGTGAGGACGTTCTCGGAGCGCACACCGGTCTCGACGGAGTTGAGCTTCGTCAGGGTCCGGACGAGCAACCCTGCCGCGGTGAGAAGGACCATGCACACCGCGAGCTGCGCGACGACGAGCGTCTGCTGCAATCGCTGGCGCGCGCGGTTGGCGGTCGTGCGCTTGCCGGCGGCTCCGAGCGAGCTTTCACTGGCGACTTGTGGGGCAAACGACAGCACGACCGCGGCGGCGATGCTCGTCAGCAGACCGACGGTGAGCACGAGGCCATCGACGCGAATCTCGTCGGCACGCGGCGAAAGCTGCGCGGCAAACGCAACCAGCATCCTGAGTCCGGCGAAGGCGACCAGCACGCCTAACGCCCCGCCGATCAGCGCCAGCGCCAGATTCTCGGCGAGCAGGAGCCGCCGGAGGCGCCAGGTCCCCGCGCCAAGCGCGGCGCGAACGATCATCTCCCGCTCGCGGCGGACGCCGCGCATCAGGGTGAGGTTCGCGACGTTCGCGCAGGCGATGAGGAGCACGAAGGCGGCGGCGCCCATGAGCAGCCACAGCGTCAACGACGCGCGCTCGTTGAGCGCGAGCCGGAGCGGCGACACGCTGATGTCGTACTTGGCGGCGCGCTCGTACGCTTCGGGGTGATCGGCACGAACGTTCGTGCCGATGCGGGCGATCTCGGCGCGCGCCTGCCCGACGGTGGCGTTAGGCGCCAGCCGGGCGAACACCTCGGTCATGCGGTGCGTGCGCCCCTGCTTCATCGTCGCGCTCAGGTGGTGGGGGCTCGTCACCATGTTCACGAAGAGATCGGTGCGCGTGGGATACTGGGGCGTGCGCTGCACGACGCCGACGATGGTCGACGCTATGTCGTTGATGCGGACGCGCCGTCCGATCACCGAGGGATCGCCGCCGAAGTGCTGCATCCAGAACGTGTGGGAGAGAACGGCAATCGACGCCGCCGCGGGCCCGTCGTCCTGTGCGCTCGTCAACCGGCCGAGGGTCGGCGCCAGGCCCATTACCTCGAAGTAGTTGCCACTGATGATGCCGGCCTGCACGTGAACAGGCTCGTCCCCCTCGATCATCGTGAACGTCATCGACGAGAACTCGGCGATGCTGGCGAGCGTCTTCGACGCCGAGCGGTAGTCGATGATCTCGGGGACGGAGAAGGCCACGTTGTCCTGACCGGCGCCCTTGGCCGACTGGCGCAGATAGACGAGGCGGTCGCCCTGGCGATTCGGGAGCGGACGCAGAAGCGTGCCGCGCAAAAGCGTGAACATCGCCGTGTTCGCGCCAATGCCTAACGCGAGGGTGAGAATGACGGCGGTGGCGAAACCGCGTGCCTTGGACAGGCTGCGGAGCGCGCGGTGGAGGTCGGCGAGGAAAGACATGGGCGGAGAGGGTAGAGGGTAGAGGTAGAGGGCAGAGGGTAGAGGGTGGCGCTCTATCCTCGGCGCTCGACGCTCTGCGCATTCCGCTCCGCGCCCTGCGCGACGCGACGCTCCTGCTCGCGAAGCTCGGGCGTGAACTCGGCGCCGAAGTCATCTTGCTCGAAGACCTGGCGAATCTCGAGCTCGGACTCCGCACCCGTGGGATTCGGGCAGCGCTTCGCCCACTCGATGGCTTCGTCCATCGACCGGCACTGCCAGAGCCAGAAGCCGGCGATCAGCTCCTTGGACTCGGCAAAGGGTCCGTCGACGACCGTGCGCTTGCTTCCGGAAAACTTGATGCGCGCACCTTTTGAGCTCGGCTGAAGGCCTTCGCCCGCGAGCATGACGCCCGCCTTGACCAACTCCTCGTTGTATTTGCCCATCGCGGTGAGCAGCTCGGTGCTGGGCAGCTGACCTGCCTCGGTTTCGGCGTTCGCCTTGACGATGACCATGAATCGCATGGCAGTAGGGGCTAAGGGTCCAGAGGTCAGGGCTAGGGCGCTGATGGCCCTCTTCCCTCCACCTACACGTCGAATGGCGGACGGCGAAATCGACAGGCAGCGGAAAAATCCTGCAAGCCGTCAAATGTGCGAGTTTTGCGCGCGTGCGGAGGCACGATCGAAGCCGTGCGGTTCATGAGCCCGGCACAGCTGACGCCGAGTCGCGCGGCGTTCAATCCGCGCTCCGGGCACTACCAGATCTTCGCGCGCACGCTGTCCGGCCGCACCATCGGGTCGCCGTCCTTGCACCCCCAGGCCTGCTTGAATTCGGGCATGTTGCTGAGCGGCCCGTTGACCCGCCACTTACCCGGCGAGTGTGGATTCGTGGCGATCTGGAGACGCTGGGCTTCGGGCCGCTGAATCTCGCGCCAGATCCGCGCCCAGCTCAGGAAAAAGCGCTGCTCGGGGGTGAAGCCATCGATCGCCGGGATCTGTTCGCCATGCGCGCGCCGCGCCACGAGCGTCTTCTCCAGCGCGGCGTAGGCGACGGTAAGTCCGCCGAGATCGCCGATGTTCTCGCCTAACGTCAAACGCCCGTTGACGTGCGTCGTCGAGTCGATGACGGTGTATGCGTCGAACTGATCGACGATGCGCTGCGCCTCGGCCTTGTACTTGGTCGCGTCCGCGGGCGCCCACCAGTCGCGCAGGTTGCCCTGGGCATCGAACTGTCGTCCGGAGTCGTCGAAGCCGTGGCTCATCTCGTGGCCGATGACGGCGCCGATGCCACCATAGTTGACGGCGTCGTCGGCGTTGGGATCGAAGAATGGCGGCTGCAGGATGCCAGCGGGGAACTGGATCTGATTCAGCGTCGAGCTGTACGACGCGTCGACTGTCGGCGGCACCATGCTCCATTCCGTGCGGTCGACGGGCATGCCGAGCCGCGCCCAGCCGCGCTGGCGATTCCACTCGCCGGCCACGGCCACATTCTCATAGTATGCGCCGGGCTTGACGAAGAGCGTCGAATAGTCACGCCACACGTCCGGATACGCCACCTTGCGAAGGAACGCGTTCAGCTTCGCGATGGCCTGCGCCTTGGTCGCCGCGCTCATCCAGTCGAGCTGCGCGATGCGCTCACGCAAAGCATTCACGAGATTGTCGACCATCCGCGCGGCGCGAGCACGTGCTTCCGGCGTGAAATCGCGTTTGACATACTCCTCGCCGACGGCCCAGCCCAACGCGGCATTCGTCGACGACGCGCAGCGACGCCAGCGCGGTTCCTGCTCCGTCACGCCGCGCATGACCGTGCTGTTGAAATGGAAGTCCTCGGCGACGAATGTCGGCCCGAGCAAGGGCGCGGCGTTTCGAGCGACGTGCCAGCGCAGATACGTTTTCCAGTCTGGAAGTGGAATCGCGCCAACCAATGAATCGAACACAGTAAAGAACGCGGGCGTGCGCACGTTCACCGTCTTCGCGCGCGCGCCGCCGACGGCGCTGAAATAGACCCGCCAGTCGACGTGGGGCGTTAGGCGCTGAAACTCCGGCAGCGTCATCTTGTGATAGACGGCATTCGGGTCGCGCATCGCGGTGCGCGGCAGCGCCGCGCCAGCGAGCGCGGTCTCGATCGCCATGACGGCATCGGCGTCGGCAGCGGCCTGCGTCGGCGGCTCACCAACTAGCTGCAGCGTGCGTGACACGTGCTCGATGTACTCGCGGCGCAGCTCCTCGGAGCGCGCATCCGACTCGAGATAATACGCACGATCGGGGAGACCGAGCCCGCCCTGGCTCGCCGACACGATCGTCTCCTTGTTGTTTTTCGGATCGGGGGCGGGACCGATTGCGAATGGCGCGACGCCGACCTCGCGCGCCGAGACGCCGATGACGCGGACCAGGTCGGTCGGGGAGTTGATGGCGGCGATCGAGTCGAGGATCGGACGCAGTGGCTCGATGCCACGCGCGGCAATCCCGACCGTATCGAGGCAGCTCGCGTAGAAGGTGCCGATCTTCCACTGGTTCGTCCCCGGCTTGGCTGCCGCCACACGAATCGCGGCGGCGGCGTCATCCAGAATGTCGTGGACCACCGTCTCGTTGCGGTCGCTGAGCATGCCGAAGCTGCCGAGGCTGGTTTTCGACGCGGGTATCTGAGCGGTGCGCAACCAGCCGCCGTTCGCGAACTCGAAGAAGTCGGCGCACGCGGAGCACGTCGTGTCCATGTTCGCGCGATCGATGGCTTTGCCGGTCGTCGTCTGCGCAGCGACGCGACGGAGCGGAGCGAATGCGCAAACGATCGCCACGAGCAGGATGGAAGGACGGACCATGTATTTGCGTTGGGGGGGGCCGGGGGGGCGGGGGGGCGAGAGACACGCGGGCGCGGTTGACGCGCATCTCATCCAAATTATATAGTCGCAGCAACGGCCGGAACGGCGCGCGGCATGCAATGGTGGCGCTGCAGCGTGTATCCCAGCGACGCGGCCGAATTCAAACTCGCACAACTCCGGCGTGATTGGAATCACCGCAAGGCGGCACGCGACCACAAGGGTTTCGCGATTCCCCTCGCCCTCCCACTTATGAGACCGGACTCGATCGTCGCCGAAAATCTGATCAGCACTTTCGCGCAGCACCGCCAAGTGCTGCTCAAGCACGCCGCGGATGTCCTCTGCAGTGACACAACGAGCCCACCGCCAGCGGAGCGGGAAACAAAGCTATCGGCGATTCTCGTGTCGTCGCTCGAAGAGCTCAAAGTCGCGGAGGAAGAATTGGTCGAGCGGTCGGCGGAACTGATTCGCCTGCGCGAATAAATGGAACTGCGCATCGACAACGCGCATCAACTGTTCGATCTCGCGCCGGCCTGTCTTCTCGTGACCGACATGTATGGCACCATTCTCGAAGCGAACCACGCCTGCCGGCTGCTGCTCAAGCGTGATCTTTCGGAGCTGGAGCGCCAGCCGTTCGCGCGTTTCATTCCGTTGGACCAACGGCGACCCTTTCGTGAAGGGCTGGTGCGCATCGCGACCGCGGAGGCGGTGAGCGATTGGCGGCTCAAGCTCGTTCGGCCCACGGACGCGCCCATCCATGTGAGTGCGATGGTACGGGTCGCGAAGACTCCGGAAGCGACGACTGCCGCGAGGCTGTTTTGGTCGATCCGTGAGCTCGACGTAGCCAGCTCGCGGCTCGAGGCCTAACGATTCAGCGTCTCCTCACCACCAGCTGACAGGGCCGGTGAGGTGGCGCTTCGTTTCCCGCCTCTCGAAGCTCGCCGCGGCCATCGCCTGCTCCTCGAGTCGCCGCGCCCGAGCGGCCAGCCTCGGCACGCGCGAGCCGATCGCGCGGGCGAGCCTGGCCTGGGCGACCGGAGTCAACACCGAGTGACCGTCACGGCAGGCGCGCAGCTCGTCGATGGTGACGCCGACGATGAGCGCGATCCGCTCGAACGACAGGCCATCGTCTTCACGCACATCGGCGAGCAGCGTCGCCGCGCGCGAATTCCTCTGGGCGGAGGGCATTGCTTCACTCACAGGAAGGGGAAGCCTCTTTGCCTGCAAGCCTCGTGCACAGACCGGCGTACACCGCACCTTGCGACAAGGTGTCGACGCGCACGAGCGTCGTTGGGCGGGAGTGGGCGATGCTCGAAGCGGCGTCGGTGAGGCGGGGCGATGTAACGAGCACGTAGCGAGGGTGATACCGATCGAGAAGCCCCTCGAGAATGGCCATGTCTTCGGTCACCGTTCGCTCGCGGACATACTCTACGGCGGTGAAGCTGGTGACCGGAACGGCGCGCCGTCCGGTATACAAATAGACCGCTGCCTCGGCGTCGGCGGCGACGACGTCGTCGGGGTGGGTCGATCGCGCGACCCATGCGAGTTGCGGCAGCACGCGGCGGGCGTGGAAGCGTGCGTTGGACGACCACCACGCGTTGAGGTAGCCCCGCAGGTTGAATGACGCGAGTCCGGCGCCGAGCACGAGGGCGGCGGCGACGAGCGCGCTTCGCCACGCCGGCGATCGCAGAGCGGCTGCGCGCTGCCACGCGACGACGAGGCCGGCCGCCGGCAGGAGCGTGAGCAGCGGCCACAGTCCCCAGACGAACCGCAGCGGCGAGAAGGGCCAGACGAGCACGATCGCCAGATAGCCCGCGATGAACAGTGTCGTGACCCGCGCGCGTCGCCAGCCGCTGACTGCTCCGAGTGCGGCGAGCCAGAAGTACAGTCCACCCACGAGCAAGTCGAGCGACCAGTGCACGTCGGGTACGATCGATCGCACGATCGCCATCCAAAGCGTCGCGACGTTGTCCGGCAGAGTGACGGCGAGCAGATGCCACCCGTCGGCTCGGAACCCCATCGCCAGCCACTCGAGGTAGGAGCCGTACGCGCCGCGCACGAGGGACGGCAGTGCGTCGTTATGCAGTCGCACCCAGGCCATCCATGGCGCAACCACGACCAGCGTTGCCAGCGCGCAGGCGATCGCATCGCGTCGACGCCCGCGCGCGAGATACGCCGTCACCGCCGCGGCGGAAAGGGCAATGCCGTGCGTGCGCACGAGTGCGATCGCGCCGATCGCGATGCCCAAGAAGAGCGCTCCACGGCGCTCGGCACGATGAGCATCTACCTCAGCGCGCCTGGTCGCGCGTTCCGACCACGCCAACACGGGGATCAGGAGCGCGAGAAAGAGGGGCTCGGACATGATCGCGCTGCTGAGCACGAGCGAGGGAATCGTCGCCGTGCCGGCGATCGTCGCGACGAACGCCAAAACCGGCGACATCTCGAGGGTTCGCGTCGCGAATCGGTACGTGAAGAGCGCGACGAGCGCGATCAGCAGCGCGTTCGCGAACTTGAGCAGCGCGACGTTTTCGGGGAACGCCGGCGAGATGCGCCAGAGGAGCGCGAGAAACGCCGGATACCCGGGCGGGAAATGCGTCGCCGACGGCGCGCCCGGCAAGTTTAGAAAACGATAACCGTGACCTGTGGCGAGCGATTTGGCGAGAATCACGTATTGCGCGTCGTCGTAGAACACGCCGACGGGGAGTGGCTCGATCGCGTGCACCGCGGCGAGGAGCGTGAGCGCGCAGGCGAGGAGCGGCAGCCACCGATCGGCGCGTGGTATCGCCGGCACGTCGACGACGGCGCTCGGGACAGGCGGGCTGACGACTGACGCGGCGGAGGCTGCGGACACACTCACTCGGCTGGTCCGGGGGAGAACGACAGTCGAGAGACGAGTCGGCAAACCGCGCGGCAACCATGCGCCTCCCTTGACGTCGCGGGACGAGCGCAGTACACTGCCCGAACAACCGAAGGCTTCGTGGTCATTTGCCGCCTATTGCCGCCACGTTAAACAAAGTGCTAAAACGCGACGCGCCCGGCGGCATCTCCGTCCGGGCGATTTTGTTTTCTCATGACCCAGGTCTCTCGATGAGCCAGCCAGCGCTCGCACTCCCGCCGACCGCGCCAAAGAAGGTCACGGTGGCGACGCTCGCGTCGTACAAGGCGCGCGGCCGTCAGATCCTTCGCTTCGCTCGGGACGACATTCACTTCTCTACCATTTGAGTCTCATGTCCGTCACTCTGCATCTCCCAACCGTACTCGCGAAACTCGCCGACGGCCGCGTTCTCGACGCGGAGGGCGACACCGTGGGCGCGGTCGTCGCCGACGTCGCGGCGCGGTTCCCGGCTCTCTCGCCCCGGCTGCGCGACGAGCTGGGCAAGCCCTACGCATTCGTCACGTTCTATCTGAACGACGAAGACATTCGCTTTCACGGCGGCTTCGACGCCGCCGTTCAGGACGGTGATGAGCTGACGATCGTGCCGGCCATCGCCGGCGGATGAGCACATGCTACACGGCAACGGCGGCGACACGCTGACCAATGAGGAGGTGCTGCGCTACAGCAGGCACCTCATTCTTCCCGACGTCGGCGTCGAGGGGCAGCGCAAGCTCAAGGCGGGACGCATCCTGCTCATCGGCGCCGGCGGACTCGGTTCGCCGCTCGCGCTCTATCTCGCCGCGGCGGGCGTTGGCACGCTCGGCCTCGTCGACTTCGACGTCGTCGACGTGTCGAACCTGCATCGTCAGGTCTTGCATGGCACCAAGGACGTCGGCCGCCCGAAGCTGGAGTCGGCGCGCGAGCGCATCCACGATGTGAACCCGCACGTTCACGTCGAGCCGTACGACACGCGGCTCACGTCGGCGAACGCGCTCGACATCATTCGCGATTACGACGTCGTCATCGACGGGACCGACAACTTCGCGACGCGGTATCTCACCAACGACGCCTGCGTCATTCTCGGCAAGCCTAACGTCTATGGATCGATTTTCCGATTCGAGGGGCAGGCGTCGGTCTTCGCGCTGGAGGAAGGGCCATGTTATCGCTGCCTCTTCCCCGAGCCGCCGCCGCCAGGGCTCGTTCCGAGCTGCGCCGAAGGAGGAGTGCTCGGCGTTCTTCCTGGTCTCGTCGGGACGATTCAGGCGACCGAGGGGATCAAGCTCATTCTCGGCGTCGGTGAGCCGCTCGTCGGCCGGCTCCTCCTGATCGACGCATTGAGCATGCGCTTTCGAACCGTTAGGCTTCGCAAGGATCCGAATTGCCCGGCATGTGGCACACACGAGATCACCGAGCTGATCGACTACGATCAATTCTGCGGCGTTGCCCCAGGGGGGGAGGCAAGCGTGGCGAACACGAACCAGATTCCCGAAATCACGCCCACCGAGTTGGCCGAGCGTCTGCGGCGCGGCGACGACATTGATCTGATCGACGTGCGCGAGCCGCACGAGCTGAGCATCGCGCAGATCCCCAACGTCCGTCTCATCCCACTCGGCACGCTGGCCGAGGCGCTGCCAACCCTGGATAGCAATCGCGAGGCGGTGGTCATCTGCCGCACCGGCGCACGGAGTGGCCGCGCCGTTCAGCAATTGCGCGCCGCCGGATTCAAGAGAGTGTGGAATCTCGCGGGGGGCATTCATCGCTGGGCGGACGAGGTGGATCCCTCGTTACCGAAGTACTAATCACAAAGTGTGGCACGGACCAACGCTGCCAGGGCCAACACAACAAAGCCTGGAGGGAACAAATTCCATGTCCATGCTTTTTGTGTTAGTCCGTGATCACGCTCTAGACACTGTCCTTGCCGGTTAGCTTTCGCCAAACAATGACCTCCGTTCAACAATCCACTCTGCGCGTGCTGCCGCAGCGTTGCCGTCTCTGCGGCGCTGAACAAGAGGGCGACGCGGTCGCGATCTGTGAGCATTGCCTCGGCCCACTCGAGCCGCTGTATCCGGTCGAGCGCGAGCTACCGGATCGGGCCACGATCGCGCGGCGCCCGCCGTCGCTGTGGCGCTATCGAGAGTGGCTCCCCTTCGAGGGCGAGCCGGTGCTCTCCCTCGACACGGGATTCACGCCGCTCGTCGAAGCACCGCGGCTGGCGCAGCGACTCGGCGTCGCGCGCGCGTGGATCAAGAACGACAGCGTCTCGCACCCGAGCCTCTCCTTCAAGGACCGCGTCGTCGCTACGGCGATCAACGCCGCGCACGCGCTCGGCCTAACGACTATCGGGTGCGCGTCGACCGGCAACCTCGCGAACGCGGTCGCCGCGCACGCGGCACGGGCCGGCCTGGCCGCCTGGGTGTTCATCCCCGAGGATCTCGAGGTCGGCAAAATCATCGGCACGGCCGTGTACGCGCCGCATCTCGTTCGCGTGCGCGGCCACTACGACGACGTCAACCGCCTCTGCGCGCAGATCGCCGATCGCTTCGGGTGGGGAATGGTCAACGTCAATCTGCGCGGCTACTACGGCGAAGGCTCCAAGACCATCGCGTTCGAGATCGCCGAGCAGCTTGGCTGGCGTCTCCCGACGGCGGTCGTCGCGCCGATGGCGGGTGGATCGCTGGTGACGAAGCTGCGCAAAGGCTTTAGCGAAGTGCTCTCGGCGGAGCTCGCGTCAGGATCACCGCCGCGGTTGTACGGCGCGCAGGCGGAAGGGTGCGCTCCAATCGTTAGGCTCCTCGATCGCGGCGACGACCAGATCGTTCCCGAAGTGCCGAACACCATTGCGCGTTCGATCGCGATCGGCAATCCCGCCGACGGACGGTTCGCCGCCAAGGCGATGCGTGAAAGCGGCGGAACGGGACAGGCCGTGAGCGACGCCGCGCTCGTCGCCGGTATTCGGCTTCTCGCCGAGACCACCGGGATCTTCACGGAAACGGCGGGCGGCGTCACCGTCGCGGCGGCACTCGCTCTCGCCGAGCGGAGCCACCTGAAGCCCGATGACGAAGTCGTGCTCTGCATAACGGGGAACGGCCTCAAGACAACGGAGGCCGTACGCGACGTGCTGCCCGAGGCGCCGGTGATCGCGCCGAAGGTTCGCGAAGTCGCCGCGCTCGTGGAGCGGTCCGCGGAGCGTGGAGCGTAGCGCGTTGCGCGTCTTGCTTCGATTCCTGGCGTATCAGCTGGCGGCGTGGATCGCGCTTGGCATCGTCGCGAGCGGGGCAGGGTGGGTCGGGCCGCTCCTCGTGGCGCTCGTCGCACTGTACACGACGGTTCCCCTGTTCGCCTTCGTGCGGTGGCGAGGGTGGCCGTTCTATCCCGGAGCGCTCTTTCGCGTTGTGGTTGTGCGCGCTCTGTTGTACACGCAACTGCTCTTGCCGTTTGTCGCCGGAGCGGCCGTTATCGGTTTGCTCATCGGGCTCCCCTTCGGTACCTCGCTCGCCGTCAGCCGCGCGCTCACCGAAGTGGTGGTCGGGGCGGGAGTCATCGTCCTCCTGGCGGGTTATGTAGGCTCTCGAAGGTTGGTCGTCCGTGAAGTGGAGGCGCGCGTCCCGGGCCTCGCGGCCGCGTTCGATGGCATTCGCATCGCGCAGATCTCGGATCTCCACGTCGGTCCACAGACGTCGAAGCGGTTTCTTGCTCGCGTCGCGGAAACGGTAGAGAATGCGCGGGCGGACATCATCGCCGTCACTGGCGACGTCGTCGACGACCGCGCCGAGGACGTCCCGTGGTACGCCGCGGCGTTCGCGGCGCTGCGCGCGCCGCTCGGCGTCTACGTCATCCCCGGCAATCATGACGTCTACGCCGGCTGGGACGCAGTGGCGCATTCGCTGCGCGAGAGCACGGACGCGACGATTCTCGTCAACGACTCGCGAGTGATCGAGCGCGCGGGCGCGCGCCTCGCGCTCGTCGGCACCGGCGATCCAGCCGCCGGCGTTCGCCGTGCCGCTCGGCCTAACGACAGCGCGGCGCCCGACGTCGAGCGCGCACTCGCCAGCGTCCCCGCCGCGACGACGATCGTCGCGCTCGCGCACAATCCTGCCCTGTGGCCCGGGCTCGCCGAGCGCGGCGTCGCCCTCACATTGAGCGGCCACACGCACTGGGGCCAATTCGCTCTGCCCCGACTGGGCTGGAGCCTGGCGTCGCCGTTTATCGAGCACGCCATGGGAGGCCACCGTTCCGGCGACGCGCTGCTCTATATCAGTCCGGGCACGGGCTACTGGGGGATACCATTCCGACTCGGCGCCTATCCGGAGATCACCGTCGTAACGCTGCGTACGGCGGACGAGGCCTCGCTGTCGGTTGGGGAACCACGCCTCGCTGCATAAGAGCGAGAACGCAGAAGAGCGAGCCGAGAAGGGCGAGCCGAGAAGGGCGAGCCGAGAAGGGCGAGCCGAGAAGGGCGAGCCGAAGAGAGCGAGCCGAAGAGAGCGAGCGGAAAGGGCGAATCGAGAGGGGCGCTTCGCACGCAGCTCAGCTTCGAGCTACCGCCTACAGCGGCAAGCATGGATTCGGATGCGCGGGCGCGCTCAGCGCGCCCGCGTTCCTCGTTAGGCTCGCTGATCGCTGATCGCTGATCGCTGATCGCTGGGCGCTCGCGGCTGAGCGGTCTTCGATGCGCGCGTGTCGGCTCGCTGTTCTCGGCTCGCTCCTTTCGGCTCGCTCCTTTCGGCTCGCCCTTCTCGGCTCGCTGTTCTCGGCTCGCCCTTCTCGGCTCGCCCTTCTCGGCTCGCCCTTCTCGGCTCGCCCTTCTCGGCTCGCCCTTCTCGACGCGCCGTTCTTCTCTGCGCACTTACTAGGGCAGCTCTCCCCTCAGTATCGCGCCGAGCTTCGCCAGATCGATATTCCCGCCGGAGACGATGCAGACGAGAGGTCCCTTCGCGACGCGGCCCGCCAGAGCCGCGGCGACCGCGGCGGCGCCGGCTCCTTCCGCGACGACGCGCGCACGTTCGACCAGCAGCCTAACGGCGTCGGCGACCGCTTGTACCGGAACGACGATCGCGCCCTCGAGCAGCGAGCGAACGAGCGGCCACATCTCGTCGGCAACGCGCTTCGATCCGATCCCGTCGACGAAGCTGGGCACGTAGGACGCCGTCGCCGGCTGCCCGGCGCGGAGCGCGACGTCGAGCGGCGACGCGGTATCCACCTCGCACGCGAAGATACGCGGCGGACGACCAGGCCAGGCGGCACGCGCGCCGGCGGCGATGCCACAGGCCAGGCCGCCGCCCCCGTACGGAACGAGAATCGCCTTCGCGTTAGGCAGATCCTGCAGAATCTCGAGCGCGATCGTCCCATTCCCCGCCATCACATCGGCGTCGGCAAAGGGATGAATGAACGTCCCGGGGAGACGCGGATCGCCGTGCTCGGCGATCACGCGCCACCACGCGTCGAATGGCCGCTTGTCGATGCGCGCGCCGAGTCGCTCGATGGCCGCGAGCTTGGCCGAGGGCGCGCTGTCGGGAACGACGACGGTGCAGGGGATGCCTAACACACGCGCTCCCCACGCGACTCCCTGTGCCATGTTGCCCGCGCTCGCGGTGTAGACACCGCTCGCGAGGCGCTCGGGCGACTCTTCCGCGAGACGACGCATCGCGTTCGTCGCGCCGCGCAGTTTGAACGAGCCGATCGGCTGCAGGCACTCGAGCTTGAGCCAGATCTCATCCGGCGCGTCGACGTAGAGACGCACGAGCGGCGTGCGCAGCACCGTGCCGGCGATGCGTTCCTGGGCCGCGGTGATCTCCTCGATCGTGCTCGCGACCAGCGTCGGCGTCGTCACGCGTGAAGCTCCGCGTGCGTCTCCTCGTGCATCCCGCCGAGCACGATCCAGTTGCCGGACCCGTCCGCGGCTGCCTTACGATAGACATGATGCGCGGCGGCGAGATCTTCGACCGCCAGGCCAAGGGACTTGAACAGCGTGACGTCGTCGTCGCTTTGGCGCCCGAGACCCGCGCCCCTCTCCAACAACAGCTCGCCGACCTCGGCGATGATGTGGTCGGTCGAGATCGCGCCCTCCTCGAGCGGCATGAGGATGTCGCCCGGCTCGGCGAGCGCCGACTCGCGCCGGTCGACGTAGAGTCGTGCGCGACGCACGGTGTCCGTGTCCAGCTCACGCGTCGTCGGAATGCACGCGCCAACGGCATTGATGTGCGTACCGGGGCGCAGCCACGCTCCCTCGAGCACCGGCGTCGGCGACGCGGTGGTCGTGCACACGATCGAGGCACGCTCGACCGCGTGCGCCGGCGTCGACGCGACCTCCGCCTGCAGATCGAAGCGCTCGCGCGCCAACTGGACGAGGGAGCGCGCATGCTCGGTCGTGCGACTCCACACGTGCACGCGTCGGATCGGCCTAACGATGGTCATCGCCTCGAGGTGCATCGTCCCCTGCGTGCCGGCGCCGAGAATGGCGAGGTCCTCCGCGTCGTCCCGGGCGAGCAGCCGCGTCGCCACGGCCGAGACGGCGGCGGTGCGAATCGCCGTCACCGTCGTCGCGTCGAGAATCGCGAGGAGACGCCCATGCTCCGCCTCGAACAAGAGCACCGCGCCCTGGTGCGCATCGATTGGCGTCCCGTGATTCACCGGGAACACGGTGAGCACCTTGACGCCGACCGCCTTCGGCTCGCCGAGGTACGCCGGCATGAGCGCGAAGATGTTCGGCGAATCGGGCAGCCGAATCATCGGACGAAGCGGCAGAATCGCGTTTCCGCGCGCCACCGTCGCGAGCGCGGCCGCCATGACGTCGACGCATTCGCGCATCGGCAACAGACGCGTCACGTCATTCCGATCGAGAACCACCAATCCTTCATGTCCGTTGTCATCCATAACGATCTCCTTCGGATGCCGGCACCGAGCAACGCGCGCGAACCTCGGCGCTCACGCGCTGCGGCTTGCCCGTGCGGGCGTCGACGGGACACCACAAGGTGCGCGCCTGCGCCAGCAGCCGTCCATCACCCTGCCGGCGGATTTCGGTGAATCGCTCGAAGCTCAGTCCCTTGGCGACGCCGACCCAGGTGCGCACGACGACAGCGTCGCCGAGCACCGCCGGGCTGAGATAGTCGATTTCGTGTCGGAGCGCGACCCAGGCGAGTTCGTCGCGCGTGCCTTCGGGCGCGAGGGTTTTCCAGTGCGCCGCGGCGGCGTCCTGCACCCAGCGGACGTAGACCACGTTGTTGACGTGCGCGCGTTCGTCGAGATCAGCCGCGGCGACGGTGACGCCGAGCTCGTAGGGCGTCGCCCCGCGATGAGTGGATGCCGACACTCGCACGCACCCTAACGGGCGTGCACGTGCAATGGGAGGACGACCGGTCCCCACTGCATCTGCATGACCGCCGAATCGGCATCGACGAGCGGGAAGGATATCTCGAGCGTCTCGACCGGTTGCGCGGACGTCGTGGGGCGCGCCTGGACGCGGAGCGCGTCCTCGCCCTCGTTGTAGGAGAGGTGGAACGCGTTCGCGCTGCGGTTGAAGATGACCGTCCAGGCGTCCTTCTCCTGTGGGATGAGCCACAGGCTGTATTTCCCCTGGGGCAGCGTCTTCCCCTCGATCTCGAGGTCGCCGGTGGTCTCGACGCGCGTCGCGCTGTCGGCGCCGGGCGTCCAGGTGCGTCCCCAATTGACGACGTCGGGGAAGGGCGTTCGCCCGCGAAGGACGGGGCGGAAGTAGCGAATGCTAATCTCGGTGCCGTTGATGGATTGCGTCACCGTGCCGCGCTGGCTCCGGCGGCCGGGCTGCGCCCTCGCCGAGCAGGCGCCTAACGCGATGAAGGTGACTACCCAGGCTCGACGCATGACCATTTCTGCTTGCGATGATCCAAAGCGTGCTCACGCTTTGGTCCTCACTCCTCTGTCATATATGGGTACTTGTAATCCAACGGCGGCGAGAAGGTCTCCTTGATCGCGCGCGGGCTCACCCAGCGCACGAGATTCAACTTCGACCCCGCCTTGTCGTTCGTTCCCGAACCGCGCGCGCCGCCGAAAGGTTGTTGGCCCACGACCGCGCCGGTCGGCTTGTCGTTCACATAGAAATTGCCCGCGGCGTTGCGAAGCGCCATCATCGCTTCTCGAATCGCGCCGCGATCGTTCGCGAACACCGCGCCGGTGAGCGCGTACGGCGACGTCGTGTCCACGATCTGCAGCGTCTCCTCCCAGCGCGCGTCATCGTACACGTGCGCCGTGACCACCGGGCCGAAGATCTCCTCGCAGAGGAGCCGGTAGCCGGGGTCGTCCGTCTCGATCAGTGTCGGCTGAACGAAGTATCCCTCTTTGTCCTCGGCTTTGCCGCCGGTCACGACGGTGGCGTTTTTCCTTGCGTCGGCGAGGTACTCGGAGATCCTGCGGTGCGCCTTCTGGTCGATCACGGCGCCGATGAAGGTGCGGAAATCGGCGACGTCCCCCATTCGCATCTCCTCGATCATCGCCACCGTGCGGTCTCTCACCTCGGACCATAACGAGCGCGGCACGTACACGCGGCTCGCCGCCGAGCACTTCTGTCCCTGATACTCGAACCCGCCGCGCGCGATGGCGACCGCGAGCGCCTGAGGATCCGCCGATTTGTGCGCGACGATGAAGTCCTTGCCCCCGGTCTCGCCGACGATGCGCGGGTACGATGCATAACGAGACATGTTCGCGCCGACCGTCTTCCACATGCTGTTGAAGACGGCGGTGCTGCCGGTGAAGTGAACGCCGGCGAGGTCGCGGCTGCCTAACGTGACCTCCGAGACCGCCGCCGCGTCGCCCGGTACGAAGTTGATCACGCCCGGCGGCAGTCCCGCCGCCTCGAGCAGCTTCATGATGTAGTAGGCCGACAACATCGCGCTGGACGCTGGCTTCCAGATCACCGTGTTGCCCATCAGCGCGGGCGCCGCCGGGAGATTGCCGCCGATCGATGTGAAGTTGAACGGCGTCACCGCGTACACGAATCCCTCGAGCGCCCGGTAGTCGAGCTGATTCCACATCGACGGCGTCGACAGCGGCTGTTCCGCGTAGAGCTCCTGCGCGTAAAACGGGTTGTAGCGCCAGAAGTCGATCAGCTCGCAGGCGGCATCGATCTCCGCCTGGAACGCGGTCTTCGATTGACCCAGCATCGTCGAGGCATTCAACGTGGCGCGCCAGGTTGTCGCGAGCAGCTCCGCTGCCTTGAGGAAAACCGCCGCTCGGTCTTCCCAGGCCCAATTCGCCCATTCGACGCGAGCCTCGCGGCTCGCGTCGATGGCCTGTTGAACGTGCTTCGGCGACGCCTTGTGCCAGTCGGCGAGCACGTGCCGGTGATCGTGCGGCATCACCGATTGCGCCGTCTCGCCCGTGCGAATCTCCTTACCGCCGATGATCAGCGGAATCTCGATTCGCTCTTTCGCCATTTGCTCGAGACGCTTCTTGAGCTCCTTCTTCTCCGGCGATCCTGGCGCGTAGCCTTTCACTGGCTCGTTCACGGGCGCCGGAACGCGGCGTGTGCCGGTGAATCCGGCGAGCGGCGCGCTCGTCGGCGCAATCGTCTCTTTCGCCTGCTTCGATTCAGCGGCGGCGCGCGCAGCCGGCCGGTTGTCGCGCTCGGCATCTTCCTTCGACGGCCGGGGGCGGGGGCGGGGGCGCTTCGCGGTTGTGGCAGGTGCGGCCATGGGGTGTGCTCGATGTGGATTGTCTAATTCAGGACGATTCTGCGACCTCGCGGTACGCCTTCGCACGGCGACACGCCGCGTTCGCAACGACGGGAGATTTCGTCCGTTAATTTCGCTGTGCGCCTGAAAAACGATGATTGCTTCTAGACCCCCTCAAGCTATCAGGATCTTGCGCGCGCTGCTGCTCACGACGGCAGTCGTCGCGGCGGCCTGCACCGGTGACGATGTCGCGTGGACCGATCCGCAAACGCTGTCCGGCACGACGCGGGCGGCCGACGCCCGGCTCACCGTCGACGGGAAGGGGCGCGTGCGCCTCGTGAGCGACACGTCGGTGAACGTCATCCCCGCCGGCGACGCGCACGCGTGTCCGCGTTCGGTGCGCATCGCGCGACAGCAGGACGGGTCATTGACGGCCGCGTGGTGGTCGGTGCGGCCCGATAGCAGCGCGCTGCTCCTCGCCGCGGTCTCGCCTGATGCTGGCAGAACCTGGCGTCCCGCGATCCGCGTCGACACGGCAGACGTCAGCACATCCGGCTGCCGCCGGCCGGCGCCATCCATCGCGGCCAGCGCGGGCTTCGTGCACGTCGCCTACGCGATGCACGCGCCCGAGGGCGTGGGGGTGTTCTACGCCCACTCGATGAGTGCGGGGAAGAGCTACGAGCCGGCTGTCACGGTTCTGTACGGCGATCGCCTTACGAACACGGCGATCGCGGCAGATCAGGGGACGGTCGCGGTCGCGTATGAGGAGCCGAGTGGATCGTCGCCGCAGATTGGACTCGCGATTTCTCGCGACTGGGGCCACATTTTTCGCGAGCGCGTTCGCGGCTCGACCGGTATCGGTGCCGCGACCGACCCCGACGTCGCCGTCGACGGGCAAGAGATTGCCGTATCCTGGGTGGTGGGCCCCGCCGACGGCGGAGGGGGAGGGGGAGGGGGAGGACAATACGAACACTCCGACGCAACAGCCACCCGCATCGTCCGCGTTGGCCGACTCCAGTGAGTCGACGGCGCAGCTCCGGTCCAACCTCGAGTACACTCGACCTTCCCGGCCGATGAAAGCTCTCGTTGCCGACGACGACGCGACGACCTGCGCGCTCCTCTGCGCCCTGCTCGATGAGCTCGGCCACGAGGCGGAGGCGGTGGCTGACGGCCACCTGGCGTGGACGCGCTATCAGGCGACGCGGTCGCCGCTCGTCGTGCTCGACATCATCATGCCCGGGCTCGACGGCATCGAAGTGTGTCGTCGCATTCGTCAACTCGACGACAAGCACGAGACGTTCATCCTCGTGCTGACGGGACGCGATCAGCCCGGCGATCTCGCGGCGGTTCTCGACGCGGGTGCGGACGACTACGTGGCGAAGCCGGCGTCGGCGGAGCACCTGCGTGCGCGACTCGTCATCGCCGAGCGGCGGAGCGCGCAGAACGTCGTGCGGCGCAAGGCCGAGGCGGAGCTCGCGATCGCGCGCTGGCGCGCCGGGATCGGCGAGACGGCGATCGCTCTCCAGCACGAGATCAACAACCCCCTCGCCGCCCTCCTCGGCCACGCCGAGCTCCTGCTGATGGAGCTCAACGACCGCGGCGAGACGAATGAGCAAGCGCTCATCATTCTCGAGCAAGCCAAGCGCATCAGCGATGTCGTGAAGCGAATCGCGCGCCTCCGCAATCCGCAGAGCGTGGAGTACGTCGAGGGGTCGCGGATGCTGGATCTCTCGAAGAAAGAGGAGAAAGGGGAATAGCGGGTAGAGGGTAGAGGGTAGAGGGTTGAGGGTAGAGGGCAGAGCGTGGAGCGTAGAGCGTAGAGCGTAGAGCGTGGTGCACGGCGCGCCTATACGTTTGCCCCTCCACCATCCACCCTCTACCCTCTACCCTCTACCCTCAACCCTCTACCCTCTACTCTCCACCCTCTACCCTCTACCCTCCACCCTCTACCCTCTACCCTCCACCCTCCACCCTCTACCCTCTACCCTCCACCCTCTACCCTCTACCCTCTACCCTCTACCCTCTACCCTCTACCCTCTACCCTCTACCCTCTGCGCTCAACACAACATGTCTCTTTATCTCGGGGCGCACACAGTCGACAACGGCGGCATCGACATGGCCGTTCGCCGCGCCGGGCGCGCGGGGATGAAGGCGCTGCAGATCTTCACCGCGATCCCGAAGTACTACGGCGACAAGACCTCGATTCGCCCCGAGCGCGTCGATCGATTTCGGACCGCGCTCGCCGAGACCGAGATCGCGCCACGCCATGTCGTCGCGCACGCCGCGTACGTGCTGAACACCGCGACGCCCGAAGCGGACAAGTGGACGCGCGCGCGCGACGGCCTGACGAAAGAGCTGGAGCGCTCGACGCGACTCGGAATCGGCGTCGTCTGCTTTCATCCCGGCGCGGCGATCGACGGCGATACGACCGCCGCCGCCGAGCGCGTCGCGTCGGCAATTGCGTACGCGCTCGAGCAGGTGCCGGGCGACACGCGCGTTCTGGTCGAGAACACGGCTGGCGCGGGACGAACGTTCGCCCGAACGGCCGCCGAGGTAGCGGCAATTCTCCAGCACGTTCCCGAGCGCGTTCGCGCACGTACCGGCTACGGTCTCGACACCTGCCATCTCTGGGCGTCGGGCTACGACATCCGCGCCTCTCGTGACGCGCTGACGCGCGTCCTCGACGAGTTCGAGGGCGCCGCCGGGGAGCCGCCGGGCTTCTTCCATCTCAACGACAGCGAGGGCGCGTTCGCGTCGAACAAGGATCGTCACGTGCTCCTCGGCGACGGCACGATCGGCGCCGAGCCATTCAGGTGGCTGGTGGCGGATCGGCGCGCGCAGGAGATTCCGCTGATCCTGGAGACGCCGCAGCAGAACATGGAGATCGCGGATGACGACGCGACGGCGGATCCGCATGATTTGCGGATGATGGCTCTTCTGGCGGGCTGATGCCCGCGGATGATTCTCGACCGGCACGGCAGGGGATCACGGATCATTCCGATCTTCCGGATCACTCCTCTTCACGTTAGGCATCCGTTTTCCGAGAATGCGCCTGAAGTCCGCCTTTGGCCCGAAATGAAGTAGTAGGCCCACGTCGAGATTCGCCGCGGTGACACTGCTCAACAGCTGACGCCTGTCAGCGTCAGTTAGTTGGCGCGTGGATTTGACTTCAACGACGACCCGTCGCTCAACGAACATATCGAGGCGATGGTGTCCGATCTCCTGTCCTTGAAAGGACACCGCGATCGGGAATTCCCGCTCGACAATCAGACCTCGTCGGCGAAGTGCGATCTCCAGCGCCCGCTTGTAGAGCCGCTCGAGGAAGCCGTAACCCAGCGCATTGTACACCTCGTAAAACGCGCCGATGATCTCGTGCGTCAACTCCTTTTCCAGCAGCGACGGCCGGTGCAAGGAGCCTTCGCTCCGCGAGGAATGATCCGAGTTCATCCGAGCAATCCGCAACCAATGCCGGAATCCACCGGCACCCAATCCCTGCGAGACCAATCAAAAAAATGAATGATTCGTTACTTGCCTAATCAGCTAATTATCTAATATTATCCGCCCCATGGATGCCTTCCGCGCGCTCGCCGACCCGACCCGGCGCGAGATCCTCCGCCTCCTCCGCGACGGACCCAAGACTTCCGGCGAGATCGCGGAGCATTTCCCCACGGCGTGGGCCACCGTCTCGCGCCACCTCGGCGCGCTCCGCGACGCCGGGCTCATTCTCTCGGAGCGCAACGGACAGCAGATCGTGTACGAGCTGAACACCACGGTCTTCCAGGACCTCGTCGACCACTTGCTCGAGTGGGTGCGTCCCTCGAAAACGGCGCGCGGCCGGACGAAGTCCGGCGGAGCCAGGCATGCGTAAATGGCTGGCGCCCGCGTTCATCGTCTTGGCAATCGCCTTCTCGGCGGCCGTCTACACGCGGCTGCCCGAGCGGATGCCGGTGCACTGGAATCTCCACGGCGAGGTGAATCGCTACGGCAGCCGCGCCGAGGGCGCCTTCCTTCTCCCCGGCGTGATGCTCCTGGTGTGGCTGCTGCTGCGCTTTCTCCCCCGGATCGATCCGCGTCGCGCGAACTACGCGAAGTTCGGCGACACGTACGACCTGCTTGTGAATTCGCTCGTCGCGCTCTTTGCCGTTATGCATGTCGCGCTCGTCGGCAGCTCGCTCGGGTGGCCCATCTCGATGGCGCGCGTGGCGCCCGCACTCGTCGGGTTGCAGTTCGTCATCCTCGGCAACGCGCTGCCCCGCGCGCGGTCGAACTGGTGGTTCGGCATCCGCACTCCATGGACGCTCAGCAATGAGCGCGTGTGGACGCGGACGCACCGCGTCGGCGGGTATCTGCTCGCCGGCGCCGGGTTCGTTTTACTCATCGCCGCGGCGCTGCCCAGCGTTTGGACGTTCGCGTTAGGCATCGCCGCGGTCGGTTCCGCCGCTGCTGGCTCGGTCGTCTACTCGTACTTTGCCTGGAGACAGGAGACTTCAAAATGAGAATGCGTTTGCAGCACTTCGTCGTTTCCGCGGTCCTGCTCGCGCCGGCCACGGCCGCCGCGCAGCAACCCTCGACCTTCGTCATGCTGATGGGGAAGGACACGCTCGCCGTCGAGCGAGTGACCCGCACTCCCAATCGGCTCGACGGCGATTTCGTGAGTCCCGCTCGCGGTGTCCACCTTCGTTATGCGGGGACGCTTGCGGCCGACGGAACGATGTCGCGCTTCGAAACGTGGGCGTATCGCGGCTCCGATACCGTCGGCACGCATGCGACGATGGAGCTCGAGGGCGACAGCATGACGGTCGCGCTGCAGGGCCGAACGCTGCACTTCGCGACGAAGGCGGGCGCGATCGCGTACTTCAATCCGTCGATGGGCTTGCTCGAGCAGGCGGTGATGCGTGCCCGCGCCGTCGGCGGGCAGTCGGCCGAGGTTCCGCTCTTTGCGTCGGAGGGCGCGGCGACCGTGCCGCTCACCGTGACGTGGGTGGGCTCCGACTCCGCGCACCTCGCGCTCGGCGGCGTGGTGATGAACGTCTCCGTCGGCACCGACGGCCGCCTCACCGGCATCGCGGTTCCGTCGCAGAATGTGCGTGTCGTGCGCGTCGAGGGAGCCAGCGTCTCGGCGACGATCGCGAAGCCCGACTACTCGGCGCCGAGCGACGCGCCGTACACCGCCGAAGAAGTGACGGTGCACACGCCGGCGGGACTCACGCTCGCCGGTACCCTCACGCTTCCGAAAGTGCGCCCCAGCCGCGGCGCGCCGGCGATCGTCACGATCACGGGATCGGGAACGGAGGAGCGCGACGAGTCCATTCCCGGCGTGAATGGATATCGGCCCTTCCGTCAGATCGCGGATACGTTAGGCCGGCGCGGTATCGCCGTGTTGCGACTCGACGACCGCGGTGCGGGTGGATCGGACATGGGACCGAAGGGACCGACGTCGGCGGATTTCGCCGACGACATCCGCGCGGCGCTCGCGTATCTGCGCACGCGAAAAGACATCGACGGCACGCGTCTCGGACTCGTTGGGCACAGTGAAGGTGGCATGATCGCGCCGATGGTGGCGGCGACCGATCCGAAGCTGCGCGCGATCGTGCTCATGGCGGGACCGTCGCACACCGGGCGCGCGATTCTCAAGTATCAGCAGGAATACGCGGCCGACTCGATGCTGCACCTCACGGGCGCACGACGGGACTCCGCACTGCGCGACATGGCGCAGAAGCTCGATTCCGCGGCGGCGGCACAGCCGTGGGTTCATTTCTTTCTCGACTACGATCCCATCGCGACGGCGAAGCGCGTGAAGCAGCCGGTGCTGATCGTGCAGGGCGCGACGGACAAGCAGGTCACGCCCGAGCAAGCGGTGGAGCTCGCGTCGGCGTTTCGTGCCGCGGGAAACGGCGACGTGACGATGAAGCCATTCCCCTCGACGGATCACCTCTTTCTCGCTGATCCGGTGGGAAATCCGAGTGGCTACGCCGCGCTGCCCTCGAAGAACGTGCGTGTCGAGGTGCTGGGAACGATCGCCGATTGGCTCGCCGCGCACATGCGGTGAGTGCCGGTCGTTGGTGGTTGGTGATCGGTGAATGATTGCCTCGAACGACCAATCACCGACGACCAATCACCAACCACCGCCAGAGCGAAGAAACGCGAATCTCAGAGTGACAACGCGACACTCCCCTATTGCGCTCACGAGCGGCCGACATACTTTTCGCCCCGAAGGGCGCTCGTGCACAGAGTGAAAACGAGCGCTTTTCAGAGTGAAAGCCGTCACCATTCCATCTACCGGGAGAGAGAATGGCAGCGAAAAAAGCGAGACGTGGCGCGAAGAAGGGTGCGAAACGCGCTGGCGCCAAGAAGCGTGGTGGTGCCCGCAAGGCGAGACGCACCAAGCGCGCAGGCGCGAAGCGAGCACCGAATCCGGCATTCATGAAGCCAATGCAGCCGAGTGCCGCGCTGGGCATGGTGGTGGGCGCAAGCCCGATGCCGCGCACCGAAGTCACCAAGAAGCTCTGGCAGTACATCAAGCGCAACGGATTGCAAGATCAGAAAGAGCGCCGCATGATCAACGCCGACGAGAAGCTCAAGGCGGTGTTCGGCGGCAAGGGCAAGGTCTCGATGTTCGAGATGACCAAGCTCGTCAACAAGCATCTCAAGGCGCCCTGAGTCGCGGAGCCTTGTCATTCAAGAGGGGCGCGCAGCGAAAGCCGCGCGCCCCTTTGATGTTTCTGCAAGAGGAACAACGAAGCCACGAGGAGCGTACGTCGAATAGATTTCGCGGGACGCAATCCCTAGCCTCTAGCACCTAGGCCCTAGACCCTTTGTCTTCGTCTACCAAGAACCGATCGCCGAAGAAGAACGTCGTCGCGCAGGCGCGGGGAAACAAAGCGCCGCGAGCAGCGAGCCGTGGTGCTCGCCGCACCGCTGCATGGGAGACGTTCAAATCCATTGCCGGCGCCGTCGCGATCTATCTCGTCATCCGTACGCTCTTCGTCGAGGCGTATCGCATTCCGTCGGGCTCGATGATCCCGACGCTGCTCGTCGGCGATTGGTTGTTCGTCAACAAGCTGGTGTACGGCCCGACGATTCCATTCACGAATTCACATCTGCCCGGCTACTCCCACCCGAAGCGCGGTGACGTCGTCGTATTCGTCTCACCGCCGCAGGTGGATCAACCCGAAGATCCGCAGCCGACACTCGTGAAACGACTCGTCGGAATGCCGGGTGACACGCTGTACATGCGCGGCGGCCTGCTCTACGTGAATGGCCTGCCCCAGCGCCAGGGATTCGCGGCGGCGACGAACCACGTGGATCCGTCAGAGGCGAATTCGACGAGCGATCTCTTCTCCTGGCAGCACAAGATCGAGCTGAAGAACACGCGCTTCGGCTCCGCGCCGGAGACGCCGCTGCACGACAACTGGGGCCCGCTGCTCATTCCGGCGGCGCACTACTTCATGATGGGCGACAACCGCTACTGCTCGAAGGACAGTCGCTATTGGGGCGTCGTCCCGGAAGCGAACGTGCGGGGGAAGCCGCTCGTCGTGTACTACTCGTATCGCCCGGGAGCGGGCGACGACCCGCCGGTGTGCAATCCGGATACGAGCGACCGGCCGATTCCCTTCGTCACCGACATCCGCTGGAGTCGACTCGGCGACCGCGTGCGATAGATTCGTCGCCGTGAAACAACGTCTCGTCATGATCGCGGCTCTCGCCATCACGGCCGCCGCGCGCGTGGGGGCGCACGCGCAATCCGACCGCCTCACGACGCCGCCGCCGAGCGGCGTCTTCGCCCATCTCTCCAAGAGCGCCATGCGGGATTCGGCGCGGGCCCGTCTCGCGACGCTCGATGGCCACGTCCGCCTAACGGGTCTGGACAGCGCCGTCGAGGTCCGGCGCGATCGATGGGGTGTGCCTCACATTTACGCCCGCACCGCGCACGACCTCTTTTTTGCTCAAGGCTACGTCGCCGGGCAGGATCGTCTGTTTCAGATGGAGATCTGGCGCCGGGCCGGGGAGGGACGACTCGCCGAAGTGCTCGGTCCGGGATACGTCACGCGCGACCGCCTGGCGCGGCTGTTCAAGTATCGCGGCGATACGGCGGCCGAATGGAGCAGCTATGCGCCGGACGCGCGCGCGCTCGTCACCGCGTTCGTGAGCGGCGTCAACGCATACATCGACGAAGTCCGTGCGCACCCGAACAAGCTGCCGATCGAATTCTCGATCCTCGGATTTCTCCCCGAGCGCTGGAGTCCGGAGATACCGCTCACGCGCGTCACGTCGTTGAGTGGCGTGGAGAATGGCACCAGCGAGCTCTTGCACGCGCGACTCGTCTCGCTCCTGGGCGCGCAGCGCGCCAATGAGCTGCTCGACACGTATCCGCACCGCGATCTGGATCCGGTGCCCGGACTCGATCTCGGTGGCCTCGATTTCAACGCACTCGGGGGGATGGGGCAAGTCTACACCGACGTCGCGTTCAGCCGCATCGAGGGATCGAACAACTGGGTCGTGAGTGGAAAGAAGACAGCAAGCGGAAAGCCGATTCTCGCGAACGATCCGCATCGAGCAATCACGAATCCCGGCGTCCGATACATCACGCACCTGGTCGCGCCCGGCTGGAACGTGATCGGCTCCGGGGAGCCCGCGAGCCCCGGCGTCGCGATCGGGCATAACGAGCGCATCGCGTTCGGTCTCACCATCGTCGGGATGGATCAGCAGGACCTGTACATCGAGGAATCCAGCTCGGCAAAGCTCCAGCTCGTGCAGGATACGATCGCGGTGCGAGGCGAAGCGCCGCGCGTCGTGACGCTTTCGTACAGCGCGCATGGACCGGTGCTGAGCGTCGACAAGGAGCGCGGCCGCGCGATCGTCGTGCGCATGGTGGGACAGGAGCCAGGGACCGCCGCGTACCTCGCGTCACTCTCCCTCGACCGTGCCCAGAACTGGCAGCAGTTCCGCGACGCGATGGCGCGCTGGAAGATGCCTGACGAAAACATGGTCTACGCCGACGTCGACGGAAACATCGGGTGGATCGCGTCGGGGCTGATGCCCAAGCGCAGCTGGTCAGGGCTGCTCCCTGTTTCCGGTGACGGCCGATACGAATGGCAGGGCTTCCTGTCGATCGACCAGCTGCCGCAGTCCTACAACCCGTCCACCGGCTACATCGCGACCGCGAACGACGACATCCTGCGGTACATGCCGGCGGGCTACGACACGCCGATAAGTTACGAGTTTCCTCATCCGTCGTACCGCGCCCAGCGGCTGCACGAGGTCTTGCGCGAGAACGCCAAGTTCACGGTGCGCGACTTCGAGCGCCTGCAGCTCGACGACCTGTCGCTGCTCGCGCGTCAGCTTGTGCCGTCGATGGTCGCCGCGGCGACGCGCGCCGGGGCCGGCTCCCGGGCGGAGGTGCGCTCGCTGGCGACATGGGACTTCCACATGGCCAAGGACGCGCACGCGCCGATGGTGTTCGAGGCATGGTCCAGCGCGCTCGACCGGCTCGTCGCCGAGGCCGTGTATCCGCGCGAGGTCGCGCGCGTGCTGCGCGATCGCGTGAGCTGGTCGGTCGTCGACAGTGTGCTCCGTGCCGGCGGCCGGGGTGACGCGATCGCCGTCGCCGCGCTCGACAGCGCCGCCGCGACGCTCACGCGACGACTCGGGCCTAACGCGGCGAGCCGGCCCTGGGGGGCACTGCACGTCGTCGAGATGAAACACCCGGTCGCCGCCGCGTTCGATCTGCCACCCCTTGCCCGCGGAGGCGACGGCAACACGGTGATGGCCACGGGCGGAGCGAATTTCCGCCAGACCGCGGGCGCGTCCTACCGCGAGATCATCGATCTCGCCGACTTCGACAATTCGGTGGCGATCAACGTCCCGGGCCAATCGGCGCAGCCGGAGAGTCCGCACTATGCGGACCTGCTGGCGCTCTGGGGGCGAGGAGAGTACTTCCCGCTCGTTTACTCGCGCGCGAGGGTCGAGAAGGAGACCAAGCACATTCTCATTCTGGCGCCTTAGCGGGGTTGGGTATAACGGCGAGCCGAGAAGGGCGAGCCGAGAAGGGCGAGCCGAAAAAAGCGCATCAGCGCCGGGCTTCGTCACTCAACCGTCTCAAGCTCCAGCCTCAGGGCTAGAGTCTCGCGGCTGCCATCTCGCGACAACGGGTGAGATGTGAGCGGCGGCAAGTGAAGGCAGTAGCTGAGAGCGCAGAGCTCTCAGCTCATAGCTCAAAACACCTCGGGTTTGCTCACCGCAAGTACCGCCCAGGCATGGTAGATCCGATCGCCTAACGCGTAGTACCGCTGGTCCACCTCGCGCAGCGCGGAGTGGATCGGCGATTCGGCGAGCGTCTCGGGATCCTCGGCCTCGAACGCCTCTAGCTGCTCCCGATCGATCTCGAAGGTCGCGATCGCCGAGCGCATGATGGCGGCATACTCCTCCGCGCCGAGGAGCTCGTAACCGGCGAGTGCGTCGCCGGCGTACTGCCCCGACGAGTTGAAGAAATACTGATGAAAGCCGCCGGCATTCACCTCGGCGTCGACG
>DATBHD010000285.1:0-13906 GCA_036557635.1 Gemmatimonadaceae bacterium
CCTCCCTCGTCGCTCGCGCTTCTCGGGGCAAGCGCTGCGCTCGAGATGACACTAAGGCACGAACGCATCCCACTGCTTCCGCGCCCGCTCCATCAACGCCGTGAAGCGCGGCTCGCCACGGATGGGGGCGATGAAGGGCTCGTGCTGCGCGAGGAAGGGGTAGTTGATCATCCCGAGCTCGATCATGCGCTCGACGCAATCGAGCGCCGCGGCACGCTCGCCGACCAAGGCGTAGCAGTCCGCCATCCACCAGGAGAAGATGTCGTCCCAGGCGGCGGCCTCGCGCAGGTCGGGGGTAATCGACTTTAGCACTCGCTCACGATCGCCGCTCAGCGCGTCGGCCATCGCGCAGGCGAGGCGCGCCCAGGCCATCGTCGGCTTCTCGTTCGCGACGGTGTGGAGGAGGCCGCGCGCGTCGTCGACGCGGCCGTTCGCGGCGAGGGCGTTGGCGTGCATCATCCGCGTCGTGGGATTGCCCGGGTCGACGTCGACCGACCGCTGCGTCCAGCGCAGCGCCTCCTCGTAGTGGCCGTCGAACATCGCGACGATGCCGCACATCGAGAGATTGATCGACGTGAGCGGATCGACCTGTTGCAGACGTTCCATCAGCGCGCGCGCCAACGGCACGCGCCCCGCCACGGCGTAGCCGTAGCCGAGCCAGAGGAGGGCTTCCGGGTCGTTGCGGTCGAGGACGAGGGCGCGCTTGAAGTCTTCCAGCGAGCCGCGCGGGTCCGCGCGATGCATACGCACCGAGCCGCGAATGCTGTACGCCTTCGCCGACTCCGGATTCAGCTCGAGCATGCGCGCCGCGCACGCTTCACCCTTCTCCAGATACTCGTCGTAGCGCTCGACCGGCACGAGGCCGACGTTCACGTACTGCCAGTAGATCAGCCCCTCGGCGGCGAGCAGCAGCTCGCTCTCGCCGACGATGTCCTGGGCCTGGCGAATCAGTTGCAGCCCGCGCTCGAGCGACGGTCCGGTGAAGCTCCAGATCTCGTGGCGCGCGAGCAGATAGTACTCGTAGGCGCGCACGTCGCGGATGGGCCGTTCCGCGATCCGTTTCTCCTCGTCAGGCGTTAGGCGGATGCGCAACGCCTCGACGATGTGGCGCGAGAGCTTCTCCTGAATGTCGAAGACGTCGTCGAGGCTGCCGCTGTATTTCTCCGCCCAGACCTGCGCGTCGGACGTCGCGTCGGCGAGCTGCGCGGTGACGCGGAGGTTCGTGCCGGCGCGCCGTACACTGCCGGTGAGCACATACCGCGTGCCGAGCTCGCGCGCGATGGTGCGCACGTCCTTATCGCTGCCTTTGAGCCGCATCGCCGACTGGCGGGAGGTGACGCGGAGCATCTTCAACATCGAGAGGTCGGTGATCACCTCGTCGGTGAGACCGTCGGCGAAGTGCTCACCCTCGGCGTCGGCGTCGAGATTGGAGAAGGGGAGGACCGCGATCGCGAGCGCATCGCGCGCCGGCGCCGCGCCGGTGGCCGACGTGGCGACGACCGAAGACGCGCGCTCGAGGAGCGCGAGCACGTCGCGGCCGCAGCTCGGGCGGAGCGCGGGGTCCTTCTCGAGACATCGGTCGATGAGCTGGGCCAACGCGTCGGGGACGTCGGTTCGCTTGGCCGTGATCGGCGTCGGCTGGTCGAGGAGGTGGGCGCGGAAGAGGGCTGACGGCGCGAGTCCGGCGAAGGGGGTCTCGCCGGCGAGGAGCTCGTAGGCGACGCAGCCTAACGAGTACAAGTCGGCCCGGCAGTCGATCGCCGGGTCCGCCGCGATCTGCTCGGGCGCCATGTATTGCGGCGTGCCGAGGGCGATCCCGAGCATCGTGAGGTCTTCCTCATCGCCGACGCGCGACGCGGCGATCGCCTTGGCGATCCCGAAGTCGGTGACGGTCGCGCTGTCGCCAGCGAGGAGAATGTTGTCGGGCTTGATGTCGCGGTGGACGACGCCCTTCTCGTGCGCGAAGTCGAGGGCCCGCGCGACGTCGCGGAGGATGTTGACGACGTGGCCGATGCCCATCGCGCCGGTGCGCACGAGGCGCACCCGCAACGATTCACCTTCGACGAAAGGCATCGTGTAGAAGGGCAGCCCGTCCATCTCCCCGGCACTGAGAATGGGGACGATGTGCGGGTGCTGCAGCCGCGCCGTGAGCTGGATCTCACGCCGGAATCGCTCGACGTTCACCCCGGCCGCGAGGTCGGGCGACAGCACCTTGACCACCACGCGCCGCCCGAGCGCGCGCTCTTCGGCGACGAACACGCGACTCATGCCACCACCGGCGAGCTCGCGCTCGACGGCGTAGGCGCTGGTGAGGGCGGCCTGGAGGTGGTCGCGCAGCTCGGTGGTCACGATTCGAATGTGCCCCCTGGACGCCGATTTCGCGACTCCGCGCTCGGGAAAAGATCAAAGAGCCAACGAATCTTGAAAAGTCGTCAACTCCATCTGCGTTTATTTGCGAGCATCTGCGCTCATCTGCGGCCGGCCGTTCAACTACGAAGTGACATCTCCGCTAACTGTTCAACTGCCGCACGCCCCGGTAGAATTGGCGCACCCACACCCCTCGCAGATGCGCCTCACTGGACTCGCCCTCGCCACGCTCGCCCTCGTCGGCTCCGCCGCTGTCGCCCAGTCGCCGGCGACGCTCATCGTCAACGCCAGAGTGATCGACGGCACCGGCGCACCGGCGCGCGACGCGGAAGTGCGGATCGTGAATGGCCGTATCGACGCGATCGGGCACTGGACGCGCAATCCCAATGACCACGTCGTCGACGCGCACGGGTTGACGCTCGCGCCGGGCTTCATCGACACGCACAGCCATCACGATCGCGGACTGTTCCAGCATCGCGACGCGCTCGCCGTGGCGTCGCAGGGCATAACGACAATCGTCGTTGGGCAGGACGGCGAATCGCGCTTTCCGCTGGGCCAGTTCTTCGCGCGGCTCGATACCGAGCCGGCGGCGATCAACGTCGCGTCGTATGTCGGGCACGGCACGATTCGCGGCCGCGTCATGGGCGATGACTTTCAGCGCGTTGCGACCGATTCCGAGGTCGCGCGCATGCGCGCGCTCGTTCGCGAGGAGATGAGCGCCGGCGCGCTGGGGCTCTCGACGGGCCTGGAGTACGACCCCGGCATCTATTCGGGGCGATCAGAGGTGTTAGAGCTTGCGAAAGTCGCGGGCGGGTTGGGCGGCCGCTACATCAGCCACATGCGCAGCGAGGACCGCAACTTCTGGCAAGCGTTGGACGAGCTGATCACGATCGGCCGCGTCGCGAGGATGCCGGTGCAGGTGTCGCACATGAAGCTCGCGATGCGCGGCCTCTGGGGAGAGGGCGACAGCCTCGTTCGGACTCTCGATCGCGCGCGCGCCGAAGGGGTGCAGGTCACCGCCGACGTGTATCCGTACACGATGTGGCAGTCGACGCTCACCGTGCTCTACCCGAAGCGCAATTTCAGCGATCGTGCCGAGACGGACTTCATTCTCAAGCAAGTTGCGGCGCCCGAGGATCTCGTGATCGGCGACTTCGCGCTCGACACGAGTTATGTCGGCAAGGACATCGCGCAGATCGCGGCGATGCGCCACTCGGACCCGGCGACGACGCTCATGGCGCTCATCGCCGAGTCGCAGGCGCAGCAGGCGGACGAAAGCGTCGTCGCGCGTGGCATGGACGAGCGCGATATCGCGTCGATCATGCGCTGGAAGTTCACCGACTTCTGCAGCGACGGCGCGCTCGACGGCGCGCATCCGCGCGGATTCGGGTCGTTCCCGCGAGTGCTCGGCCGCTACGTGCGGGATTTGCATGTGCTGACGCTCGAGGACGCGGTGCGCAAGATGACGAGCCTCGCCGCATCGAACGTCGGGATCACCGATCGCGGAATCATTCGTCCGGGACTCGCGGCGGATCTGGTGCTGTTCGACCCCGCGACCGTCGGCGACCGCGCGACGATCGAGAATCCGCATGCGCTGTCCACCGGCATCGAGACGGTGTGGGTGAACGGGGAGGTAGTGTTCGGCGACGGCAAGACGACGGGGCGCTATTCGGGCCGCGTGTTGCGTCGCGCGGGCGGCTCGAACGCGATCGACGACTTCATGCACGCGGAGATGGAGCGGCAGCGAATTCCCGGCGTGGCGGTGGGGATCGTCGACAAGGGGAAGGTGACGACGCGCGGGTACGGGTTCGCGAACGTGGAGCTGATGGCGCCGGTCACCGATGAAACGATCTTCCAGAGTGGTTCGTTAGGCAAGATGTTCACGGCGACGGCGGTAATGCTCCAGGTGGAAGACGGGAAGCTCTCGCTCGGTGATCCGATCACCAAGTTCTTCCCCGGCGCGCCGGCGAGCTGGCGCGCGATCACCGTGCGCAATCTGCTCAACCACACGTCGGGGATTCCCGACTACACCACCAGCTCCTTCGACTATCGCAAGGACTACACGGAGGACGAGCTGGCGCGCATGGCGTTCGCCGAGAAGCTGGAGTTTCCGGCCGGCTCGCGCTGGAACTACAGCAACACCGGCTATGCGCTACTCGGCTTCATCGTGCACAAAGTCTCGGGGAAATTCTATGGCGACGTGCTGGCCGAGCGCGTGTTCAAGCCGTTGGGCATGACGACGGCGCGCGTCATCAGCGAGGCGGACATCGTGCCGAATCGGGCGGCGGGGTACGAGCACGTGGAAGGGAAGCTCGAGAATCAGAGCTGGGTCGCGCCGAAGCTGAACACCACCGCCGACGGCTCGCTCTACTGGTCGGTGCGTGATCTGGTCGCGTGGGACACCGCCGTGAAGCGGCGCGCGATCTTGAAGCCGGAGAGTTGGAAGGAGATTCTGATGCCGGTGCGCCTCACGAGCGGAAAGACGTATCCCTACGGCATGGGATGGGCGCTCGAGCAACGCGGCGGGAAGCCGCTCCAGGAGCATGGGGGCTCGTGGCAGGGATTCCGCACGCAGCTCTCGCGATTCATAGGCGACAGTCTCGACGTCATCGTGCTCGCCAATTCGGCGGACGCCGATCCCGCGCGCATCGCCGACGGTATCGCCGCGATCATTCATCCCGACCTGGCGATCAAACCGCCATCGCCGATCGCCGATCGCGAGCCGCAGGTCGCGGATCGTGTCCGCCGACTCCTCGACACGATCCGCAACGGCAGACTGACGCCTGACGAGTTTGCCTACGTGCGCGCCGGCTTCTTTCCGAATGCGGCGCAGTTCTACAAGAACCAACTTCAAGCGCTCGGTCCGCAACAGCGGCTCGTCCTCCTCGACCGTGAGGAGCTGGGCGACGACCGCGTCTACACGTACGAGGTCGTATTCCCGTCCGCCTCTCGTTATGTGCGCGTCGCGCTCGCGCCTGACGACAAAGTGGCTTCGTTCTCGATGCGCCCGAGGCCGTAGAGCTACTGTTGGTTCTGCCCCTGGCTGTTCTGGACCTTGCTGGTCAAGGTGGGCACCGCGCTTGCCGCCATCGCCGCTGACGGCGTGGCGATCGACAGCACCGCGGGCAACGCCACGACCGCTGCACCGGCGAACGTGATCTTCCGTACGAGATCGCGCCGGCTCACGGTGGCATCTTCCAGGAGATGCGCGCTCGCGAGCTTGTCGAGCGCGTACTCGACGATCGATTCGTCCGGCTCGACTCCGAGCTCTTTGCCGACGAGGGCCGCCAACTGCTGCACCGAGCGAGCGCCGTCGCTGTGCTGCCACACGAGGCTCGCCGAGCGATTGAGCGAGTGTGCTTCCTGGCGCGACTCATCGTAAATGATCGTCTCGTCACCGACATGGTCGACGAGGAGGCCACTGTGCCGTGACCTGGGGTAGGTGGGTTGCTCCATGTTTGCCTCGCTCAGGGTAAAAATGTGGAACAGAGCTCCAGTATCCGCGTGGCCATTGGGCCGGCGTCTCCCCGCGGGCCATGCAACGACGTCACTCCCGACGCGGCCGCGCACAGAATTCTGAGTGCGTCGGCTGGGCGACTCTGCGCGGCGAGAGTGTTTTCTAACAGCGCAAGTACCGTCTCACCCGGCGACATCGGCCTGAGCTCCCACAGAGCGGGAGCGGTTCCTCTGTCACCGGCGACGTACCTGGTAGCGATCACCATGCGAACCGGAATCGGCGCATCGCCGATGGCCGCGCCGAGCGACGCCGGTTGGACCGGCTGGGTGCGGCCACTGGCGTCGCGAATGCCGAGTGGCCGAGCGAACGGATGCACGAGTCCCGCGTCATCGAGCACCGCGTACTCGTCGGAGTAGTACGTCGCGCCGGCGCGTACGAGTGCCGCGACAAGTGAGCTCTTTCCCGAGTGTGTGCGTCCGGGAATCAGAATCGCGCCGCCGCGCCATCCGACGACGCCGGCGTGCACGAAGAGATGCGTGCGCGCACATGACGCGACCCTGAAATGCAGCTGGCTTTGCAAGGTGTCGAGCAGCTCGTCGAGATCGGTGCTGTGCGCGGTGCGTTCAGCGTCCTCATAAAGGACGTGCGTACGGCGATCGTCGCCAACGACGACGGAAAACAGCGCATCGACCTCGCGCTCGTCGCTCAATCGCGAACCAGGGGGAATGACGCGGTGCAAGGCGGACGACGCGGCGCGGTCGGAGGTACGAAGCCCGACCAGCATGCCGTAGGCATCGACGGAAACCCCCGTCGACCACGCAACGCGATCGAGGTGCTCCGTTCGACCCTTGCCACGCCGCAACACTAGGTCCACCGAACGTTCCTCGAGCAGATGTTCCGACCTTGGACCGACGCGCCTAGCGGGCCAGTAAGATCTGAACGGGCGACGGAGCGCGCAAGCCTGTTCACCGCGGACAGCCTTACTGTTGCGTCAACGCAACAGGTTCACGTTAGGCACGCTAGGAATCCGACTGTTTACCCGAGGACGGGGTGGGGAGAGGCCGCGTGGTGCTCGCCGCCATCGCCGGACTCGGCGCAGCGATCGAAAGGACCGCGGGGAGTGCGACGGCTGCCGCACTGGCATACGTCATTCGCCGAACCGCGTCGCGGCGCGTGAGGGTCTCGTCCTCGAGCAGGTGCGCGCTCGCGAGCTTGTCCAGGGCGTATTCGACGATCGATGGATTCGCGTTCGTCTGCAACTCCGTGCCGACGATCACCGCGAGCTCCTGCACGGACCGCGTTCCATCGCTGTGTTTCCAGACGATGCTCGCCAGCCGGTTGAGCGCGTGTGCTTCCTGTCGCAGCTGGTCGTAGACGATCGTCTCGTCGCCGATCTGGTCGATGAGGAGGCCGCTTCGTCGCGACGTCGGGTACCTGAGATCCGGGCGTTCCATCATGTCGCCTCGAGGGTGTTCGGCGAGAGGAGAAGGCGTTCCATAATCAGCGGCCTCAAGGCTACGCGCAAGTCTCGCGTGAACCATTGGCCTTCGGGCCAATTCCGGTTGGAGGTGGGTCTCGCGTATCTGCTACACCTCGGGAGACGATACCGCGCGAGCGTGTCGCTATTGATATCGGGCCGTATCAATTGAGCCTCTTTTCATGACGGACATCAGTCACACGATCAATGACGCGCTGCAGCGTGACATGCTGCCCATTCCGGATGTCACGCCGGTCGGAAACACCACCTTCGACGCCAAGGACCCCGAAACAAAGTATCGGCCGATCGTGCCGCTTCGTCCACCGAGCGGCGCGCCTAACGTGCTGATCGTGCTGGTCGACGACGTGGGCTTCGGCGCGGCGAGCGCGTTCGGAGGCCCCGTCGCGACACCGACATTCGAGCGACTCGCCGCCGGCGGCCTGAAGTACAACCGCTTTCACACGACGGCGCTCTGCTCGCCGACGCGCGCGGCGCTCCTGTGCGGGCGCAATCATCATAGCGTTGGCATGGGCTCGATCACGGAGCTCGCGACCTCGGCGCCGGGTCAGAACTCGATTCGTCCGAACACGTGCGCCCCACTCGCCGAGATCCTGAAGTTGAACGGCTACTCAACAGCGCAGTTCGGCAAATGCCACGAGGTTCCCGTCTGGGAGACGAGTCCCCTCGGACCTTTCGATCACTGGCCGAGCGGCGGCGGGGGCTTCGAGTACTTCTACGGGTTCATCGGTGGGGAGACGAATCAGTATTACCCCGCGCTCTTCGAGGGGACAACACCGGTGGAGCCACTGAAAACACCCGAGCAGGGATACCACCTCACGACGGACCTCACCGAGAAGGCGATCAAGTGGGTGCGGCAGCAGAAATCGCTCGTCCCCGACAAGCCGTTCTTCGTGTACTTCGCGCCGGGCGCGACGCACGCTCCACATCACGTCCCGAAAGAGTGGTCCGACAAATACAAAGGCAAGTTCGACCGGGGCTGGGACGTGCTGCGCGAGGAGATCCTCGAGCGGCAGAAGACGCTCGGCGTCATACCTAACGACTGCCAGCTGACGCCGCGTCACAAGGCAATTCCTGCCTGGGACACGGTCACGCCCGAGATGAAGCCGGTGCTCGCGCGCGAGATGGAGGTCTACGCCGGATTTCTCGAGCACACCGATTACAATGTCGGTCTGCTCATCGACGCGCTCGCCGACCTCGACATTCTGAACGACACGCTGATCTATGTCATCATCGGCGACAATGGCGCGTCGGCCGAAGGGTCATTGCAGGGCACGTTCAACGAGATGATCACGCTCAGCGGTTTCGCCGCGCTCGAGACGCCGCAGTTTCTCACCGAACGGCTCGACAAGCTCGGCGGACCGGAAGCGTACAACCATTACGCGGTCGGCTGGGCGCACGCGTTGGACACGCCGTATCAGTGGACGAAGCAGATCGCGTCACACTGGGGCGGCACGCGCAACGGCACCATCGTGCACTGGCCGCACGGCATCAGGGCGAAGGGCGAGATCCGGACGCAATTCCATCACGTCATCGACGTCGCGCCGACCGTACTCGAGGTCGCGCATCTCCCGGCGCCGACGACCGTGAACGGCGTTCTCCAGCGGCCGATCGAGGGCGTGAGCATGGCGTACTCGTTCGACGACGCGAAGGCGGCCGAGCGGCACGACACGCAGTACTTCGAGATGTTCGGCAACCGCGGCATCTATCACCGCGGCTGGACGGCGGTGACGAAGCACCGGACGCCGTGGGAGACGGGGACAGTCAAGACGATTCCCTTCGACGAAGATTGCTGGGAGCTCTACGACACGACCAAGGACTGGTCGCAGGCAAACGATGTGGCGAAGGAGCATCCGGAAAAATTGGCGGAGCTGCAGCGTCTCTGGTTGATCGAGGCGGTCAAGTACAACGTGCTCCCGCTCGACGACCGCATGATCGAGCGCGCGAATTCAGAGACCGCGGGTCGGCCGACGCTCACGAAGGGCGATCGGCAACTCCTCTTCGGTGGAATGGGGCGGCTCACCGAGAGCTCGATTCTCAACCTGCATAACAAGTCGTACGCGGTGACCGCGGACATCGTCGTGCCGAAAGAGGGCGCGGAGGGCGTGATCATCGCGCTCGGCGGAGTCACCGGCGGGTGGAGTCTCTACGCGAAGGGTGGACGGCTCAAGCACTGCTACAACTTCTTCGGCCTGCAGCAGTACTACGCCGAGAGCAAGGCGACGCTGCCCGAGGGACGGCATCAGGTACGGCTCGAGTTCGCGTACGACGGCGGCGGACCGGCGAAGGGCGGAGAGATCACGCTGTATGTCGACGGCAAACCGATGGGTGAGGGACGCATCGAGCAAACGGAGCCAACGTTGTTCTCTGCCGACGAGACGTGTGACATCGGAACCGAGCACGGATCGCCGGTTACCGCCGACTACGGTCGCGTCGACTTCACGGGAACCGTGAACTGGGTGGAGCTGGCATTCGGAGAGGACGCGAAGGAAGCCGACCACTACATCAAGCCGGAGGAGCGGCTGCACCTCGCGATGGCGATTCAGTGAGTACGGCACAATTGTCCCGGGGCTACGTCACCTGACGTATCCCCGGTGATGGTTGCGGGCGCGACACTGGAGCATGCCCGAGCTCTGGTATCGCGCCCTTCTTCATGTCGTCGCGCGCATCTACTATCGCCGCGTGCGCGTCGTTCGCCTCGCGCCGTCCTCCGCGGAGGAGCGTCCGGTGCTCTACGTCGGACTCCATCGCAACGGGGCGGTGGACGGCGTTCTGTACAAGAGTGTCTTTCCGCGCGCCCTCTTCCTGATCTCGCGACAGCTCGTCCGGAGCTGGGTCGCGCGACTGTTCTTCACCGGCATTCCGGTCACGCGCGAGAAAGACGAGCACGGGCCATCATCAGGGCGCGACAATGCGCGCGCGCTGGCGGCGGCTGTCGACCACGTCGTCGCCGGCGGGGACTTGTTCGTACTTCCCGAAGGCACGAGCGATCTCGGTCCTCGCCACCTGCCTTTCAAACCCGGTGCAGCCAGAGTTCTGGCCGCGGCGATGGAGCGTGGCGTCACGCCGGTCGTGATCCCGCTCGGCATCTTCTACGAGTCGGCTCCGTCCTTCCGGTCAGACGTCTGCATCGTCGTCGGTGCGCCGATCGACGTTGCGCAGTGCGTGGCGATCGACGATCAGCGGAGCAGGGTCACCGCGCTGATGGGCTGCATAACGACTGGCCTCGAAGCGATCGCCGTCGAGGCGCCGGACGCGGACGCGCTGCGTCGCATCGAGACGCTGGCGGCGATCGCCGATGACGACATGGGTGAGGCGCGCTGGCGAATACAACGGACGCTAGCCGCGCGCACGCTTCCCGCGCCGCTGGCCGAGCGCTGGCGGCACCTTGCTCGCGAGATCGAGACGCGGCGCACGGCGGTCGATCGCGCGGGGATACCGCGATTCTCGCGGCGCGGGGCGATCTGGAACGCGGGCTGGATCGGTGTGCAGCTGCCGCTCGTCGCACTCGCGTTCCTCGGGAACTTGCTTCCGCTCGTCGCTGCCTGGCGCGCGGGCAAGCGCCTGGCCGACGCGCCGAACACCATCGCGATCTGGCGCATTCTCATCGGCGTGCCGGTCACGGCGGCATGGTGGCTCGGCATCGCGATCGCCGCGGTCGCCTCGGCGTCGGCGTGGCTGGTGCCCGCGTACGCGGCGGTCACGCTCCTCGGGCTGGTGGCGTATCCCGAGCTGTGCGTCCGCTGGCCGAAGCTCAGCAACGCCCTCCGCAACGCGTCGCGAGACGACGTCGCGGCAATCGCCGGGTGGGTGCGCGATGTCGCTGCCTAACGCGTATCTCCCCGAGCGGGCCGGGCTGCGGCTCGTGCCGCCGGCGAGGCGCTCGTCCGGCGAAGACGCCGGCGTGTTGCCGCACGAGGCGGGGTTCTTCGCGCTCTATGCACTCGTCATCGCGCGGCTGCTGTTCTCGCCGCTCGGCGTCGCGTGGACGGAGGTCGGGATCTGGGCATCGTTCGCCGCGACGAGCGCGGTGCTCGTCGCACTCACACGAGATCATGGCGCGATCTGGGCGTGGCGCGTCCGACTCGGCGGCTACGTGGTGCTCATGAACGCGGCGTACTTCCGCATGGGCGCGGTATTCGCCGCGACCGACGGTGTGCGCCGCGACGCGGCATTGCAGCACGTCGACATGCTGCTCTTCGGCAAGCCGCTTCCGCTCTACTTCGACGCTGCGTCACACGTCGTGACCTCCGAGCTGTTGAGCTTCTGCTACTTCCTGCTCTTTCCGTACATCCTCGTGAGCTGCGGGCGCCATCTCGTCAGGCTGAAGCGCGCGCCGGCGGAGGCGCGGGCGTTCTACTCGGGGCTCTTTCTCGTGTACGCGATCGGGTTCGCGGGCTACCTGCTCGTGCCGGCGCAGGGCGCCTGGCTCGACATGGCGCACGCGTTCCGCCACGACATCGCCGGCGGCTGGATGACGGCGCTCAATCGCGCCGTGGTCGAGCGCGGCTCGAATCGCGTCGACGTCTTTCCGAGCCTGCACGTCGCCGCCAGCGCCTTCATGCTCTTCTTCGATCGGCGCTTCGCGCGCTGGCGCTACCAGCTGTACCTGCCCGCGGCCGTCGGTCTCTGGATCTCCACGGTGTACCTGCGCTTCCACTACGGCATCGACGTGATCGCGGGCGCGCTGCTCGCGGGGCTCGCGCTCCGCGTGGCCTTCGCGATCGTGCAACCCCCGCGCGCGTCGATCGAGGTGACTCTGTCATGACATACGTGTTCCATTTCTCCGATCCCCTGGCTCTTCAACCCGAGAACAGCGGAGGGAAAGGCAGCAACCTCGCCATTCTCACCCAATCGGGCTTTCCCGTGCCGCCGGGATTCGTCATCGCCCCCGCGGCGTACCGCGAAGCGACGACGTCGATCGCGGCATACGCGGCCGCCCTACGAGACGTACGACATGACGATCACGCCGCGATCGCGCGCGCGAGCGCGGCGCTGCTCGCGGCGCTGCGTGCCGTCGTGATGCCACCGGAGCTCGCCGTCGACGTCGCCGCGGCGTGCGAGGAGCTCGGCGCACCGGCGCGGTGGGCGGTTCGCTCGTCGGGCACGGCGGAGGACCTCGCCGGCGCCGCCTTCGCGGGGCAGCATGACACCTTTCTCAACTGCACGAGCGTCAACGACGTGCTGCGCCGTGTTCGCGACTGCTGGTGCTCGCTCTGGTCTCCGCGCGCGATCGCCTATCGCGCGAAGCTCGGCTTCGATCAGTCACAGGTGGCGATGGCGGTGGTGGTTCAGCGAATGGTCAACGCCGACGTCGCCGGTGTCGCGTTCACCATGGAACCGGTCGGCGGCAGCCTCGATTCCGTGGTGATCGATGCGAATTTCGGGCTCGGTGAATCCGTGGTGTCCGGCGGCGAAGTGGATCATCTGGTCGTCGACAAACGCGACTTCACCGTGACGTCGAGACTGATCGCGCGCAAAACGACGCGCGTCATCGCGACCGCCTCGGGCACGGGGACACGCGAGGTGTACGTCGACTCGGCGGACGCCGATCGGCCCGCGCTGAGTGACGCTCAGGCAATCACCATCGCGCGACTCGCCGCGCGCGTGGAGGAGCACTTCGGCTGGCCGCAGGATGTGGAGTGGGCCATAGCCGGAACGCGGATCGCGCTCTTGCAGTCGCGCGCGATCACGACGATCCCGCCGCGATGGACGCGCGACGAGTCGGCCGAGCGCTTTCCGAACGTGGTGACGCCGCTGACGTGGGACTTCGTCGAGGAGGGATTTCACCGGTCGCTCAACCATTCGTTCGCGCTCATGGGCCTGCCCGCGTACGAGGGGAAGTGGTTCGCGAGCTTCGGGCACTACATCTATGGCAACCAGAACGCGGTCGAGCTGTACGCGCGGCGCTCTCCCGTGCCGGCGCTGCCACTCGCCGAGCTCGTTAGGCATCTGCCGGGAATCATTCAGCGCTTTCGCTGGGTCGCCGAGCTGCCACACGTGTGGCACGACGCGCTCTCGCGATTCCTGAGCGACATCGACGAGTTGCTCGCCGAGCCGATCGAGCAGTACGACCTGCCTGGGCTATGGAGCTACGTCGAGCGCGTGAACGCGGCCGGAACGCGGTACTTCCTGCCCAACATCGCGATCTCGATCGGCCATGGCGTGCTGCATCGCGGCTTGCGCGCGCTGGTGAGCGCCTGGGCTCCCGCCAATCACGTCGAGGGCGTGTGCGCCGCGCTCGTCGCCTGCGAGACGATGACGACCCGCGTCAACGGCGAGCTCCGCGCGCTGGCAACGGTCGCGCACGACGAAGGAATCGCCGAGTCGCTGCTCGTTATGCGGAGCGACATGCTGTGGGCGCGCGAATCGTCCAGCGACTCAGGTTTCTGGATCGCGATGCGGCGCTTCATCGCAACGCACGGGCATCGAGAGACGGACTTCGACGCGTATCATCCGACCTGGGCCGAGGCGCCGTGGGTGGTGCTCGACCATGTCCGCGCGCTCCTCGACGCGCCGGCGGATGCGCGAGTCGCCGACCACTCGTCGACCGCGCAGGAGCTGCACCGGGCGATGCTGGCCGCTCT
>DATBHD010000286.1:0-12091 GCA_036557635.1 Gemmatimonadaceae bacterium
CTCTTCTACGACGCGCCGTAATTCCTGCGACGCGCGACGGTGTGCTCCGGGTGGCGCGCGATGCGCCGCCCGGAGTTTCGCATTCCATCAATCAGATAGCGATGTGTCCAACCGAACGGTCGGTCGCGCGCCGCGCGCGCCGCGATCAATCCTGACGCAACGCCGTCAGCGGATCCACGCGCGCGGCACGGCGCGCCGGCAGATAGTTGGCGAACGCGGATACGGCAAGCAGCGTGACCACTACGATCCCTATCGTCACCGGGTCGTGCGGCGACACGTCGTAGAGCAGGCTCGACGCGAGCCGAGTTGTGACGAGCGCGATGACGACGCCGGCGAGGACGCCCGCGCCGGCGACAAGCATCCCTTCGCGCACAACGAGCCGCGCGACGCGCGAGGGCTCCGCACCGAGCGCGAGGCGTACGCCAATCTCCTTCGTGCGCTGCGAGACGAGATAGGACGTGACCCCGTACGCGCCGATGAGCGCAAGCGTCAGCGCGAGCACCGCGAAGGCGCCGACGAGCGTCATGCTGAACCGACGCTGTGCCACCAGGGCGTCCAACATCTGCTCCATCGTCTGCAAGTTCGAGATCGGCTGGTCCCGATCGATGCCGCGCACCGTCTGCTTGACGAGTGACACGATGGACAGCGGGTCCTTCGCGGTGCGCACGACGACCATCGCGCGCCCACTGACGTTTTGTGGATAGGGGAGGAATACCTCGTCGCGAACCGGTACGTCGACGCCGGTGCGACGCATGTCGCCGACCACGCCGACGACCGTGAACCAGGGATTCTGTGTCGAATCGTTAGGCGACGTCGACGGGCCATAGCGGAACCGTTTTCGAATGGCGCCAACGCTGCCAGCGTTAGGCCAGTACCGCTTTACCATGTGCTCGTTGACGATCGCCACCAGCGGCGCGCCGTCCCGATCGGCCGCGGTGAAGTCCCGCCCCGCCACCATGCGCGCGCCGATGGTGGAGAAGAAGCCGGGACTCGTCTCATCGAAGGTCACCTCGTTGTCGTCTTGTCGAGTCTCTCGCCCTTCGGCGGTGATGCCGGTGGAGTTCGGCGTCGAGCTCAACATCATCGTCGAGATGGTGCCGGCACCCTGAGCGCCGGGAAGCGCGCGCAGCCGCCGCAGCAGTGTCTCGAAGAACGCGGCCGCCTGCGCCTGTTGCGAATACTTCGCACCCGCAAGCTGCAGGTTGAATGTCAACTCGTTCTTCGTCGTGAAGCCGAGCTCCACGCGCTGGAGCGTGATGAAGGTTCTGAGCAACAGCCCCGCTCCCGTCAGCAACACCACGACGAGCGCGAGCTGCGCCGCGACGATGCCACGACGGAGGCGCGATCCGCCGCGTCCCGCTGTCCCACCCCGACCACCCTCACGGAGCGTCGTGCCGAGATGGGTGCGCGAGGACTGCAGCGCGGGAACAAGCCCGAATAGCATTCCCGTCAGCAGTGTCACGACCGACGTCACCAGCGCCACCGTACCGTTGACGCCGACGTTCCCCATGCGTGGGAGATCCGCGGGCGCGAGCGCGGGCAGCGCGCGCAGGAGGCCAAGCGCGAGCGCGAGCCCAGCGGCGCCGCCGATCGCCGACAACAGCACGCTCTCCGTCAGAAGCTGCCTGATGAGCCGCCGTCGGCTCGCGCCTAACGCCATGCGAACCGTGACCTCTCGCTCGCGCACGGCCGCGCGAGAGAGAAGCAGGTTGGCGACGTTGGCACACGCGATGAGGAGCACGGCGGCAACCGCGCCGAGCATGATCCAGAGTGTGGTGCGGAGAGTTGGACCGACCACCTGCTCGGGGAGCGGCGTCACGGTGACACCATAATCGCGGTTGACGGGATACTGCTCCTCGAGTCGTTTCGCCACCGCACTCAAATCCGAGCGCGCTCGCTCCAGCGAAACACCCGGCTTGAGCTTTCCTACCGCGGAAAGAAAGAACGAGCTACGCGACGCGTTCGCGGCGTTGGGAATGACGAGCGGCATCCAGATCTGGGTGCGTTCCGTGGGGAAGGCAAAGCCGGCCGGCATCACGCCGACAACGGTACGCTTGCGGCCGTTCAGCTCGATCGACTTACCGATGATCCCCGCATCGGAGCCGAAGTTGGACGTCCAGAGTCCATGACTGATGAGCGCGACCGCATCGTTCCCCTGAACCTCGTTGTCGGCAGTGTACAGCTGCCCGAGCATTGGACGTGCACCGACCGCGGCGAGCGCTTCGGCAGGAAGCAGGCCGGTGGCGACGCGCTGGGGTTCACCGCTGCCGCCAGTCAGATTGACGCCCCCTTCGCGGAAAGGCGCGAGATGTGAGAGGGAGCGATTCTGTGCCTTGAGATCGGCGAGGTTGGGATACGAGTGCAGGTCTTCGTGCAACCCAAGGCGGCGGTTGTCCATCCAGACCATCACGATCCGCTCGGCGTCAGGGAACGGGAGTGGTTTGAGGATGACGGCATCGACGACACTGAAGATCGCCGCCGTCGCGCCGATGCCGAGCGCGATTGTCGTGACGGCGATCGCCGCGAACACTTTCGAATGCCTGAAGGTACGAACAGCGAACCGCACGTCCTGCCGTAGCACGTCGAAGAATCCCAAGCCGCTCATCTCGCGGGTCTCCTCGGTATAGCGGGTGATGTTTCCAAAGCGACGGCGCGCGGCCCACTGCGCGTCGTCAGGCGCTTCGCCGGTCCCGGCGGCCCGGTCGATCGTGTCGAGGTCGAGGTGGAGCTCCATCTCCTCGCGGAGCTCGCGGGCGCGCGCGTCCGGGCGCAAGGCCGTGCGCAGACGATGGCGGATGGCCGCGAGCAGTGACATCGAGTGCCGTTAGGCGCCCTTCAGGACGCCCTGAATGGCGGCGAGCACGCGGTCGAACGCCGAGACCTTGTCTCCAAGGTGCCGACGCCCCGCGGCGGTCATGCTGTAATATCGCGCGCGGCGTCCGGTGGGAGACGTCCCCCATTTGCCGACGACCTGTCCGTTGCGCTGGAGTCGCTCGAGGGCGGGATACAGCGACCCGTGCTCGACGTTGAATACGCCGCCGGAGAGACGCTCGATGTGGCGGACGATGGCGTAGGCGTGCATCGACTGCACGCTGAGCGACTTGAGGATGAGCATGTCCAGCGTGCCCTTGAGGAGCTCGTCTTGCGGTGCGGCGGCTTTGCGTGCAGGCGTCATTGCGAGGGTAGAGGATCGAGGGGTAGATAATCTGCCCCTAATAGGTAGTGAATCTCCCCCTGCGGCGCCAGAGATGATTGCCGACGCGATGTCGGCGCGTGATGAGACGCCGTCTGGCCCTTGTCAGACGGCAGGATGAACAACGATCGTTAGGCTCTTCGGCCGCGTTCTATTCGCGAACGAGCACGCGCCGATTCGGTCCCGTGCCGATCGCCAGCGATCGCACCGGGCCGCCGCCTTCGTCGGCACGCTCGAACATCCACTCGCCGCCGCCCTCGAGCCCGACGAACCGGTCGCCGCCTAACGGCGCGAGCGGGAGCGCCCGCCGCGCGAGCGCGTTGTAGACCTGGAGCGTCTTGCCATCGGGCGCGACGCTCACGTCGAACCGCGCGGTGTCGCGGCCGGCGACCCCGACGTACCGGCCCACATAGGCGCCGAGCTCCGACGCCGGCACCGCGACGATGGTGCGCGGCAGCCGCGGCGGCGCGCCGAAGCCGTATTCCTCCGCGAAGGCGCGCTCGATCTCGCCGAGCAGGCCGCCGGCGACGCCGTTCATCATGATGACGAGTCCGCGGCCACTCGCCGGCCGCATGAACATGTCGGCGACGAATCCTTCGTCACGCCCACCATGCGAGAACGACAACGAGTCACCGTCTCCGCCGACAGCGACGCCGAGTCCCCAGTAGCCATTGCCATACGGCGGCTGCTGATGCATCTGCTTCGAGACCATCTGCTTCGCCATCGACGTCGACAGCACGCCGCCTCGCTCGCCGCGATACGAGTGCGCGAGCGCGATTGCCCACCGCGCGAGGTCGGAGGGAGTGGTCCAGAGTCCCGCCGCGGCCATCTCGGGATAGACGTGAAAGCCGCCGGGCACGGGCGTATCAATTTGCTCATGTCCGCTCGCGGCCTCGCCCCGTCGATTCATGGGCAGTGGATTCTCGTACGTGCTCCGCGTCATCCCCGCCGGCCCGAGCATCAGGCGGCGCATGAGCGTGGGGAAATCCTCCCCGGTGATGTCGGTGGTCGCGAGCTGCAGGATGGTGATCCCGCCACCCGAGTAGAGCCAGCGCGCACCGGGGAACGTGTCATTCCTCACGGCGGGCGTGTTCGCCGGCGGCTTGCCGTCGAGCAGCTGCGGGACGGTCGGTACCGCGGAGTCGAGGGCATAGCCGGGAAATCCCCAGACGGTGAGGCCCGCCGAATGCGTGAGCAGCCGCCGCGGCGTCACCTTCTCGCGCTCGGTGAACCTGCTCTCGGGGAGGTGCCACGATTTGAGCAGCGTGTTGATGTCCGCGTCGAGCGAGATCCCGCGCTCTTCGGCGAGGCGCAGGAAGCCGGTGGCGAATACAGGTTTGCTGATCGAGCCAGCGAGAAAGAGCGTCGTGCTGTCGACGGGCTTGGTGCCGCCGAACGCGGCGACGCCGTATCCCTTGGCGAACACCACGCGGCCATGGTCGATGACGGCGATACTGACGCCGGGCACGTGGTAGGAGCGCATGCGGTCGAGGAGCTCCATGGCGACGTCGGGCTGTCCGTCGACGCGGACGGCGAATCGCAGATGGTGCTCGATGGCAGCGGGGTTCTGCGCCGCGGCGGTGCCGCCTAACGTGGCGACGAAACACGCTGACGTGAGGAGAACGATCGACCGCACTGATAGCCTCGCTGGCTCTCGGGGAGAGCGAAGATGTGTCAGCAAACGGGCGACGTCAACTTCATTCTCACGCCCGGTAGTGAGTTGGTATGCCACTCGATAGTTGAACGGCCCGACGGGGATGAACGCTGATTACGCGGATGAACGCTGATACGAACGGCGTTGACGATCTTTTTCAAAAGATCGTTTGCTGTTTGCAGTTCGACTGCGTTCATCCGGGCAATCAGCGTTCATCCGCGTAATCAGCGTTCATCTGCGTCAGCTTTTCAACTACAGGGTGACACGCTTTCCTCACCTGCTTCAGACGCGAATCAGTTCGTGATGACGTTAGGCACCTTTCGCTGCTGCAACATCGAGTTGAACGCCGTCACATCCCCCGTCGTCACCCGATCGAAATCCGCGCGGACCGCCTTGAGCTGCGAATCGAGCAACGTCGCCACCTGCCGCTGACTTTCCGTCGGCGCGTAGTCGCTGCTCTCCACCTCGCCCGCCAGATAGCGTATCTGCTCGCTCAACCGCTCCGGCCAGCGCAGATCGTCCTGACCGCGGCCCGTTGCGCGAGTTTGAAACAGCTTCCGCTCGACGATGCGGAGCTTGAGGTCGAGCGAATCCGCGGCCGTCGCCACGTCCTTGCGCGTGGAGTCGCTCCCCACCGTCGCGCGGAGGGCGGCGAGCTGCCCGCGCACGTTCTCCAGCGAGTTGATCATCGTCGCCGCCGCATCCATGTCCGCCACGAGCTGACGCTCGAGCGCGATGTTCTCGGCCAGCCCCGCGTCAGGCGCCTCCAATTGATTTGGATCTCGCTTCACGACGAGCGGCTGCGACTCGTTCGTGCCGGCGAGTCGCACCGTGTAGCTGCCCGGCGGCTCGAGCACGGCGAGGCGAGAGACGGTCGGCGCGTTGCGCCCCTCGAGCGCCACCTTGTACCAGTCGGCGTACTCGGGGCTCGTGCGCAGCTTGGCCTGCTTCGTGAGGTCGCCGCGGTAGTTCCACCAGACGCGATTCAGCCCCGCATTCTTCGCCGCCTTGATCGTGCGTACGACGGCGCCGCTCGCGTCCGCGATCGTGATCGCAATTGAGTCTTTGCTCACGAGCCGAGTACCGGCGCTGTCGCGCACGGTGCTGTCGCTACCCGTCTTGAGGTAGAAATTGATCGGCACGCCCGACGGCGGGCTGAAACCGGCCGAGGGGTCGTAGCTCACCGAGAAGGGCTGCTCGGTGTCGTGCAGGCGATAGGCGACGCGGGGCGCGAAGAGATGAGCGGCCTTCGACGTCACCGGCGCGCCCAACGTCCGGAGCGGCGTGATGTCGTCCATGATCCAGAAGCCGCGGCCGTAGGTCGCGACGACGAGGTCGTTGAACTGAGGCTGAATGACGATCCAGTACACCGGCGCGTGCGGCAGATTGTTCTGCAGCGTCTGCCAGCTATTCCCATCGTTGAACGAGACGTACAGACCGTTCTCGGTGCCGAGGTAGAGCAGGCCGCGCCGAACGGGATCCTCGCGTACGACGTGCGCGTACGAGAGTGGAGACTTCGGGACACCCGTCGTGATCAGCTTCCATGACTTGCCGAAGTCGTTCGTCCGGTAGACCCAGGTGTCGCGGTTGTTCACCTGGTGCCCGTCGACGGTGAGATATGCCGTGGCGACGTCGTAGCGCGAGGGCTCGATGTTGGAGATCGTTCCCCAGTTGAGCAAGTTGGGAATATTACCGGTGACATTGGTCCACGTCGCGCCGCCGTCGCGCGTCACGTGCACGAGACCGTCATTGGTCCCCGCCCACAGGACCTTCGCGTCGATGGGCGACTCGCCGATGGCGAAGATGACGCCGGCGTACTCGACGCCGATGTTGTCGGGCGTCAGGCCGCCGGAAATCTTCTGCCTGGATTTGTCGTTCCGTGTCAAATCGGGCGAGATCTCGGTCCAGTGGTTGCCGCCGTCCTTCGTCATGTGGACGTGCTGACTGCCGATGTAGAGAACGTTGTGATCGTGCGACGACAGTGTCACTGGCGCCGTCCAGACGAATCGATACCTGAGGCTGTCCGCCGGCCAGCCGATCGTCGACAAGGGCCAGACCTCCACGGTTTGAACGAGATGCGTCCGGCGATCATAACGAGTGACGATGCCGCCCATCGAGCCGGAGCCGGACGCGCTCGACCAGATGAGATTTCCGTCAACCGTATCCGGCCACGCCCAGCCGCTCTCGCCGCCGCCGACCGTGAGCATGTGGCCGCGGGAGATCGTCGGGATGTCGAGGCCGAAGCCGCTGAAGTCTCCGGCACGCGCGTTGCTCGGCACCATCGCCGAGGGGCCGTCCTGGCGGTTCCCGTAGACGTTGTACGGCACCTTGTTGTCGATCTCGACGTGATACATCTGGGCGAGGGGGAGCTGCACCTGGTTCCACGACTTCCCGCGATTGATCGAGACCGAGACGCCGCCGTCGTGGCTCACGATCATCCGGTTGCCGTTCGTCGGATCGATCCAGATGTCGTGGTGATCGCCGCCGGGATACTCGGTGAAGGGCGGATCGATGATCGTCGTGCCGCCGTCGAGCGTCTTCGACCAGTTCGAGGCGAGGAAGTACGCCTCGTTAGGGTTGTCGGGGGACACGCCCATGCGATTGTAATAGTGGGTGCGTCCCGCCATCTGCCGATCGCTGTTGACGAGCCGCCAGGAATCGCCGCCGTCGTCGGAGCGGAAGAGCCGTCCCCCGTCGGTGGGTTTGCCATCGGGTGTGGGGACGCCGTCTCCCGTTTCGATCTCGGCGTAGATGCGGTTGGGCATCGCCTTGCTGATACCGAGTCCGATCTTGCCGACGGTGCGCGACGGAAGGCCGGCCGTGAGCTTGTTCCACGTCGTGCCGCCGTCGGTGGACTTCCAGATACCGCTGCCCGCGCCGCCGCTGAAGCGCCCCCAGGTGTGCATCTCGAGTTGCCAGAATCCAGCATACAGGATGCGTGGGTTGGTGGGGTCCATGACGACATCACACGCGCCGGTGGAATCGTTGACGAAGAGCACGCGCTCCCAGTTCTTCCCGCCGTCGCTCGACCGATAGATGCCGCGCTCCGGCTGCGGCCCGTAGGCGAAGCCTAACGAGGCAGCGTAGACGAGATCGGGATTGGTCGGGGAGACAACGATGCGGGAGATGCGTCCCGTGTTCTCGAGGCCGGCGCGCGACCAGGTCTTCCCGGCGTCGGTCGACCGGAACATCCCCCAGCCCGCGGAGATGTGGCTCCGCGTGAACGGCTCGCCCGTGCCCGCGTAGACGACGTTCGGGTCGCTCGGCGCCACGGCCAGCGCGCCGATCGACGACACCGGCTCCTTGTCGAAGACCGGGTCCCAGTGAATGCCACCGTCGGTGGACTTCCAGAGTCCACCCGACGCCGCGCCGGCGTAATAGGTGTTCGGATCGCCCGCCACGCCGGCGACGGAGGTGACGCGATTCCCCTCGGGGCCGATGTAGCGGTACTTGAGGGTTTGATAGACCGTCGTGTCGACGGTCTCCGGTGTGGTTTGTTTGAGCTCCGCGCGGGGCTTGTTTTGGGCAAAGGCGGCGGACGCACACGCGAGCGTCAACGCCAGCGAGAGAACTCGGCGCATTCGGGCACCATGGCGAGGTGGGAAGCGGAGAACTTACCGCACTCCGTCACGGGCCACAAAGGGGGCGGTACCACCGCTCGCCGCGATGAGGGCTCGACGCTTTCAGAGGATGCGAACCCACGGCGGCGGGCTCCGCGACGGCTTGGAGCCGGCCTCGAAGCTGTCCACCAGCCGACCATTCCTGACGTCGCGAAGCTCGTAGTGTTGGGGCGCGTCACCATGCACGGGCGCCTGCCGCATGGCGACGTAGCGGCTGTCCTCGGAGAACTTCCACTCCCAAACGGGGAGCCCGTTCCCGCTGAACGTCCGCCTCTTGCCGGCGACCAGCACGATCAGCTTCAAGGGGATTGGATAGGACGTGCAGCAATTTGGGAAGAGCGCCAGCCAACCGACGGCGCGGCCGTCCGGCGATATGGCGACGCGATCGACGCCGGCCTGGCCGCTGTCCCCGGCCGGCCGGATCTCGCGTCCCGTCGACGTGACGATGTGCAATTGGCCCTTTGCGTCGATGTCGGCCCGACGATAGGTCTGTGCGCCGCCGGCGCCGGCGACCACAGTCGACGCCACGACGACAGAGCGAAGTAGCAAACCCCTCAGGCGGCCGCGTCTCGTGTCCATGAGAATACTCTAAAGTGTCCCTCGGCTTTCGTATCGAGACTCAGACCCAAGCCTCGCGCGTTGCTGACCTCACGCTCAAATCATAGGGCGCGAATCGAGGGCTGTGAACAGGGACAAGGCCGGACACGGCTTTGTCCGGCTTTGTCGGTGTAGATGCCTTTGATGCCGGTATCGAGCCAGAGCCCGCTCCTTCAAGCGTTGACGCAGCGCTCACCGTGCCAAGCACGCGTCCGGCGAGTAGATTCGCCGCGACAAGGAGCGCCAATGGATAACGACGAGAATGCGCAGTCGGCGCCGCCGACAGCGACCATCCGCGAAGAGCTCGAGGGCTTCGTTCGCTCGCTCTTCTCCGCGACGGTCGAGAACAACAACGCACCCAAACTGATTCCACCGCCACAGATGCAGGACATCGACAAGCGGCCGCCCGCGCCCACGACGGATGGAAAGCCAGATGTCGCCGAACAGGTGGGCGCGATGCTGAGAGATCTCTTCGACTCGCAGGACACCTTCGTCATCTCCAATGCCGGCGTGCAGTCGATCATCGACGGATTGCTCCGGCGCTACCGCGCGAGCGCGTCGCCCGTCCTGCGCGAAAAGCTGCTCGTGCACTGGCGCCAGGACGTGCCGCGCCTGCGCGCGGCGCTCGTCGAAGCGGCGAAGGACGATCCGCTCGTGCTCGACACGGGCCAGGAGGTGTCGCTGGTGACGACGCAGAAGGCGCAAGCACTGCTCGATCGCTTCTGTCCGCAGTCAGCGTATCTGCCGGAGACGCGTGGCACGCGCGACGTGCGTTGAGCGTTGCCTAACGACTACGGCGCGTCCGCGCCTGGACCGTAGATCTGCGGGAGCAGCGACACAATCGACGCGGGTCAGGTCGTGACCCCGACATGCGCCCGGAATCGAATGCACACGGGGCTCGGCAGCTCGATGCGCTGGCCGGCGGAGCTCAACCGCCCGCTCTTCGGGTCGCGCGCGAGCACGATGACCGATCCCGAGTTCTGATTGCCGACGAGGAGCCAGCGTCCCGTCGGGTCGAGGCTGAAGTTCCGCGGCCAGTCGCCCTCCGTCGGGATCGCTTGCTCGAGCGCGAGCGCGCCGTCCCCGGCGACGGAAAACACGGCGATGCTGTTGTGGCCGCGGTTGGAGACGTAGAGCGCGTTGCCTAACGGCGCGACGTGAATGTCCGCGGCGTAGCTCGTCCCGCGCCAGCCCGCGGGGAGTGTCGAATGCGCGTCGATCGGAGAGAGGCTGCCGCCACCCCTGTCGAAGCGGACCGTCGTCACCGTCGAGTCGAGCTCGTTGGCGACGTAAAGGAGCGGCAGCGTCGGATGGAAGGCGATGTGCCGCGGACCGGCGCCCGGTCGTAGCTGGGCGTCGGCGTCGTCCATCACCGCCCACGTCGCGGCATCGTCACCGAGGCGGTACACAAAAACGCGATCGAGGCCCAGGTCCGTCGCGAAGGCGAAGCGGTTGGACGGATCGGCGACGATGCAATGGGCGTGCGGCGCCTCCTGTCGTTCCGCGTTAGGCCCCAGGACCTTCCCCTGATGCCTATCGATCGCCGTCGCGGCGCCGAGGGCGCCGTCGCCCTGAATCGGGAGCATCGCGACGCTGCCGCCGGAGTAGTTGGCGACGAACACCGCCTTCCCGCGGCGGTCGACGCTCACGTAGCAGGGCGCGCCGCCTCCCGACGCCCGCTCGCCGATCGTCGTTAGGTTTCCACTGTCGCCATCGATGGCGAGGGTGCTCACGCCGCCGGTCTTCGTGCCCTCGCGCTCCTCGACCTCGTTCACCGCGTAGAGAAAGCGCCCGTTCGGGTGGATCGCGAGGAAGGAAGGATTGGCGCCGGCGTTCACCGTCCCGACCTGCCGCAGCGCGCCGGTACGGGTGTCGAACCTAACGAGGTAGATCCCCTCGGCGCGCTTCTCGTCGGTGTACGTCCCGACATAGAGGAGCTCTTCGTCGCCGCGGGCGTCGCCCTGTCGACCGAGACTCGCGATGCCGAGGAGGGCCATGCCGGAGGTTGCGAGAAAATCGCGGCGTGAGGTAATGCTTGGTTGGTCTTGTTCAGCTCGTGTCATCATCAACGGAGAAAATAGTCGATCGTCGACACGACGCGCACCACCTTCGCGATCTGGCTCGACTCGCTCACACCGGGGGCCTGATCGCGAGGGAGGATCTCGAAGACGCCCTGGTTTGCCTGACGAATGGCGCCGAGCTCACTGCGAGAGTCGCGCGCGAACTGAGTGGCCGCTTCGCGCGCGCGCGCTGTCGCGTCGGCGATCATCTCCGGCTTGAGCTTGTTGAGATCAGTGAAGAGGAAAGTGGGGCCCCCGCCCCCGCCCCCGCCCCCGTATTCGCCGTTCCCCGAGGATATCACGACGCCGATCGCGGCGAGCTCACTGATCTGCTGGCTCGCGGCGAGGATCTGGTCGGGACGATTCGATCGGACGAGCACCGTCTGGTGCACGACATACCGATTTGCCACGCGACGCTCGGCGTTGTTGTACTGATTCGCGTACGCGTCGATGGCCGAGAAGTCGGTGACCTGGACCTGCGTGGTGTCGATGCCGTGCCTCACGAGGAATGCGCGCACGCCGGCGACGCTCTTGGTGAGCTTCGCGTTCGCGGCGGCGAGATCGTTGTCGGCGCCGACGAGGTGGATCGGCCAGATGGCGAGGTTGGCGCGGACCTCGCGCTCGGCGACGCCTTTGACGGTGACGTAGCGCTCCGCCGCGCGCCCGCGTGCGAAGCCATTGCCGGCGAGTAGTCCGCCGACGGCGACGCCAACGGCGAGGACGATGGAAGGGACGACGGCGCGATCGAGGTTCATTAGTGTTTGCGCAAATCGTTAGGTGGCGATACAGCTTGCATCCAGCGTGGCGCCACGCCGACGCGGGCGGCGGCACGTCGAACGAAGCCAGCGCGGCGGAGCTCTGGCGAGAAGCACCATCGCACTGTTGCCCTCGAGGTGTGCCGCTGACACAATGATACCGGCGTGGATGACCGGAAGATCCTTTACCCCTCATCGGCGACACCATGATG
>DATBHD010000287.1:0-14157 GCA_036557635.1 Gemmatimonadaceae bacterium
GACAGCTCGACGAGCGACTGTGTAAGTGTGCCATACTCCGCTCGATGCGTCCCTTCGGAGCACACTAGGGGTCGAAGACAAATTGCGTGTCTCGTGTCGAGAGCAGGAAGCTTGGCATCGATCCGTCGGGCACAGTCGAATGCACATCATGGACAAATTCCTCGCTGACGCGCGCGTCGCGCTGCGGAGCCTGCGTCGCTCACCCGCCTTCGTCGCCGCTACCTGCGCGATTCTCGCGATCGGCATCGGCATGTCGGCGGCGATGTACACCGTCTACACGACTGTCCTCGTCAACAGGCTCCCCGTCGCCGACCAGGACCGGCTCGTCGTTATGCACCCGTTGGATCCTCGCGGGACGCACCTCGACGCGCCATATCCGTATCTCGCCGAGATCGCGCGCGACAGCATGATCTTTCGCGGCGCGGCCGGTGTGGCGCACCTCGGCGCGCAGCCACTGCCGTTCATCGATGGGTCGACGACGATCACGTTCGCCGCCGCCGGTGCATCGGCGAATTACTTCGACGTGCTCGGGATGCGGCCCGAACGCGGCCGGCTGTTCCGGCCGGAAGATGGTCAACCCGGTGCCCCACAAGTCATCGTGCTGACTCACGCCGCGTGGCAGCGCTACTTCGGCGGCGATCCGGCGATTGTCGGCCGCATTCTCGTGACGCCATACGAGGAGAAGCGGGCACGCATCGTCGGCATCGCTCCGGCGGGCTTCCCCTACCCTGCCGGCGTCGAGGCGTGGTATTCCCTCGGATCTGATTTTACCGCGCAGGTCGACATTATCGCGCGGCTCGCGCCTGACGTCACGCTCGACGCAGCTCGTCAGGCACTCTTCGCGCTCACCCAGCGCAGCAATCCATTCGCGAGCGTCCCCCCTGCCGCGGGGCAACCGCCGGTGCGCATCGAGATCTCCGGCATCGAGGCGAAGTCGTTGACCGAGACGCTGCTCGGCTCCTCGCGACCGACGCTCATCGCACTCACACTCGCCGTCGGACTCCTGCTGCTCATCGCCTGCGTGAACGTCGGCAATCTGCTGCTCGTCAGGCTGCTCGGTCGCGAACGTGAGATCGCGGTCCGCCACGCGATTGGGGCGAGCCACGCCGACGTAGCGCGATTGTTTCTCATCGAGAGCACGATCCTCGCCGCTGTCGGCGGGACGTTCGGTTGTCTGTTGGCCATCGGCCTTCTTCGCATCCTCGGCGCGGTTGCGCCGCCGCAGTTACCGCGCGTCGACGCGCTCAGCGCGACGAATCTTCCGGTTGGCGCCACGGCTGGGATTCTCGTATTCGCCACAATGGCGTTTGGTCTCATACCAAGCGTCATGGGATCGCGCGTGCGTTCGTATGCGCTGCTCCGATCCGACACTCGGGCCGGCTCGGAGGGCCGCTCGAAGCGGCGCGCGCGGCGCTGGCTCGTGGCAACGCAGATGGCGCTCGCACTCGTTATGCTCAGCGGCGCCGCTCTGCTCGTTCGCACCTTGACGCGGCTGCAGTCGATGGACCTCGGCTACCGACCCGAGCACCTCTCGATACTCTCCTTCACCGGACCACAGCGTGACCTGCCGAACAACGAGCGGATCTTCGCCGTGGCGAAGCAGCTTGTGCAGCAAATCCAGGCGGTGCCCGGCGTGGTGGCGGCGACGCCGGTCGAGAGTGGGCCGTTCAGGGGGCAATCGCTGTTCATCATGCCGCTGATGCGGGCCGACCTGCCGGCGTCGGAGCGGGAGCACGCTCCGTACGTACCATGGGAGTTCGTCGGACCGGACTACTTTCGCACCTTCGGCATACCGATCCGCGCGGGCCGCGCGCTCCTCCTCTCCGACACCAAGACGGCCGAACAGGTCGTTGTCATCAACGAGACACTCGCGCGCCGGCTGTGGCCAGGGCAGGACCCGATTGGCAAACACGTCATCATCAAAGACGACAAGAACAACTACACGGTCGTCGGTGTCGCCGCCGACACGCACTTCCGCGAGCTCAAGAACACGGGCCCGCTCGCGTACTTCGACTGGGATCAGGTCCAGCCGTTCTGGAACGGATTCGTCGCGGTGCGAACGACCGCGCCGCTGGCGTCGATGATGCCCGCGCTCCGCGTGGCGATCCGCGACGCCGATCCGAATCTCGTCCTGTTCGATACCAAGACGATGGATCAGCTGCTCGACGCGCCGCTCGCGCAGCCTCGGCTCAGCGCGCTGCTACTGAGTGGCTTCAGTCTCGTCGCACTGCTGCTCTCGGCGATCGGCCTCTATGGTGCGATGTCGAGCGCCGTTAGGCAGCAGACGCGGAACATCGGCGTGCGCGTCGCGCTGGGCGCGACGGCGCGTGACGTGTACCGACTCGTCCTCAGCGAGGCCGCGTGGGTGATCGGCGCGGGCGCGGTCGTCGGCCTCGTCGGAGCCGTGCTTGGCGGGCGCCTGCTCGCGGCGCAACTGTTCGAGGTGAGTCCACTGGACCCACTGTCTCTCGGTGGCGCCGCGGCGTCATTGCTTGCGACTGGTGTCGCGGCGGCGATGATTCCCGCGCGCCGCGCGACGCTGGTGGATCCGGCGATCGCTCTTCGGGCTGAGTAGAGGCAGTGTGTGGCGTGCCGTGAGGCTCGCCCAATGGTGTCCGCGATCGGGAAGACACGAATCACGAATTACGCGAATCGATCGAATCGTCCTTCCTGTCGCGCTTTCGGGCGCCCGGAACGCTCTTGTCTCAATTCCCCTTCAACGATGTGCTTGGGCTCGAAGGGTCGAATGGGGGGCGACCGATTCGTCCATTCGGGAATTCGTGATCACTACCCGAGTTCGATAGTGCCAAGTCACGCGCGCGCCGGGAAAGCGCATGAACTCTCACGCCCACGGTTTCTTGCCGTGGGCGTGAGAGTTCACTTATTTCGCCGCCGAGATCTCCAGTCGGAACCCATCGGGATCGCGGAGGCGCAGGACGCGCGTCCCCGACACCAGCTGCGGCTTCCCGTCCGGCGAGCCACCGCGCTGTATGATGGCTTCGGCGAGCCCGTCGAGGTCCTGCGCCGTCGTGAGCTGCAGCGTGAAGCCGGCGCCCTTCACTTTGTCCCATCCGGTCCCGCCGTCATCTTGGCGCAGCAGGATCGTTATGTCGCCTGCCTTGAGCGTGACCGCGTCCAAGTGGCCTCGGTTATGGAAGGTCTCATCGACGAAGAACCCGACTTTGTCGCGATACCACGTTAGACTCTTCTGAAGGTCCTTCACCGCGAGTGTGGCCAGGATGGTCCGCGCGCGGAACGTTTCCGGCTCCGCCCGCTCGGGGAGGCTGTTCGGTATCAAGGTACGTGTCGGCATCAATCCTCTCTCAAAAGCAACGTTAGGCTCGGCGACGTAGCCGAGCGCATGGCGTGCGATGTCAAGTTAAGGAATCCGCCAAACGACACTGTAGCGCGGCTCACGATGGCAAAGCGCTCGGACAGACTGCCCTAGCTGACGGGTCATTTCCCCCGGCATGCATTCAGGGCTGAAGTCGCTCTGTAGCTGTGAACGGCAGGACGCAGATGGCGCGGATGACCGCGGATGGCCAAAGATGAAAAAGCGGTCACGATCTTTTTCAAAGAAGCGTTGTCGCTCTTCTCATCTACGTTCATCCGCGTTCAGTCATTCACAACATCGAGTGACCAAACCGGCCGTATCCGGAATTCCGTTGAAGAGCCCAGACTTGGAATGAGGCTCGGCGAAATGGGCCTGGACCTGGTGGTCCGAGATCAGGATGCTGGCGGCGACTCGCCTGCGATGCGAAGTTAGCCCCTTCCCTCCTCCCTTCTGTCATGAATCGAATCACACGATCCGCGTTCGTCGCGTGCATTGCGCTCGCACCCTGCGCTCACGCGCAGCAGCCGCCCGAGCAGGATCGCCAGCTCGCGCGCGCGATCTACAAGGAGATGATCGAGATCAAGTCGGGCTTCACGACGGGCGCGACGACGCCCGTCGCGCAGGCGGCGGCGCGTCGCCTCAAGGCCGCCGGCTTTCCCGACCGCGACATCTTCGTCGGCGGCGCCAAACCGAACAAGGCGAACCTGGTCGTCCGCTATCGAGGCACCGGGCGCCAGCGTCCGATCCTGCTGCTCGCGCACACCGACGTCGTCGAGGCGAAGCGCGAGGACTGGAGCATGGATCCCTTCGTCCTGAACGAGAAGGAGGGATACTTCTACGGCCGCGGAACGGGCGACGACAAGGCGCAGGCGGCGCTCTGGATCGCGAACCTGATTCGCTACAAGCGCGAGGGGTTCAAGCCCGATCGCGACATCATCGTCGCGCTCACCGCGGACGAGGAAGGGGGCGGCCCATTCAATGGTGTCGAGTGGCTGCTCAAGAACAAGCGCGAGCTGATCGACGCCGAGTATGCGCTGAACGAGGGTGGTTGGGGGGAGTCGGTGAACGGCACGCGTCTCTCGAACGACGTGCAGGTGAGCGAAAAGTACGTGGTCAACTATCGCCTCGAGGTGCGCAACAAGGGCGGTCACAGCTCGCTGCCGGTTGCGGACAACGCGATCTATCATCTGGCGGGCGCGCTCGACCGGCTGTCGCGATTCGGATTTCCGCTCAAGACCAACGACGTGACGCGCGCGTATTTTCGGGCGATGTCGGGAATCGAGAAGGGTTCCGTCGGCGCCGATCTCCTGGGCGTCGCAAATGGGGATACGGCGGCGATGGCGCGCGTCGCGCACGCGTCCACGCCGTGGAACGCGACGCTGCGCACGACGTGCGTCGCGACGATGCTGGAAGGCGGGCACGCGCTGAACGCGCTGCCGCAGCTCGCGGCGGCGACTGTCAACTGTCGCGTGCTCCCCGAGGACAATCTCGACTATGTGACGGAGACGTTGCGCGGCGTGATCGCGGACACGGCGGTGAAAGTGATCGTGAGCGGCGCGCCTCACGGCGCGCCACCGTCACCGATGCGTGAGGATTTGCTGAACACGATCAACGCGGTGACGACGGAGCTGTGGCCCGGAGTGTCGTCGGTGCCGATGATGGTGATGGGCGCGACGGACGGCGCGTATTTGCGGGCGGCCGGGATTCCGACGTACGGCGTCCAGGGTTTCTTCTACGATCGCGACGACATCCGCTTTCACGGCCGCGACGAGCGGCTCAAGGTGCAATCCTTCTATGAAGGACAGGCGTTCCTGTACGAGCTCGTGAAGCGTTTGTCAGTCGTGCCCAACGCCTAACCTCATGAATTGGCCCCTGATCCACGTCCAGATCAACCATTTCCCGATCATTCTCACGATCGTCGGGACCGCGGTGCTGCTCCTGGCATTGATCGTTAGGCAACGGGCGCTGTGGCTCTACGCGCTCGCGACACTCACGCTCGCCGGCCTGAGCGTCGGTCCGGTATTCCTCACGGGCGACCAGGCGGGTGACGCCGTTCAGAATACGTGGTACGTCGTCCGCGAAGCCGTCGACACGCACGATGACGCGGCGTTGTTTGCGCTGATCTGGATCCTGCTCCTGGGAGCGGCGAGCGCTTACACGTGGTGGCGTATGGTGCGGCGCGAACCGATGACGCTGCCACCGACCTGGTTGCGCGTGGTCCTCGTCGTGCTCGCGCTCTTCGCCGTGAGCACCGTCATACGCACGGCCTACCTTGGCGGCAAGATCGTGCATGAGTCGCCAAAGCTGGCGACCCCGCCCACGTAGCGCCGTGGACGGCGTTGCGGTCGCGGGCCAGGACGAGCAGTTTGGTTGACCACAGCGATGCTCGCCGGTGCTTCGCGTCTACGTTGCCTGCTCGTCGGGAGACCACATGCCATCGCAACTCGTCAATCTTCAACGCACGCTCGCGTGGAGTGACTTCGGCCACCCGCGCCCCGGGCCCGATCCCGCGTCTGGCGTCGTCGCGACCGCGGCACAAACGCGGGCGACACATTCGCACTCGATGAATGCGGAGCAGGTCCCCGGGAGCCGCCCCGCGACATTCCGGCTCAGTGATTCCGTAACAGTCACCGTCGTTCTGCAGCCGCGACAGATGTTCGTGAACGAGTGGGTATTTCGCCAGCCAACTGCCTTTCAGGATGATGTCCTCCATCACGAGCAGGGTCACTACGACATGGTGGCCCTGTTCTGTCGGGACATGTTCATCGAGATCATGGCGCTCAAGACACAGACCTTTCAGCACGGCCGGGATCCGCTGAACGCCGTTCAACACGTCCTCGATCGATTCGATCCGCTGATCGCCTCGGTCCACGGCCTGTATGACACCGCTACGCAGCACGGCCGAATCGCGGCCAAGCAGGCGGTATGGGACGGGTTCATCCGGTCGGCGTTCACACAGGCTCGCACGCCGCCGCAGAACGCGCCCGACGGCACGCCGTACAAAGTGACGTTGCTCGACTGCCTGCGCGGAGGCGGAGTGAGCATCTGAGAGACGTTAGGCAGCCACGGCGCCGCTGGAGTCTCGCGACGCCTCGATCAGGCTCGCCCAACCGGGCAGCTCGACGATCCGATCGAGCCGGAATCCACTCTCGTCCAGCAACGCCGCGTACTCGGCCCGCGTCCGCTCCATCCCCTCACCGGTGAGCGCGAGCATGCGCATGTCGCCGTCCTTGCCGACATGCGGCACGTCCTCGTCAGGCAGAACGATCTCGAGCAACAGCACCTTCCCGTTAGGCGCCATCGCGCTACGGACGTTGTGAAGGATCTTCCAGGCGTCGGCGTCGTTCCAGTTGTGGATCACGTTGGCGAGGAGGTACGCGTCCGCACCTCGAGGAACGCCGGTGAAGAAATCGCCGTCCGTGAACGTGCAACGATCCGCGAGGCCAGCGGCCTCGAACTCTTCGCGGGCGATCGGGATCACGCGTGGCAGGTCGAACAGCTCGCCCTCGAGATGCGGATACGTCCGCAGCACCTCGGCGAGGATGTGTCCCCGGCCACCGCCAACGTCCACCAGCTTCCTGAGCCCGAAGAAGTCGTAGCGCGTTGCTACCGCGCCGGCGAAGGGCGCCGAGCGGATCGCCATGTATTCGTCGAATAGCTGCGCGGCCTCGCGATTCTCGGCCAGATAGCGATAGGCCGGACCGAATCGCTCCACCATCGCCGACTTCCCGGTCCGCACCGTTCGTGGCAGTGACCCGAGCGCATACCAGAACGCCTCGTGCGCCACCGTGCGGACGGCGGCGCGCACCGAGTCGGGAACGTCGCTGCGGAGGACACGTCCCTGGTCGGTGAGGGCGTAGACGTCGGGCCCGGTCGTGCGGACGTAACCGATGGCGGCAAGCTCACGGAGCACCCGCCTGAGCGACGGCGCGTGCGCGCCGCAGCGGCGCGCGAGGTCATGCAACTCGAGCGGAGCATCACGTAGCTGATCGGCGACTCCGAGCTCGGCCATCGTGGCCAGGGCGGCGAAGCGTGAGATGTCGTAGATGGCGTCGAAGACGGGGGCGGCGGCGGGGGCGGCGGCGGCGGCGGCGTTCAAAATCGGAGTTCTCCCGAGGGTGCAGGTCTCCTGTATTGAACGCCTTACATGACGCCAACCGGCCACGGTCGTCTTGGCGTTGAGCGTTTTGCATCGAGCGTCCTCGCACCCAGCACCCATGCCCACTCGCACTGACGGGCTCGTCCCCAAGGTTCTCTTCGCCGGCTATGTGGCCCTCTTCATCTGGGGCGCCATCAACCCCTACGACCGCACGACGTGGTGGGTCGAGAACGTTCCGATCGTCGGCATCGTGACGGCACTTGCGATCATGTACGCGCGCGGGATTCGCTTCTCGCCGATCGCTTACGTGCTGATGGCTGTCCTTCCTTGCTGGCACACGGTGGGCGGGCACTACACGTTCGAGCGCGTGCCCTTCGGCTGGTTCGATCGGACGTTCGGCTTCCAGCGCAACATGTTCGACCGCGTCGGACACTTCTCGGTTGGATTCTTTGCCTTCGGCATCGTCGAGTACTTGCTCGCGCGACGCGCGATGAGTCGTACCCTCGCCTGTCTGTTCGCGATCTTCGCGATCGGTTTCGTCGCGATGTCGTACGAGCTGCTCGAGTGGATCTACGCCGCGTACGGCGGCAACGCCTCCGCGGGCGCCAACTTCCTCGGCAGCCAGGGGGACGTCTGGGACGCGCAGAAGGACATGCTGATGGACACGCTCGGCGCGATCACGGCGGTGCTCCTCTTCCTCGCCCTGCGATCACGACGACAGCGGCCCGTATCACCGCGTGCGGTTTAGAGATCTCTGCACTGTGATAGCAGAAGCAGGGCCGCTCCGGGGCATTATGGACAACACTGCCATCGGATCCTCTTAAGGTAGCCTTCTTCGACCCAATGGCAGTGTTGGGATCATCGGGGAATTTCGGGAAAAGGTCTCAAGCGGTGATCCGTGTCCCAGAAATTCCGGACTCTCGAGGTGCCGCGGGCGCGGAATTTGGTGTGCCCGGATCGAGATGTTCGCGCCCAATGAAGGTTCTTCGCTTGTCGAATTTCAACCAAGAACACGATGGACCAGAACCGGTGCGACAGAGTCGTTACGCCACTCGGTTGGATTCGCTCCGTTTCGCGGCATTCGCGTCCCAAGCACTCTGGACTCTTTCGGTGCCGTAGGCTCACGGCTGATCACCTTCCTTTCCCGAAATTCCACGAAGAACCCAATACTGCCATTCCGTCGAGCGCGCCTAACGCCACACGGAGTCAATGGCAGTATTGTCCATAATGCCCCGGAGCGACGCCGCTCCCGCTATCGCCGTGGTCGGGAAGCGATCCCCGAGAGGAGCCTAGTTGCCGGTGGCGGGACGCGGACGAGGGAGCGCCGTCGGCGGCAAGATGTTATTCAGACGCATGTAGTTCGCGAGCTGGCTGTAGTGATCCGCCATGTCGAGCGCGTGGCCGAGCACCATCGTCGCGCGCGGCGTGCTGCGCGACTGACCGCGGAACGACATCGTCACCGGTTCCGCGAGCTTCGCGTCGTCGAGCTGGGCGAAGGCGTTCTCGCAGAAGGTGAGTGACTCCTTGAGCTTCCCGACGAGCTTGTCCTTCGGCCACGTTGCCTTGATCGAGTCCGCGGTCGTTGTGTCCTCGGCCGTCAGCGTCGCCTTCATCGCGCCGAAATTGTTGCAGAAGAAATAATTGTCGCTCGCGAGATGCTGGGCGATGAAACCGATGCTGAGCTGCGCCGGCGTCGGCTTGTAGCTGAACTTGGACTCGGGGATCGAGTCGAATGCCTGGGCGAGAATCCGCTGGAGCCCCATGGTCCGGCCGCGGAACGCCGTCGTGATCGGATTGGCTTGCTGCTGCTGCGCGGCCAATGTCACCGGCAACGCCAACGTGATGATCGCTAGAGAGGAGATCCTCATGTGTTCTCCAGGGAAGGTGGCAAAGGACGGATCGGTGAAGCTGGATAGCACCGAGAATTTGCGCAATGGCACTGGGACGAAGAGCAGATAGATTGCCGCCGTCCGAACCAGATCCCTCCATGCGCCATCGATCTCTCGTTGCGGCCGTCTCGTCACTCGCGCTTCTCGGTTTGCGTCCGCTCCACGCGCAGCGTCCGACCCTCGGCGTCGGCGTCCGGCCATACGTCGTCATCGACACCGCCGTCGTCGCCCTGACACACGTTCGGGTGATCGACGGAACGGGCGCGCCGGCGCGCGATGATCAAACGCTCATCATTCGCGACGGGCAGATCGCCGCGCTCGGCGACGCGCGATCCGTCAGCGTGCCGGCGGGGGCGCAGGTGGTCGACCTCACGGGCAAGAGCGTGATCCCCGGACTCGTTATGGTGCACGAGCACCTGTTCTATCCGACGGGGCCCGGAGTCTACGCGAATCTCTCGGAGAGTTTCACGCGGCTCTATCTCGCCGGTGGCGTGACCTCGATGCGCACGGGCGGCAACATGAATGGGTACGGCGAGATCGGCATCAAACACGCGATCGACGCCGGCAAGAAGCCGGGTCCCGCGATCGACGCGACCGGGCCGTATCTCGAGGGCCCGGGGCTGGGGCTCGATCAGGTGCACGAGCTCACCGGTCCTGATGACGCGCGCCGGATGGTGAACTTCTGGGCCGACGCCGGGGCGACGTCGTTCAAGGCCTACATGCACATCACGCGCGCGGAGCTCGGCGCGGCAATCGAGGAAGCACACAAACGTGGGCTCAAGGTCACCGGGCACCTCTGCTCCGTGACCTATCGTGAGGCGGCGGCGCTCGGCATCGACGATCTCGAGCACGGCTTCTTCGTATCCACGGATTTCGTCGCCGGTAAGAAGCCTGACGAGTGCCCCGGCCAGGGGGGCGGCCAGGCGGCGCTCGCTGCCGTCGATCCGAGAGGTGAGGCGCTCGAGTCGCTGATCGCCGAGCTCGTTAGGCGGCATGTCGCGTTGACGTCGACGCTGACAGTGTTCGAGACCTTCGTCCCGGGGCGGCCGCTCCCGCCGGGGCTCGACGTCCTCGAACCGCAGCTCAAAGCGCAATTCGAGAAGCTGCACGCGACGGTGGCCGCGAACGCGCGCTCGCCATATACGACGCTCTACGCCAAGGCGGCGGCGATGGAGCTCGCCTTCGCGCGCGCGGGCGGGCTGCTGATCGCCGGGACCGATCCCACCGGCGGCGGCGGCGTGATTCCCGGCTATTCCGACCAGCACGCGCTCGAGCTGCTGGTCGAGACCGGATTCACGCCGCTCGAGGCGATCAAGGTCGGCACGTTGAACGGGGCGATCTACCTCGGCAGGGCCGACCGCGTCGGGTCGATCGCGTTAGGCAAGCAGGCCGATCTCGTCGTCGTGACGGGGGATCCGTCGTCGCGCATCGGCGACGTGCGGAACGTGCAGATGGTGTTCAAGCAGGGCGTGGGCTACGACCCGGCGAAGTTGATCGAGTCGGTCAAGGGGAAGGTGGGGCTGTTTTAGCCGTCCCAGCCGTCGCTTCCGCTGAACGCTGAGGTAGTTCTCTTAGTTCCGTGAGATCCCAGTTTGCCGCTCGCCCCGGGCTCGCGGTCGCGAGTCAGATGCGTGGTTTGGAGCGAGACTCGCACAAGCCAGTTTTGTGAATTCCACGATGATCCCAGATTTGGAATGAGGCGGTATGCGTCCGGGCTATGAGTCACCGTTGAGCCAGCTTCCGCATTGACCACCCACGTCGTACTCGTTCACCCCGAGATTCACTGGAACACCGGCAACGCGGGACGGAGCTGCCTCGCCGCCCGTGCGACGTTGCACCTCATCGAGCCGTTGGGCTTCTCACTCGACGAGCGCGAGGTCAAACGCGCCGGCCTCGATTACTGGGAGCACGTCGACCTGCACGTCTGGAAAAGCTGGGAGCTGTTCGAGCGAGAGCTGCCCTCGCTCGGCGAGCCGTACTTCTTCTCGACCAAGGCGACGCGCCTCTTCTGGGACGCGCCGCTCGGCGAGCCTAACGATGTCGTGCTGGTGTTCGGGCGCGAGACGGGCGGGCTCCCCGCGGAGATTCACGAGCGATATCGCGAGCGGTTCGTCACGATGCCGATCCTGTCGCCGAAGGTGCGTTCGCTGAACCTGTCGACGAGCGTCGGGGTCGCGCTCTATGAAGTCCTCCGTCAGCGCCGAGGAGACCGATGAGCATTCGGCACGGCGGTTTGCTCGAGAGATCATGCGACCCGATCGGCGCGGGCGACTCCCAATGAACCGATCTGCTTCGAGCGCCGGCGAGAAGCAGATCCCTGGTCGCTTCGCTCCCCGGGAAGACAGTGTCATGGTGGTGTTCAGGATGTCATCAATTGGTAAGAACTCGCCAACGCGAGTGCCCGCGCGCGACCGGACGTCTATCGTCGACGTTCGACCAGCAACGAGCAACGATCATGACACCCTCACTTCACCGATACACGACGCGAATCGCGTCGCTCATTACGCTGTTGCTCGCGTTCCCAACGGCCAGCGCGCAGACCGTCACCGTGCCGCTCACTGCGGACGCGTGGGAGGGAACGGACAGCGTTCGCGTCGAGCCGTACCTCGGCCGTCAGAGTCTGTATATCAATCGCGGCGTCGCGCTCGCGCGCGGCGTGACGCTCGAGAATGGCACGATCGAGTACGATATCGCCGCGTCGCCGAGGACGAGCTTCCTCGGTCTCTCCTTCCGCGCCGTCTCGCCCACATTCTCCGAAGTGTTGCTGGTTCGGCCGCGCCAGAGCGGAACGTCGCAAGCGCTGCAGTACGCGCCGGCATTCAACAACGTCGCCGCGGCCTGGCAGGTGTATCATGGACCGGAGTCGGAAGCCGTCGCGATCATCGAGCGCGAGCGCTGGATTCACGTGCGTGTCGACCTCGATGGTCCGACGGCGCGGATCTACTTCGACACGGCAACGGTTCCATCGCTCAGCGTCTCGCACCTTGCCGGCAGCGGGGGCAACCGGTTCGGCGTGTGGACCGGCGCGTACGGCCGCGGCGCGTATTTCTCAAACATTAGATTCACGCCGTCGGCCGGCAGTGTGACGACCGCGGGAGCGCCGCGGCCCGAGCCAGGCGTGATCGCGCAGTGGGAGTTGTCGAACGTCGTGGAGCCGGAAGCGTTCACGCCGGCGTCGCTTCCGTCACTCGATAAGCTCCACTGGCGGCGCGTCTCCGCCGAGCCCGAGGGTTTCGTACTTGTGAATCGTTGGTATGCCCAACCCAACGGAAGTCTGCCGGTGAAGCCGGGGACGAACGAGTTGCTCGTCGACAGCGTGATGACCGGAAAGATTGCGTCGTCGAAGGTGGTCTACGCGCGCGCGACGATCGAATCGCCGCGCGCCGCGGTTCGGCGGATGCAATTCTCCTATAGCGACGGCGTCGTGATCTATCTGAACGGCCGGCGGCTGGCGTTCGCGATGAACCCGCAGGGCCTTCGCGACGGTCTCGGGATGATGGCGAGGGCCGGCGACGCGGTATACCTGCCACTCGAGCAGGGGCGCAACGAGATCGTCTTTGCGGTGATAGAGCTGACGGGTGGGTGGGCGTTCGGCGCCAAGCTCGATCGTTAGGGTGGAGGGTAGAGGGTAGAGGGTTGAGGGTAGAGAGTGGAGAGTGGAGAGTGGAGCGTTTGCTCAACGGCTAACACTCTACTCTACCGTCTACCCTCTGCTTTCTGCTCTCTGCTCTCTGCCCTCCACCCTCTGCCCTCCACCCTCTACCCTCCACCCTCCACCCTCTACCCTCTACCCTCTACCCTCTGCCCTCTATGGCGTCACCCGCTCGACCAGGCCCAGCGGGACGAATTTGCCGTCGTCGATCACGCCGTCGCGCACTGTGTAGAGCGTTACACCCGACGGAAAGCGCAACCCTTGCGAGTTGGTCGGGGCGACGATCGCCCCGGCGAGGTTGAAGTGCGTGCGCTGGCCATCGATCTCGTATGTCACCCACTCGGCGGCATGGAAGTGGCCGCCGAGGGCTAGCACGTGGCGACGCGTGCGTAGCAGGGCGAGTACCTCGCCGGCGTTGGACACGGTGTGTCGAAACACCGTCTTGCCCTTCACCGTGATCAGCGACGGCGCCGGGGGCTCGGCCATATAGCCGTTGAGCCCCTCGATCGTCGAGACGAAGGGAATGTGATCGAAGCTCACGACGGGCATCGATGCCGGTACGAGCGCGAGGTCGCGCGCGAGCCACGCGAGCTGGAGACTGTCGACGTGGCCGTAGTACCACTGATCGTCGATGTCGGCGGTGTTGAGACCGATGAAGTGCACGCCGCCATAGTTGAACGAGTAGTAATCAGGCCCGAAGTATTTGTGGTACATCCCGCGGCCGTACAGCGGGTTGGTCGCGCTGACGTGGGATTTGTCGCGCTCGATACCAAAGTTCTCATGATTGCCGGGGACGGTCCACAGCGGCGTGTGGAACGCGCCGGTCTCGCGCGCGAAGAGCTCGTAGTAGCCCGTCGCTTCCGCTTCGCCGACGCGGAGCGCGTCGCGCACGAGATCGCCGGTGACGATGAGGAAGGCGGGCGACATCGAGTCGACGAGCGCGCCGAGTCGGCGCGTGCGCTCCGCGCTCGCGGGAGAGATATGGGTGTCGGAGGCGTGGACGAAGGTGAAATTCCGGATGCGCGGCGTTGGCGCGAGCCCAAAGGCAAGACTCGCCGCGCTGTCGGGGCGCCAGAAGTGGCCGATCGCGCGATAGCCGTCGGGCACGGAGACGAAGAGGATGCGTGAGCGGCCGCGTGGGATGTGGAAGGCGCCGGAAGCGTCGGTCGTAACGACGGTGTCC
>DATBHD010000288.1:0-10641 GCA_036557635.1 Gemmatimonadaceae bacterium
CGGGTGGAGGGTTGTGAGTTGAGGGTGGAGGGTTGTGAGTTGAGGGAAGAGGGAGCGAGTACAGGGCGAATGCGGTATCCACTACCCACTACCCTCTACTCTCCACCCTCTACCCTCAAACCCTCTACCCACTACCCTCTACCCCCTACCCTCTACCCTCTACCCTCTGCCCTCTACCCTCAAGCCCTCCACTCGCTATGGCGTCGGCCGCGGCCTTGGCCAGGGCCACGGCCAGGGCCACGGACCGCGACGTCCCGTGAGTGCGCGCACGGCAAGCTCCCGCGTTTTCTCATCCTTCGATTGCAGCAGTCCCGTGAGCGCATCGTCCGAGTGCTCACCCGATTGCAGCAGTGCGCGTACGAGCGCCTGACGAACGCGCTCGGGTTGATCCGCCTTCAACGCGTCGCTCACCGCGGGCACCGCGGTTGGATCGGCGATCTGGCTCAGCGCCCACGCGGCCTTGAGCCGCACGTCGTCGTCGCTGTCTCTCAACGCGGCAATCAATGACGCCGGCGCTCGCTCGGCGTGAACCTGGCCTAACGCCCACGCCGCCGTCGCGCGGACCTCGGACTCTCGATCGCGCGCCAGGGCGTCCGCCAGCGCGTCGGCGCTGCCGCGCGTGTTCAACTCACCGAGCGCCCACGCGGCGGTCTCGCGCACGTCGGCACTTTCGTCATTCTTCAACGCATTCGTCAGGACCTCGCCCGATTCGCGCGAGTTCATCTCGCCAAGCGCCCACGCCGCCATCTCGCGCACTTCACTGCTGCGATCGCCGCGCAACGCCGACGACAGGCCACCGATTGCCGCGCGTGCCTCGAGCTGTCCGAGCGCCCAGGCGGCTACGCGACGCACCTCGGGACTCGTATCGTCGCGGAGCACCCGCAGCAGCTCATCGACATTGTCCTTCGCCTGCATCCTGCCGAGGGCGACGACCGCCGAGGCGCGCACATCCGGATACTGGTCGCGCAGCAGGACGGCGACGTTGCGCGCCGCGCTCTTGTCGCCAACGCGACCCAGCGCCCAGGCGGCATCCGCCCGTACATCCGGCGACGGATCGCGCAGCATGCGCAGCAACGGATCGACGGCCTCGCGCGCGCCGAGCAAGCCGAGCGCGATCGCCGCGGACTGTCGCTCCCCTGGCGCCGATGCGGTCGTTCGCGCCGTGAGCGGCCCGACGAACGACTTGTCGTCGCTGCGGCCGATGATCGTCGCCGAGAGATGACGGACGCACGCGTCGTCGGCGCCTAACGCGTCGAGCAAGGCGCGCTGTTCCTCGCTGCCCAGCCGCGCGCGCTGCATCTCCCGAATGCGCATGCGCACCTCGGCGCCGATCGACATCGCCGGCGCGTCCCAGTACCCACCGCCGCCACTCCAACCCCAGCGGCCGCGCGAGGCGACGCCGTCGCCGGCGAGGAGACAGATCGATGGGGCGACACCACGCGCGCTCGCGAGCAGCTCGCGGATGTCCGGCGTGTGGTGATGCATCGACGCCCGCGGCGCGACGCCCGGCATGCCGCCGGTGAGAAAGACACTCATGATGAGCAAACTCGAACGAAACATCGTCTCCTCCGTGAATTGCTGCTGAATATTCAGCACTAGCGGTCGTCAGCAGAGCGCCGGGCCGAAGCCCGGCGCTCCTTCAGGAAACACTCAAGGCATGGGACGTGGGCGCGGCCGCGGCCGCGGCTCCGGCCACGAGCCGGACGACCCGGCGAGCATTCGCACCGCGCGCGAGCGCAGTTCCGCGTCCTTCGACGACAGCGCCGCGTCGAGCACCGCCTTGTCGTCGACATGCAGGAAGGTGAGCGCGCGGAGCTCGGCCGTGCGCACCGCGGCGTTCGTCTCGCGCGAGAATGCCGAGATGATCGCCGGCCCGGTGTCGTCGTCTTCGGTTTCGGCGAGCGCCCACGCCGCCGACTCGCGGACCTCTGAGCTCTTGTCGCCTAACGCGGCGATGAGCGCGCGCGACGCGGGCCGCTGTGGCGAATTGCCCAAGGCCCACGCCGCGCTCTCACGAACCGACGGGCTGTCATCGGACGACAGCGTTGCCTCGACATCCTCGCGATCGTCGCTGAGCCCGGCGTTTCCGAGCGCCCACACCGCGGTCTCGCGCACCCGCGCGCTCGGGTCGCGACGCAACGCCGCCCTCAGCACGCGTCGAGCCGCCTCGCGTCGCGAATCGGACAAGGCCCACGCCGCCATCTCTCGTACGCCTTCGTCGTCGTCGCTTCGCACTGCCTCGGCGAGCGCCTCGACGACGCTCGGTGAGTCGCCGGCATCACTCAGTCCCCAGGCCGCCGTCCGACGCACTTCGGCATCCGGATCGCCGCGCAGCACCTTGATCAGCAGCGCGACTTTGGCCGAGTCGATGCCCTGTTTTTCCTGGCCCTTCACGTCTTTCCCTTCTGCCGCCGCCGAAATCGCGGCTGCGGCCTGACGAACGGCATAGGTGCTGATCCTGCCTAACGCGGTACCGACCACTTCGCCGAGGGATGCGCTGTCAGTGGCGGGAGTCGCGGAGGGAGAAGGCGATGGCGATGGCGTCGGCTTCGGCGACGGAACCGGCGCCACCTCCGGCCGCGCGACACGCAATGTCGATCTTTGATCGACCGCGCCGCGCCTCGCGGTGGCCGCGCTGTCCGCAGTTCCAACACGCTCGACGCTCGACGCTCGATGCTTCGCGCTCGACGCTCCACGCTCCGAACGCGGCGACATGGCCGCGACCGACAGCGAGAGCGCGCCGAACCCGACGAGCAGCGTCGCGGTTTGGATGCGTCCGGGACCGATGCGAGCAACCGCCGGGTCGAGAATCGCGAGCACGCGACCCTCCAACTCACGACGACGCGCCATCGGCATCGCCGTCGCCGGCGCGCCCTGGTGGCGCACGCTGATCACGATGTCGAGCAAGTGATCGGCGTAATCGCTGGCGCGGGCCCCACAGGAGAGCACGAGATCGTCGCACGCTCGCTCGCTCTCGGCGCGAAGGCGTCGCGCCGCGGTCCAGACGAGTGGGTGGAACCAGTAGAGCGCGCACGCAATGCGTCCGAGCGTGTGCCCAACGAGGTCGCGCCGCTTGACGTGCGCGAGCTCGTGAAAGAGCACGGCGCGGCGGCGACTGTCGTTCCACTGCTCGGCGCTCGCCGGCAGGACGATCGTCGGCGTGAGCACGCCGCACGCAAATGGCATCTCGATGAGTGGACTGGAGAGCAGCCGCGGCACCGAGTCGAGGTCGAGTCGATCGGCGATCTCACAGAGCGGCGCGGTCCACGCTCGCTCCTCGAGCGATCGGCCGGCGCGGACGATGCGGCGCACCGACAGGGCGCCGAATCCCAGCCAAACGAGTAGGGTGAAGGCGACCGCGCCCCAGACCGCGAACACCGTCGTCCAGAACGAAAAGATCGACTCGTTAGGTACCGGGGGCGCGTTCACGACGGCGGCCTGTGGTGTGACTGGCGCCGGCGCGGCCGCTGGCGTGGCGAGCTTGCTCTCGTCGTCAGCGGTCGCGGGCGCGACGTGCTGTGGTGGCGCGGAAGGGCGAGGGAGCGATGGCATCAACGCCGTTGGAACGATGGCGATGCGCACCGGTGTCCAGAGCGAGACCGCCGGAAGCAGCAGAATGCCGGCCAGCGTCGCCAGCCACACGAGGTGTCGCGTGCCCGCCGACGCACGACGGAGCAGCGACGTCGCCGCCAGCGCACCGACGAGAAGGGCCGTCGCTTTCAGCAGCCACGCCAGGAGATCCGGCTGCGTGAGCAGATATACAAGAGTACTCATCATCATCTCCCGCTCGATCGAGCCCGGCGGATGCGCTCACGCAGGCGATCGATCTCGGCGTCGGTGAGCTCGGCGTCGGAAATTCGAAGCAGTGCCGTCATGGCCTGCTCGTGCGATCCGTCGAAGAACGTGCTGACCACGTGCTGCAGCGCGTCCTCCTGCGCCCGTTCGGCGCTCTTCGACGGCAAATAGACATAACGAGGACCGTCGTCGCGGTGGGTGATCAGATCCTTCTCGGTGAGAATGCGGAGAATGGACCGGACGGCGGAGTAGGTGGGGGGGTCGGGCAAATCTGCCATGACTTCGGAAACGGTGGCCTCACCGCGCCGGAACAGAATGTCCATGACCTGCCGCTCGCGTCGCGTGAGCGCTTCGTCGGTACGATGGGACGACACCGGATGACCTCGGGGAAATCGGGTGTGTTGATTTTTCAACACTACTCGGGAAAAGTCAAGGGGGTTTCAAAGCGGTCAGTAGTTGCCCGACAAATGGACAGGTCGTCCCATTACCAGCGGGAAGAGTCCGCTGATGTGAATTCGATTACCCCAACTCCTCTTGGAGGACGGATCATGCGGAAGTTCGCCATCGTTCTGACTTCGCTCGCGTCGCTGGGCGTCGCTGCGTCTGCTCAGGCGCAAGGCCCGAGCACCAACGACATTGCCGGCTACGTGGCCCTGTCGGGCACGCCGGTCGGCGCGATGACGCCGGTCGTCACGAGCGCCATGCTTGGCAGAATCCCGAAAGGCTACTCGGCCGCCGGACAATACGGTCACCTCTCCGACGATGCGACTGGCTTCAACTCTTTTGGTGCTTCGATTGCAATGCCGGTGAGCGGCTTCACGCTCGGCGGTAGCCTGGGCTTCTTCAGCCCAAGCGCCCAAGGGTCGAAGAGCAACATGATGCTCGGCCTCAACGCCGAGACCAACGTCGGCGCGTGGGCGTTGGGCGACGGGAAGGATGCCAACCTGTTCACCGTGAGCGCGCGCGGTGATTTCGGCTGGGCCAATCCTCAGGATCTCGGTCTGCTTTCGTTCAGCGCCGGCGTGCCCTTCGCGCTCGTGCTCAAGAGCGGCGACATGACCTTTGCTCCGTTCGTGACGCCTGGCTTCGGTTGGGGCCGTATCAGCCCGACTGGCGTCGATGCGATCAGCGGCTCGCGCTTCATGATGGGCGCTGGCCTCGGCTTCACGCACTCGAATGGTTGGGGCGTCAGCCTCGGCATGAACAAGGTCTTCATCGATCAGGGCAAGACCGTTCTCGGTCTGAACCTGAGCTACGGGATCTAATGCGCGCGTAGCGCGCGCTCCCGCACTTCTGACTCAATTAGTAGAAAGTGATCGACAGGTGTTGCCGGTGCCCGGGGTACACACGTACCCCGGCCCGCGCAGCACCTGTCCCGCTTTTGCCCCCGTGTGTCGGCCGTGGTCCACCGTGACCACGCCGTTCACCAGCACCCAGTCGATTCCAGTCGGAAACTCCATCGGACTCTCGTAGGTCGCTTTGTCCTGGAGCTGATCGAGATCGAAGATCGTGACGTCGGCCCAGTTGCCTTCGCGAATCGCGCCGCGGTTCGCCAGTCGGAATCGCGTCGCCGGCCAGGACGTCATTTTGCGAATCGCGTCCTCGAGGGTGAGGACCTTTCGCTCCTTCACATAACGAGCGATCACGCGCGGGAAGTTGCCGAAGCTGCGCGGATGCGGCAGTCCAGTCTCGTCAGGCTCGCCGTACTTGAAGATCGCGCCGGCGTCGCTGCCGATGCTCGTCCACGGAAAGCGGAGCGCGGTCTCGATGTCCTGCTCGCTCATCATGTGGTAGATCGCCATCACGCGTCCCTTTCCCTGGGCGACGAGATCGAAGGCGACGTCCGCGGGATCCTTTCCCGTTTCCTTCGCGATCTGGGCGATGGTCTTGTTCTCGTACTTCGCGTTCGCGGGATTGCGCGCGTTCACGAGGACGATGCCATCCCATCCGCCGGCCGCCTCGACGATGTTCCACCAACCGGGGGAGCCGGTGGTAATTTCGCTCTTGAGTCGCGCGCGCGTGGCTGGATTGGCGAGCCGCGCGCGAAGTGAGTCCACACCGCCCTCGTGCGCCCAGCTCGGGATCGTCGCCTCGAGTCCCGTCCCGCCCGCGGTGTACACATACAAATCGGCGGCGACGTCCACGCCTCGCGCACGCGCCGCGTCGACCTCGGCGCGAATCGAGTCCATCAACACGCCCCACCCCGGCTGATAAGCGACTTTTAAATGAAAGATCTCGACCGGCATTCCCGCGCGCTCGCCGACCGCGATCGCCTCGCCGACGGCCTGTACGACCTCCTTTCCTTCCCCGCGGATGTGGCTCGCGTAGATACCGCCTAACGGCGCCGCGGCCTTCGCGACTTCCACCAGCTCGTCCGTCGTCGCGTAGCTCGACGGCGGATAGATCAGCGCCGTCGACATCCCCATCGCTCCCGCCCGCATTGCCGTATCCATGATCGCGCGCATCCGATCGAGCTCGGGCGCGGTCGGGGCGCGCGCCGAGCGGCCGACGACGGCGACGCGCGCCTGTGTCTCGCTGAAGTACGTCCCGAAGTTGATGCTGATCCCCTGGCGTTCGAGGGTCGCGAAGTATTCGCCGATGCGCGACGCCGGCACCGGCGTACCCCCCTCGCCACCGATCGCCGTCGTGACTCCCTCCCGAAGCTTGTTCTCGGCGAGACCGTTGCGCGGAAGTACCGATCCCGACTGATCCATCGCGTCGATCCACCCCGGTGAGACGTACTTGCCCGTCGCGTCGAGCTCCGTCTTTCCTCGGCCGAAAACGCGGCCAATCTTCACGAAGCGCCCGCCTTTGATCGCGACGTCGGCGGCAATCCACGGATTGCCCTCCCCGTCCAGAACGTGCCCGTTGCGAATCACGATGTCGTAGAGCGTGTCCGAGGGTTGCTGCGCGCGTGCGCGGAGCCCCGCCGCGGCGGCGAGGGCGAGTACCAGAAGGAATTGTCTACGCATGGTGTGATTCGAAGGCGAGGGATTGACGTTGGGATAATGCCGCTCGTCCAACCTAGAGGCAATCGGCTCGCTGGCGCTCGCAGATTGCGTCGATTTGGAGTCGCGCGCGCTCTGCGCGCGCTCCCGCTCCCATTGGCGGGAATGGAATATGATTGGGCGACACGCGCGCACATGACATTGAGGCTGGTTCGCGGTATCACATGGATCGCGCTCCTCGTGGTCGGCTTCATCATCGCGATTCGCGCGACAGGTTCGAGCGTTCTGCCGAAGCCCGAGCCGCCGCGCGTGAGCCATGATCTCGTCGTCCAGCAGCTCCAGGACGTCGCCAAGCTCGTCTCGACGGAAATGACGTTGCGCGACGTCGTGGTGTACGAGGCGACTCGCTACGGCTTCACCAAGCGCGCGCTCCTCGTCGTCACCGGCAAGGTGAGCGCGGGCATCGACCTCCGAACCGCCACCGACGTGCGCATCGACCAGGACACGCACCGCATAACGATTACACTTCCCCGCGCGCGCGTCCTGTCGGTGGAAGTGCTCGACGTCCGCACGTACGACGAGAATGCGGGGATCTTCAATCCCTTCACGTCCGATGACCGGGACGCCATCCAACGACAGGTCCGCCACAAGCTCTACACGGCTGGCGAGCAGTCGGGCCTTCTCGTCCACGCCGACAGCAGTGCGGCGAGCGTCCTCAGAACGCTGCTGAGTCGCGACGGCTACGTTGTCGAAATCGTTAGGTCCGCGGCGCTACTCCCTGCATCTGGCTAGAGCGGTTGGTTCAAGAGCGCGATCACGCTTCTTGATGAGCGACCATTTATCAGGAGCCCGGAAACCAGATCAGCCCGAGATGAATGCGCGCGCTCGTCGCTCTCACCGTCGCGCCGTCGACACTCGACCCATCGACCTTGTAGTCGGTGAAGTCACCGACGCTCCACACCACGCTGCCGGAGAACGCGACCGCGGGAGTGAAGTGCGCATTGAGGCCGCCCCCGAACGCAACGCCGGTACCGCCCGCCTCGACCTTGTGCGTGCCTGACGATGTCGTGATGTCCTGGCCCTCGGCGCGCGCCGAAATACCGAACTGCAGGAAGGGAACGACGATGTTCGGTCCCGTTCTGAAATGCACACGCGCGCCGACGTCGAGATGAGCGAGGCCATAGCCTCCGCCGCCGTCGGCGTTGATCACCGCGCCGCTCAATCCCCCGTACATCGCCCAGCGGGGACTGAACCCGTAGCCCAAGATCAGTCCCGCGCCGCTTCCGTTCTCAGTGATCGAGCTGTTCCCGCTCACGTTCGTGACGATGCCGTTCCCCTCGAGGCCCGCCCCGACAAAGAAACCGGACGACTTGGACTTCACGGCCTGAGCCGCGGACGTCGTCGCGATCACGCAAAGCCACAACAACGCGATTCCCACCGTGCCGAGAGTTCGCTTCATTCCCGCCTCCCACGTGTGAGGTCGTCCGGCTAACGAATCGGGTCAGCGCCGTGCGGGCGCCATAATAGCCCGGCGGCGAGGATTCCGGAATTGAGCCCCGGATTCACGCGGCCCGTGCCACCGTTGGAGGTGTGGTGCCACAGATAGCCGATGCGCAGCGACTGCGCCGACGTCATTTGCAGCTCCAACGTCGGGCCCCCGGACGCCGTGAAATTGAACCGCGCGGCAACGGGATCGGGGACGCGACGCGTGAACCAGAGACCACCGCCAGCCGCCTCGATCGTTAGGCGCGCGGGCCCGGCGCCAATTCCGAGCGACCAACCGATTGGCGCGAGCCCGAACGCGTACACCGCATGCGGAATCGGTGTCGCACCGGGACAGAGGGTATTCGGCTGACAGCGCGCGTTCCACTGATAGTCCGGCATGTCCGTAGACAGCGCCGCGGGAATGACGTCGATGAAGTACGAAACGCTCACCGGCCGCGATCGATCGCCGCCGAGGGTCCAGCCGAAGCGCGCGCTCGCGAGGTAGAAGTCGCGATAGCCGGGCGCCCCGGTACGCGTATGGAATGCCGAGTGGTGCGCGGCGGCCACCCACGCTCCATAGGTCGAAGGCGCGCGGACCAGCAGCGTCGGCAGGCCGCCATCGCCACTATCCGCGGGGGTGGAGGCGGGAGCGGCAGGCGACTGTGCCGCGGCGTGGCCGGCATCGGCGCTGACGAATGCGAGCGCCGTGACTACTCCGGCGCCCAAACGGCAAAAACTCTTCATCATTGGAGGGTGTAAGCTACTCACCGGAACGCCTCGCGTCTCTAGCTGTCTGGGACCTCGCAACACTGCGAACATGGTAACCCAACCCGTCGTTGTCATCACTGGCGCCAGCAGCGGTATCGGCGCGGCGCTCGCGCGCCAGCTCGGCCAGCGTGAGTTCCGGATCGTCATCGCCGCGCGACGCGCCGACGCGCTCCGCGCGGTCTCGGAGGAGTCAGGCCCCCACTGTCGGCCCGTGGTCACGGACGTGACGCGACGACAGGACGTCGAGCGTCTCCTGGGCGAGGCGGTCGCAATGTTCGGTGCCGTGGACGTGTGGGTCAACAACGTCGGTCGAGGGGTGAACGCGTCCGTTCTCGATCTCACCGACGAGCAGTTCGACTCCATGATGGCGGTCAATGTGAAGTCCGCGCTGTACGGCATGCAGGCGGTCGTTCCGCACTTCAAGGAGCGCGGGCGGGGGCATCTCATCAACGTCTCGACATTCTTGTCGCGCGTGCCGCTCGCGCCGTACCGATCGGGATACAACGCGGCGAAGGCCGCGCTCGACTCGCTCACCGCCAACCTGCGAGTGGAGCTGCGCGGCGAGTATCCGGAGATTCACGTCTCGCTCGTGATCCCCGGCATGGTGAAGACGGAGTTTGGCGCGAACGCGATCGGCGGGTCGCCGGCGGTGACGTGGGCGACGCGCACCGGCGCCCGCGCGGAAAGCGCGGACGAGGTCGCGGTGGCGATCGAGTCGCTCATCGCGCAGCCGCGCGCGGAGCTCTATACGCGACCGGAACAACACGACGCCGTCGTGCGGTACGTCCAGGACGTCGCCGCGTTCGAGCGCGCGCTCCCCTGACGCGTCGCCATTGACCGCGTCGGCGCCGATATGTAGGATTTCTTCCTATCTATAGGTAGACATTCTTCATATACGCCAGGGGCCGCCGTGCCGCGTGACGCAAGCGATGTCGAAAAGGAAGAGCTGCTCAAGGGCACCCTCGACATGCTGATTCTGCAAACGCTCACCCTGCAGTCCATGCACGGGTATGCGATTGCGCAGCACATCGAGCGGCTCTCCGGCGACGTGCTCGCCGTCGAGCAGGGGTCGCTCTACCCCGCGCTGGAGCGTCTGCAGAAGCGGGGGTGGCTCACCTCGAAGTGGGGCCCTTCACCCACGGGCCGGCGTGCACGCTACTACACGCTTACCCCCTCGGGGCGGCGGCAGCTCGGTGCCGAGATCTCGAGCTTCGACCGCGTGCTCGCCGCCATCCAGCGCGTGCTCGAGCGCGCCTGACGAGATGTCGTTTCTCGACGGACTTCGCCATCGGCTGCGCGTGCTGGGCCGGCCGCGGTCGTACGACCGCGAGCTCGAAGAGGAACTGCGCTTTCACCTCTCCCTCGAGGCGATGCAGCAGGAGCACGCCGGCCACGGCGCGCTCTCGCCCCGCGACGCGCGCGTTCGCGCGCGTCGCCGCTTCGGCAATCCGACGTTTCACAAAGAGGAAACTCGCGAGATGTCCGGCCTCGGCTTCTTCGACATGGCGCGACAGGATCTGCGCTTCGCGCTGCGCACGCTGCGCCGGACGCCCGGCTTCACCGCGATCGCGGTTCTGACGCTGGCGTTAGGCATCGGCGCCAACACGGCGATCTTCAGCGCCGTCGACGCGATGCTGCTGCGTCC
>DATBHD010000289.1:0-22075 GCA_036557635.1 Gemmatimonadaceae bacterium
GTCGCCTGGGTCGCGTACGAGCGCGGGATGCGCAACGTCTACACCGCCGCGGCGCCGGACTTCAAGCCCGTCCGCCTAACGAGCTTCATGCAGGATGACGGAGTCGACGTCTCCGATGTCGAGCTCTCCGACGACGGCTCCACGGCGATCTTCATCCGCGGCACGAACCCGAATCGCGCCGGCTGGGTCGCCGACCCGACGCACGATCCGCGCGGCGCCGAGCGCGCCATCTGGGCGGTGCGCACCGCACCGGGGAGCGCGCCCTGGCGCGTCGTCGCCGCCAACTCGGCGACGCTCTCTCCCGATGGACGCTCGGTGCTCTACGTCCGCGACGGGCAGATCTACCGCGCGCGCATCACGCCTAACGTCACCGCGCCCGCGTCGGACAGCATCGTCCCCTTCATCAAGGAGTGGGGACGGCAGAGCAACCCGCGCTGGTCGCCGGACGGTTCCAAGGTCGCCTTCGTCAGCGACCGCGAGAATCACTCCTTCATCGGTGTCTACGACACGCGCACACGCCGCGTCGATTTCCTTGCGCCGAGCGTGGACTGCGACGCCGCGCCGGCGTGGTCTCGGGACTCGAAGCGCATCGCGTTCCTGCGCCGGCCGGGCGTGCCCTTCGGCATGCAGGCGCAGGAAGGCTCGGGGAGCATGGGCAATCCGTCCGGGCCGGCGTCGGGTCGCGGTGGACGCGGCGGCGGTAGTTGCGCGGCGCTCGCGTTCGCGCGGGGGGGCGGGGGCGGGGGCGGGGCGGGGCGGGGTGAAGCGCGCACGGAGGACACGACGCGTCTCCGTCGATTCCCCGGCCTCTATCGCGCGGCGTTCAAGGGTGGGTACAACCTGTCGGTGATGGTCGCGGACGTGAGCAAATGTCCGGCGGCGACCGGCCCGACGCAGGCGGGGGGCACCGAATGCTCGGCGCGCGAGCTGTGGCACGACGCGGCTAACGACGAGAAGTTCGCCGGGATGCGCGCCGTGATCTGGGCGGGCGACAACGTCATCTTCCCGCTTTCGCCGCCTGACGACGAGTGGGATCGATACTACGCGATCGATACCGCCAATCCGGCGGGCGATCCAAAGATGCTCACCACGACGAACGGCCTGATCGAGGATGCAACCTCGGCGGCGCTCTCGCACGATGGGAAGACGTTGTACTACTGCACGAACGCCAACGACATCGAGAAGCGGCACATCTGGGCCGTGCCGACGTCCGGCGGGACGCCGACGCAAATCTCCACCGACGACGGCGTCGAGACGTCGCCGCAGCCGTTGGCGTCCGGGAAACAGATCGCCGTCCTCTACTTCGGCGCCGCGCAGCCGGCGTCGGTGGGGCTCGTCGCGACGAGCGGCGGGGCGACGCGGGTCGTCTTCCCGACGCTGCCGGCGGATTTCCCGAAAGCTCAACACGTGACGCCGCAGGTCGTGATCGTGAAGTCGCCCGACAGTTTGGAGATCCACGATCAGCTCTTCCTGCCCAAGGACCTCAAACCCGGCGAGCGCCGCCCGGCGATCATCTTCGTCCACGGCGGACCCGTTAGGCAGATGCTCCCGGCGTACCACTACATGCAGTTCTATCACTGGGCGTACGCGTACAACCAGTGGCTCGCCGATCAGGGCTACGTCGTGCTGTCGGTGAACTACCGGAGCGGGATCGGCTACGGCCGGTCGTTCCGGTTCGCCGAGAAGACCTTCAGCCGCGGCAACTCGGAGTACCAGGACGTGCTCGCGGCGGGCAAGTATCTGCAAACGCGCGCCGACGTCGACCCGGCGCGCATCGGTATCTGGGGACTCTCCTACGGCGGCCTGTTGACGTCGGAGGCGCTGGCGCGCAATTCGGATTTGTTTGTCGCCGGGGCCGACCTCGCGGGCGTTCATTTGTACGGGAATTCACTCGACACGACCAACGTCGCGTATCAGTCGTCCTCGATCTCGGCGATCGACAAATGGAAGTCGCCGGTGTTCCTCGTCCAGGGCGACGACGACCGCAACGTCGACTTTGCTCAGATGGTGGGGCTCGTGCAGCTCCTGCGGGCGCATAACGTGTACTACGAGCTGAAAGTCATTCCCGACGACACACACGAGTCGCTCATTCACGCGCGCTGGGTCGACATCTTCGACAAGATGGGGGACTTCCTGCATCGGTTCGTGTGGGATCACGGCTCAGGTGCCTCTCAGGCGACGTCGAGTGGAACTCGGCAATAGAGGTTCAGGCCGGGCTTTCGGTGGTTGAACGGCTGGACGCTGATTTCGCAGATGACGCAGATGAACGTGGATAAGAAGACGGAAACGAGACTCTTTGACAAAGTCGTCCACTCATCTGCACTATCTGCGTTGATCCGCGAGATCTGCGCTCATCTGTGAGTGCCTTTTCAATTGCCGGGTGGCTCGCCCCTAATCCTTCGAGAACATGCCCGCTTCTCCTACGTTTCTCACCACGACGGAGAACAACCTCCCCGACTACCGCATACTCGAGCGCTTCGGCGTCGTCCGCGGCATCACCGTGCGATCGCGCTCGGTATTCGGGACTTTCGGCGCCAAGCTGCAGCAGCTGATCGGCGGTGACATCACCTTGCTCACCGACCTCTGCGAGCAGACGCGGGCCATGGCGTTCGATCTCGCGGTGAATCACGCCCAGGCCCTCGGTGCCAACGCGCTCATCGCGCTGCGCTATGACGCGACGGAGATCATGACCGGCGTCTCAGAGGTACTCTGTTACGGAACCGCGGTGCGCGTCGCGCCGATGGCTCAGGGATCCCAGGGACCGACCATACCGTGAAAAGACCAATTGGAGTGTTGCTCGGGCTCGCACTCGCGACGAGCCCCGCCATCGCGGCGGCCCAGCGCCTAACGAGTTCGCAGGCCGAGAGGAGGTTCGTCGACTCGCTGCTCGCGCGGATGACCGTGGCCGAGAAGCTCGGCCAGCTCAACCAGATCAGCGGGGCGGGGAATCCGACCGGCCCCGGTGGAGGCGAGCGCGCCGCGCGCATGGATCAGCTCCGTCACGGCGGCATCGGCTCCTTTTTCAACGTCATCGGCGCGGACACGACACGCGCGCTCCAGCGTATCGCCGTGGAGCAGTCGCGTTTGCACATCCCGCTCGTCTTCGGTCTCGACGTCATTCACGGTATGCGCACGATATTCCCCGTCCCGCTGGGCGAGGCGGCGAGCTGGGATCTCCTGACCACTGAGCGCGCGGCGCACATAGCCGCGGCGGAAGCCGCGGCGATGGGTATCGATTGGACCTTCGCGCCGATGGTCGACATCGCGCGCGACCCGCGCTGGGGACGCATCGTCGAAGGCGCCGGCGAAGACCCCTACCTCGGCGCCGCGTTCGCCGCGGCTCGCGTGCGCGGTTTCCAGGGTGCTGATCTCCGCGCGCGCGACGCGATCGCGGCGACGGCGAAGCACTTCGCCGCCTACGGCGCCGCCGAGGGCGGTCGAGACTACAACGTCGCCGAGGTGTCGGAACGGACGCTGCGCGACGTGTACCTCCCGCCCTTCCACGGCGCGGTGTGTGCCGGCGCCGCGTCGCTGATGGCGTCGTTCAATGAGATAGCTGGCGTCCCGTCGCACGCGAATCATCATTTGCTCACCGACATCCTTCGGAACGAATGGAAGTTCGACGGGATGGTCGTGAGCGACTGGACGGGCGTCTGGGAGCTCATCAATCACGGCGTCGCCGCCGACAGCGCGCAGGCGGGCGAGCTCGCGCTCCACGCCGGCGTCGACATGGACATGGTGAGCGAGATCTATTCGCGCGCGCTGCCCCGCTCCGTCGCCGCGGGGCGCGTCAACAAGGCCGAGCTCGACGAAGCCGTTAGGCGCGTGCTGCGCTTCAAGTACCGGCTGGGACTGTTCGCCGATCCCTACGCCCGACGTGACGCCGCGCGCGAGAAGACCGACATCCTGACGCCCGCGAATCGCGCCGCGGCGCGCGAGGCTGGGCGAAAGGCCATTGTACTACTCAAGAACGATCGTGAGACGCTGCCCCTCCGAAAGGACATCGCGTCCCTCGCCGTGATCGGTTCCCTCGCGTCCGATTCGGGCGCGACAATCGGGAATTGGTCCGCGCTCGGCCGCGGCGAAGACGCCGTGCCGGTCCTCGACGGAATCAATCGCGCCGTGTCGGCGCAGACGACGGTGACCTACGCGCGCGGCGCGAGCCCGACGAGCAACGACACGAGTGGCATCGCCGACGCGGTGCGCGTCGCGCGGGCGGCGGACGCGGTGATTCTCGTCATCGGCGAAACGCCAGACATGAGCGCCGAGGCCGAGAGCCGGTCGACGCTCGATTTGCCTGGCGCGCAACAGCAGCTCGCCGACGCGATCGCGGCGACGGGGAAGCCGGTCGTCGTCGTCTTGATGAATGGACGGCCGCTCTCGATCGAGCGTTTGCAAAATTCGGTGCCGGCGATTCTCGAGACCTGGTTCCTCGGTGTCGAGCACGGCAATGCGGTGGCCGACGTCGTATTCGGAGATGCGAATCCCGGCGGCAAGCTGCCGGTGAGCGTGCCGCGCGCGGTGGGTCAGGTGCCTATCTACTACAACCACAAGAACACCGGGCGTCCGCCGACGTCGGAGAAGTACACGTCGAAGTACTGGGACATTCCATGGACGCCGCTCTATCCGTTTGGGTTTGGATTGAGCTACACGACGTTCGCTTACAGCGCGCCACGTCTCAACGCATCGGTGATCGGTCCCAGTGATTCTCTGCGCGTCGAGTTCGACGTCACGAACACGGGCAAGCGGGCCGGCGACGAGGTCGTGCAGCTCTACATTCGCGACGACGTCGGCAGCGTCACGCGGCCAGTGATGCAGTTGCGTCGCTTTCAGCGGGTGACGCTCGCGCCTGGCCAGCGAATGACGATTCGCTGGTCACTCGGTATGGGCGATCTCGCGTTTTATGATCTCGCGATGAGACACGTCGCCGAACCGGGGACGTTCCGGGTATTTGTCGGTACAAGTTCCGCCGACACGAAGTCGGTGCCGTTCACGCTGCGAGGGACGTCGAGCGTGCCGGTCGCGGACAGGTGCCAATAGCAGTCATCCGAGGAGCGGAGCGGGTCTTCCTGTCATCCCTCGTCGCTGCGCTCCTCGGGATGACAGCTACCTTGCCGCCTTGGCCTTTGGCATCCCACGCTTCGTCGTGCGGAGCCACTTTTCGGCGGCCTTGAGCGCCGAGCCCTTGCCGCCGTGGCCGGCGTCGCCAAAGAAGGCGCTGGCTTTCGGACGCCACCCTTTGGTCGTCTTGCGATAGCCGACCCGCACGAAGTATCCGTGCGTGCGCGAGGTTTCCTGATCGATCCGGCTGATACCGGACGGAAGCGAGCGACCGTTTGTGCTTGGCATGGGCAGTACGTCGAATGGTTGAAGGGGGTAACGCGACTGCGCGCGGCGCCAGGCGTTAGGCGTGTCTGACGACGGCGGCGAGCAGAGCCATCGGGCATCGTTGGAGATGCCGGTGTCGCTGCTCGTTTTCCTGTACACCAACGTGGTCCAAATCGTTTGTCGTTTGGCGTTAAGATTACTTGACATCGACGCGGCGCGAACGTAACCTCGCGAATATTCGCCCGCGGAGACGCTGTCGCGGGTTTTTCTTTGTCGTCACGCGTTGCAGATTGGAGCCGTTCGCATTGGGGTGTAGGTCAACTGGCAGACCACCCGACTGTTAATCGGGAAGTTGCAGGTTCGAATCCTGCCGCCCCAGTTTGTTGCACGACAAATCGCAAGACGCACCCTCTACGAGGAGTTGCTCGTGCCGGACTTCCCCCCGCTCGAATCCGGTACCTCGGCCACGCCGCCGTTACGCGCGGCGCTTGGCGAGTACGACACCGGCTGGCACGATCCGGAGACATCGGTCCGTCGCGCGCACGACGTGATCGCGGGCGCCGCGCGACTGCGTGCGCGGCTCGTCGTGCTGCCCGAGATGTGCACGACGGGCTTCACGATGGAAGGAACGCGGTGGGCGGAGCCTCTCAGTCTCGAGAGCGGCGCGACGGGCGCGCTCGCCCGGTCGGCGCGCGAGAACCGCGTGTGGGTGCTCGCGGGACTCGCGCTGAGCGAGTCGTCGCCCGCGCGTTTGGTGAATGCCGCGGTGCTGTTCGATCCTTCTGGCAGTATCGCCGCGGTCTATCGCAAGCAGCGGCTCTTCTCGTACGCGGGTGAGCACGAGGTCTACGTGCCCGGCGACGGATCCGTCGTCGTCACGGTCGAAGGCGTGCGCCTGGGATTGTTCATCTGCTTCGATCTGCGTTTTCCGGAGCTCTTCCGGGGCGTGGCGCCGCAGATCGACGCGGCGGTGTTGATCGCGAACTGGCCGGATCGACGGCGCGCGCATTGGGATGTGCTCACGCGCGCGCGGTCGATCGAGAACCAGTGTTATGTGATCGCGGTGAATCGGACGGGCGTGGGCGACGGTGTGGAGTACGGGGGCGGTTCGGTGGCCTACGATCCGTGGGGCGAGCCGGTCGGCATCGGCGGCGGCGTGCACGGGGGGGCGCCGCGGGTGGTCGACATCGATCCGTCACGAGTTAAGTTGGTGCGCGCGCGCTATCCCTTCCTGCGCGAGCTGGAGTCCGCGCGCGAGGCGCAGGTCGAGTTTCAGAAAGCTTGAAGTCGTTAGGCCGATACAGGTTCACGGTCGTTGAAAGGAGGACGCAGATGAACGCGGATTTCGCGGATGAACGCGGATGAAACAGCGCCACTGCCGTCCTTTTTGACATGAGGTTCGCGTTCTTCTTTGCAGTGTCTGCGTTCATCTGCGTCCTGCCTTTTTTGGGCGCAGCGAGTTCCCACCAGCAAGCTTCCGCCTCCGTTCAGTGACTGTCGGCGAAACGCTCGTCTTCATTCGCGATACGCGCGTCTTCGAGTGCACGCTCTGCTTTCGCGTCGCCGAGTTGATCGGCTTCGAGCGCGACGAGCTGCACTGGGAGGCGTTCTGGAGCGTGCGTGTCGACGGGATTCTGTTTGGATCGTTGCCGCTGCAGGACTTTCAGGAGCGCGCGAGCGAGGTCGAGCTGCGCGTGGTGCACTGGTACCGGAGCGAGCGAATCCGGCGCACCAGTCGCGAGGTCTAAACCAATCGATGACGAGGTGACATGGACATCGTACGCCAGGCCCACCTCGCCCCGATCGACTACGTCGTCATGGCGGTGTACTTCGCCGCCGTGCTGGCGGTCGGCTGGCTGCTGCGGCGCCTCATGCGCACGAGCACGGACTTCTTCCTGTCCGGCCGGTCGCTGCCGCCGTGGGTGACGGGGCTCGCGTTCATCTCGGCCAATCTGGGGGCGCAGGAAGTTCTCGGGATGGGCGCGTCGGGCGCGAAGTACGGGATCGCGACGAGCCACTTCTATTGGGTCGGCGCGATTCCGGCGATGGTGTTCGTCGGGCTGTTCATGATGCCGTTCTACTATGGCTCACGCGCGCGGTCGGTTCCGGAGTACCTGAAGCTTCGCTTCGACGAAAAGACGCGCACGCTGAACGCGGTGTCGTTCGCGGTGATGACGGTTTTCTCGTCAGGCATCTCGATGTACGCGCTCGGCAAGTTATTGAACTTATTACTCGGCTGGAGCTTCGACGCGAGCATTCTCGTCGCGGCGATCATCGTGCTCGTGTACATCCTGCTGGGCGGCCTAACGAGCGCGATCTACAACGAAGTGCTGCAGTTCTTCCTGATCGTGTTCGGCTTCCTGCCGCTGGTATTCCTCGGCTTGACGGCCGTCGGCGGATGGCACGGCCTCTCGACGCGACTCGCCGAGCTCTCGACGTCGCGCGGGTTCGCGGCCGACGCGTACACGCACGCGTGGCGCACGATGGGGAGCGCGCAGCAAAACCCGATCGGGGTCGAGTGGTTCGGCCTCGTGATGGGGCTCGGCTTCGTGCTGTCGTTCGGGTACTGGTGCACGGACTTTCTCGTCGTGCAGCGCGCGATGGCGGCGGAGTCGATGACCGCGGCGCGGCGGACGCCACTCATCGCCGCGCTGCCGAAGATGTTCTTCCCCTTCCTCGTCATCCTCCCGGGGATGATCGCGCTCGTCCTCGGCAGCACCCATGGCGGGCAGGGATTGATTCCGGCGAAGCTGACCGCCGCCGGGACGCCGCTGATCGACGGCGCGGGCCGCGCCGTGCTCGACTACGATCTCGCGACGCCGATGCTGCTCATGAAGCTCTTCCCGACGGGGATGCTCGGACTCGGCCTAACGGCGCTCCTCGCGTCGTTCATGTCGGGGATGGCGGGGAACGTCACCGCGTTCAACACCGTGTGGACGTACGACATCTATCAGGCGCACATCCGGAAGGGCGCGACCGACGCGCACTATCTGTGGATGGGACGCGTCGCGACGGTGGCCGGCATCCTGCTCGCGGTGGCGGCGGCCTACGTCGCGAGCGCGTTCAATAACATCATGGATATGTTGCAACTGGTCTTTGCCTTTGTGAACGCGCCGCTCTTCGCGACTTTCTTCCTCGGCATGTTCTGGCGGCGGAGCACGGGACACGGGGCGTTCACCGGATTGCTGTGTGGAACGTTAGGCGCCGCGATCCACCACGGACTCACGCTTCCGGTCGGCGCGAGCGTCGGCATCAAGGGCGGCTATCTCGGTGTGATTCACACGTACCCGAGCGAGATGTCGCAGACCTTCTGGACGGCGATCGTGGCGTGGGCGACGTGCACGGTGGTGACGATCGTCGTGAGCCTCGCGACGAGTCCCCGTCCCGATCACGAGCTGCACGGCCTGGTGTATGCGCTCACGCCCCGCCCGCGCGACGACGAACGCCATTTCTGGCAGCGCCCGATGACGCTCGGTGGGATCGTGTTGGGAATGACTCTGTTGTTGAATTTCGTGTTCTTCTGAGCACTGAACCCTGGCCCCACCTCCCATGTCTGGCGCGGCTTCTCTCGATCTTCGTCTTCCCATCGGCGGGCTGTTCACGGCGCTCGGCGTCGTCATCGGCGGGTACGGCATCGCGACGAACGGGAACGCGATGTACGAGACGTCGCTCTCGATCAACATCAATCTGTGGTGGGGACTCGTTATGCTCGCGGTCGGGCTGATCATGCTCGCGATGGGGATGCGGGCGACGCGGCGAGCGCATCCATCGTCGGCGCATCCGGCGGTCGAATCGCCGGCGGGACTCGCGATCGAGCGACGCGAGCACGAGGCGGGGCTGGAGCGCTGAAGGCTCTGTCCGGCGCGATTCTCGCATCGGCGGTCCTTCGAGATCCCGCCCCCCTCGATTGAATCCTGATTGTGCGTCACGCGCCCAGGAAGGCGGGCGTCGGCGCAATCGCGAGTACACCCGGCACTCGAGGGTCGCCCGATGTGGTCGTCGATCTTTCACTCGATTTTCCATGGCCCGCTTCGCGAGCGCGACGCGTTCATTCTCGCCGCCGCGGGAGGCATCGCGCTCTTCGCCGGCGCCATCAGCGCCTGGCTCGGGGCACATTTCGGCGCCAAACGCGCCGTTCGGCGTGCATTCCGCGACAAGATCGAGATTCCCGCGATCGTGACCGAAGTTCGCTACGACGAGCTGTCACGCGCGATCGATGCGATCGCGCTCGAGATCGAGCGCCTCTCCGAGGCGCAGCGCTTTGCGGCGAAGATGCTCGTCGAGCGGCCGAATGGGGGTGCGGGCGCTGGGGGCGGCGTGAGCGCGCCGACGGTGGCGGTGGCCGCGCCCACGGTGACCGCGGCGGCGGTCGCGCAGAGGGAACCGGAGATATTGACCCCGCGCTGAGGCGTCACGGGTTGATCTCGTCGCTTCACGAGTCCATGTTTGCGCCACCTTGGACCCAAACGGGGGCGCTGCAATGTCGGACTCACAGGATCGACGCACATTTCTCGCGACGCTCGGTGCCGCGGCGGTCACGCTCGCGGCGCGGCCTGACCGTGGACTGAAACTCCAGCTCGGCGGTCGCAAGCTCAAGCACGTCGGGCTGCAGCTCTATACCGTCCGCTCGGCGATGGAGAAGGACGTCCCGGGCACCATCGAGAAGGTGGCGCAGATAGGCTACACCGAGGTGGAGTTCGCGGGATACTTCAACCATTCGCCTGACGAGATTCGCGCGCTGCTCGCGAAAAACAAGCTCACGTCGCCGTCGTCGCACGTGGCCTATCCGACCGACGCAGAGGCGTGGAAGAAGACAGTCGCCGACGCCAAGACGGCCGGTCATCACTACGTGACGGTCGCGTGGACGCCAGAGGAGAAGCGCCAGGGTCCCGACGCCTACAAGCGCGTCGCCGACGACTTCAACAAGGCGGGCAGCGAGGCGAAGAAGGCCGGACTCCAGTTCGCATATCACAATCACGACTATGAGCTCGCCGCGTCTCCTTCAGGTGGCGAAGGGGCTCTGCCGCTGGACATCCTCTTTGAGCACACTGATCCTGCTTTAGTCACCTTCGAGATGGATCTCTACTGGATGGTGCACGGCGGCGCCGATCCGCTCGCGTACATGAAGAAGTATCCGGGCCGAGTCTCGATGGTGCACGTCAAGGACGCGATGGGCGATCCGGCGCACACGATGACCGAGGTGGGCAAGGGGACGATCGACTTCCCCAAGATCTTCGCCTACGACGCGGCGCATGGTTCGCACATCAAGCACGCGTTCGTCGAGCACGATCAGCCGGCGGATCCGTTCGCGTCGATCAAGACGAGCTACGAGTATTTAGCAAAAATGAACTACTAATTGTGTTGCGTTCGAGATGTCGAAGGCGGCGAAGGGGGGGCTCCATGAGGCCCCCAGTTCGCCGCCTCTCGACATCTCGGTGGCGCGATCACTTCACGGGGAGACAGCTGTGTACGATGTCTGTATAGTCGGCTCGGGCGCGGGTGGCGGCATGGCCGCGTACGTGCTCACCAAGGCCGGGGCGAACGTCGCGTTGCTCGAGGCCGGCCCATCCTTCTATGCGTCGCGCGACAGCAAGATGCTGGTGCCGGCGTACGCGTCGCCGCGGCGCGGTGCGTCCACGAAGGAGCGCCCCTTCGGTGAATTCGACGCCTGCGATGGCGGGTGGGAGGTCGAGGGTGAGCCATACACCGTCGCGCCGGGGAACAAGTTCATGTGGTGGCGCGCGCGAATGCTCGGCGGACGCACGAATCACTGGGGGCGCATCTCGCTGCGTTTCGGACCGAGGGACTTCCAGGGGAAGACGCGAGACGGGTTGGGGGACGACTGGCCGATCGGCTACGACGACGTCGCCCCCTACTACGACCACGTGGACCGGCTGATCGGTCTCTTCGGCAGCCACGAGAATCTGCCTAACGAGCCGAACGGCATCTTCCAGCCGCCGCCCAAGCCGCGCTGCTACGAGCTGCTCGTCAAGAAAGCTTCCGACAAGCTGAACGTAACGTGTATACCGGCGCGTCTTTCGATCATTACCCAACCGTTGAACGGGCGCGCCGCCTGTCACTACTGCGGCCAGTGCAACCGCGGTTGCGGCGTGAAGGCCAACTTCTCGAGTCCCGACGTGCTCATCGCGCCGGCGCTGGCGACCAAGCGCCTGACGCTGATGACCAACGCGATGGTGCGCGAGGTGACGGTGGGGAAGGACGGATTGGCGACGGGCGTGTCGTATATCGACAAGCGGACCGGCGAGGACAAGCACGTCGAGGCGCGCATCGTCGTGCTCGCGGCGAGCGCGTGCGAGACGGCGCGCATCCTGCTCAACTCCAAGTCGTCGCTCTTCCCTCAGGGGCTCGCGAACGGCAGCGGCACGGTCGGGAAGTACCTCACCGACACCACCGGCACCGACCTCGCCGGTTTCATTCCGGCGATGACGAACCACGTTCCGCATAACGAGGACGGCGTCGGTGGGATGCACCTCTACATGCCCTGGTGGTTAGACAACTCGAAACTCGACTTCCCGCGCGGCTACCACATCGAGGTCTGGGGAGGACTGGGCGCGCCGAGCGCCGGGTTCATGGGCGGGATCGAGCGGTACCCCGGGGGCGGCGGCTACGGCAAGCAGCTCAAGCAGGACTACCGCAAGTATTACGGAGCGACGATCGGCTTTTCCGGCCGCGGCGAGATGATCCCCAACGACAGATCGTATCTCGAGATCGACCCGACGGTCGTGGACCGGTGGGGAATCCCCGTCGCGCGCTTCTACTGGCAGTGGACCGATCACGAGTACAACCAGGTGAAGCACATGCAGGAGACTTTCCGTGCGCTGCTCACGGAGATGGGTGGACAGATTCACTCGCCGATGCCGACGAAGGAGCAGGGCTACAACATCTCGGCTGGCGGGCAGATCATTCACGAGCTCGGCGGCGCGCGCATGGGGAGCGACCCGAAGACGTCCGTGGTGAACGCAAACTGCCAGGCGCACGAGTGCAAGAATCTCTTCGTCGCCGACGGCGCGCCGTTCGTGTCGCAGGCGGACAAGAATCCAACGTGGACGATCATGGCGCTCTCGTGGCGGACGTCGGAGTACATCGCGAGCCAACGAAAAGAAGGATCGCTTTGAGTGTGTTGCGTTGTCGGATCAACCGCAGAGGACCAATGTCGGAGATCAATCGTCGTGATGCGTTGAAGGTGCTTGGCCTTGCGCCCTTGGCCGCCTCGATTGGCGTCGCGCCAACTCACCTCGAGCGCGTTGGACGCGCGATGGAGCGCCTCGAGGCCACCGGAGCGGTTGCGGCGCCGGCATTCTTCACCGCCCACGAGTGGGTAACCGTTAGGCTCCTCGTCGACTACATCATTCCGCGCGACGAGCGGTCGGGGAGCGCGACCGACGCGAAGGTGCCGGAGTTCATGGACTTCCTGCTCTCCGACAAGGAAGCGTCGACGGGAATGAAGACGGCGATGCACGGCGGCCTGGCCTGGCTCGACAACGAGTGCGAGCAACGCTTCGCCAAGACGTTCGTCGGCGCGACCGACGCGCAGCGGCGCCAGCTCCTCGACGACATCGCCTGGCCCGAGCGCGCGAAGCCCGAGATGCACCACGGCGTCGTGTTCTTCAGCCGCTTCCGCGATCTCACCGCGTCGGGCTTCTACTCGACGCAGATGGGCTGGCAGGACGTGCAGTACAAGGGGAACGTCGCGCTGCCGGCGTGGAATGGGTGCCCGCCGGAGGCGCTGGCGAAGCTCGGGGTGTCGTATTGATCATTCCGGCGCTGGGACGCATCCCGGCCGGGCGGGCAAGGGGATCACGGATCATTCGAATTGAACGGATCACTCCGTGCCCCAACGGCTTCAAAGACATTAGCAAAGTCTCTTTGTTTTTTCAAAAGCGTTTTGACTGCTCGCGGCACGGACGGGTCGCTCGCCACAGGGCGTGATCCGAATAATTCGAGTGATCCGTTATTCCCTGTCGGAACGGTCGAGATCCCAACACCGCGGATGCAATGATCCGCCAGATAACCATTCCGTAACACAATGCCCTCCTCAAAATCGTTAGGTGTCGGCTTCATCGGGTCTGGCTTCAACGCGAAGTTTCACATGCTCGGCTGGATCGGCGTCCGCGACGCGGACGTGCGCGGCGTCTGGAGTCCGAACAGGAAGAACGCCGGGGCCGCGGCCGCGTACGCGAAGAAGCTCGACGTCGGCGACTGCAAGCCCTACAAGTCGATCACCGATATGGTCGCCGATCCTGACATCGACGCGATCTGGATCACCGGTCCGAACCAGGCGCGGGTCGAGAACGTCGAGGAGATCGTGCAGGCGGTGCAGAGCGGGAAGGGGACGCTCGAGGGCATCGCGTGCGAGAAGCCGCTGGCGCGGAACGTCGCCGAGGCGAAGAAGGTGAGGGATCTCGTCAAGAGCATCGGGGTGAAGCAGGGCTATCTGGAGAACCAGGTATTCGCGCCGCAGGTCGAGACGGGCCGTGCGCTGCTCTGGGCGCGCGGCGCGGCGACGACGGGGCGGCCATACCTCGCGCGCGCCGCGGAAGAGCACAGCGGCCCGCACATGCCCTGGTTCTGGCAGGGCAAGCTCCAGGGCGGCGGCGTTCTCAACGACATGATGTGTCACTCGGCGTTGGTCGTTAGGCATCTACTTACCAAACCGGGCGAGGCGCTCTCGACGGTGAAGCCGATGCGCGTCACCGGGCACATCGCGAGCCTCAAGTGGTCGCGTCCCGAGTACGCGGCGAAGCTCAAAAAGCAAATGGGCAACGACGTCGACTACACGAAGACGCCGAGCGAGGATTTCGCGAGTGTCCTGATCGAGTTTCAAACAGAGGATGGAAGAGTCGCGTTAGGCGAGGCGTCGACCTCCTGGAGCTTCGTCGGCGCCGGGTTGCGGCTCTCGGCCGAGCTCCTCGGCCCCGAGTACTCCCTCGCCTGGAATTCGCTGGACGCCGGACTTCGTCTCTTCTTCAGCCGCGAGGTGAAGGGGAAGGCGGGCGAAGATCTCGTCGAGAAGCAGAATGCCGAGATGGGGCTGATGCCGGTGGTGGCGAACGAGGCCGTCGCCTACGGCTACGAGGCCGAGGACCGGCATTTTGTCCGCGTCTTCCAGGGCAAGGAAGAATCGCGTCTCACCTTGGACGATGGGCTCGAGGTTGTGAAGATGCTCATGACGGCGTATCAGAGCGCCGAGCAGGGGAAAACGCTGTCGTTCCCGCCGAAGGGGATCGAGCAGTTCGTGCCGGCGGTGGCGAAAGGGGAGTGGAAGGGCAGCGCGTCGCGTTGAGGTTGCTCTCCTTCACCCGTCCCAAAGCGTCAGAACGGACCAACACAAACACGGCACGGACTCACACCGACCAAAGCCTTGTCGGTGTGAGTCCGTGCCGTGTCCGTGTTCGTTCGTGCTGACGCGTTCGTTCAGGCTAGAGCTTCCACCCCTCTCTGTATTCAGGCTTGATGAGATCCTCCGGAACGGTCGACCCGAACGATCCATTCGCCGGATTCACGTCCACCCGCCCCAATTTCAACGCGAGGTTGCCTAACAACACCATCTCGGTGAGCGGCGCCGCGTGGCCGGGGAAATTGGAACCGGGCTGTCTGCCGGCGCGAATGGCGTCCGCCCATTCCTGATAGACGCTCTTCACGCGCGGGTACTTCACCGGCGGCGGGCTCGCCATCAACTCGTTATGCTTCTTCTCGTCCGAGAGATGCGGGTTCTCGCCGTACGTGCCCGCGACCATCGTCCCCTTGTCGCCGATCCAGAGCTGACCGCTCGAGTCGAAGGGCCAGGGCCGGTCATACGTCCAATCGTGCGGCTTGGGCGGGACGATATTCCCGTCGCGCCAGATCACGGTCACGGGTCCGCGACCGGCCGCCGCCGGGAACTCGTAGGTGATGCGCGATCCCTTCGGCGCCGTCTCGGGGAACTGCTGCGACGTCTCGGCAGTGATGCGCGTCGGGTAGCGGAGCTGGAGCGTCCAGAAGCACGCGTCCATGATGTGGCACGCCATGTCGCCTAACGCGCCCGTCCCGAAGTCCCAGTAGCCGCGCCAATTGAAGGGCGCGTATCCCGGATGATAGGGGCGCGTCGGGGCGGGGCCGAGCCAGAGCTCCCAATCGAGCGTCGGCGGGACGTGGTGCATGTCCGTCGGACGCAGCATTCCCTGTGGCCAGATCGGCCGATTGGTCCAGAGCTCGACCGTGTGGACGTTGCCGATGACGCCGGCCTCGATCCACTCGCGGATCTGGCGCGTCCCCTCGCCGGCGTGCCCCTGGTTCCCCATCTGGGTCGCCTGCTTCGGGCGGCGCGCCGCCTCGGCGGCGAGCTGGCGCGCTTCCCAGATCGTGCGGGTCAGAGGCTTCTGGGTGTAGACGTGCTTCCCGGCCTTGAGCGCCGCCATCGCCGCCATCGCGTGCGAGTGGTCGGGGATCGTCACCGTCACCGCGTCGATGTTACGAGCCTCCTTATCGAGCATCTCGCGGTAGTCCTTGTATCGTTTCGCCTTTGGAAAGGCATTGAAGCTGTCGGCGGCGTTCTTCTCATCGACGTCGCAGAGGGCGTAGATGGTTTCGATCGCGCCCATGCCGCGCACGTCGGTCGCGCCCATGCCGCCGACGCCGATGCAGGCGACGCTGAGCTTGTCGCTCGGCGCGACGTGGCGACGTCCGAGCACGTGCGAGGGGACGATGGTGAAGGCGGCGGTGGTCGAGGCAACCTCGCCGACGAAGGTACGGCGATCGATCGGGTCGTCGTTAGGCATCGGTGCTCCGGGCAGGTGAGGGAATGCGTGAGAGTTATTTGCGAAATGGCCGGGGCGCAATGCGTCACCGGCGCCCGGCGACGCTCAACGATGGAGCCGCAGGGGGCTCGAGCCGAGTATCGAGTGGCTTCTGCCCCCGCTTGCCGCGGTGTCCCCGTGGCGGAGCAGGAAAACGACGCGTCGCGTCCAGCCGAGGTCCATTTCCACGATCGTGTGGGTCGCGTCGCGCGACGTCTTCCACCGTCTGGGCGTCGGTCTTTCCCCCAGCAGGGCGGCGGCGGCGGCGATCACATGGTCCGACGGGTCTCCCGTAGTCGTTAGGCGCTCGCAGGTCGTGCAATGATCGCCGTGGGCGACGAAGTCTCTCACGCACACCTGTCGGCCGCACGACGAGCAGGAGCGCAGGTGCTGTTTGCACGTTGTTCGATCGCAGACCGGACACGGGGCCGTGGTGCCGATCCGGTGCGCGCCCATGTCGACGTGACACCGTGCGACGTGCGCCTTGCATGCGTAGACGTTGTCCTCGCCGCGCAGCAGGAGCGCATGCTCATCGCAATACCGGCCTCCATCTTCGACGCAGACGTGCGAGTGACGCCCGCAGCCCCGGCGACCGCACGTCGCGCATGGCCAGACCTCGTCGCTGGCGAAAATGGCGCCAGGTTCGAACGAGCACTCGGCCTGATGCGCGGTGCACACGAGACGACGCGATTCGTCGCTCCGGCGCATGTGCTTCGAGCAATGAATTCTGTGATCGACCGCGCAGCCCGCGCGGTGCGTTTCGCACACGTACCCCTGACAATCACTGCAACGCTCCACCTCGTCGCGGCCGACGGGCTCGCTCGTCCCGCCCTCGCAGAGAACGCGGCAATCACCGCACAGGCGGCGTGCGCCGCGCGGCGCCGAGGCGTGCGTCATCTGGGCGTGCGCGTCGCACACGGAGCGGCCGCAAATCGCACAAGGCACACTGCACTCGGTGCACGCGGGATGGCCGCCCTCGGCGCAGAGGGATTCGTGTCCGGTGCAGTACCGTTCGCGACACGACGGGCAGGTTCGGGCGTGCTCCGCGCACGCGGGCCGCCCATCGACACGACATGCACCGATGCCGTGGTCGTGACAGAACGCTTCGCTGCAAACGCCGCACGTGGTGGCGCAGGCATCGCAGGCGAGGTGGCCGGCCTTACACAGCGACAGCGCGCGCGGCGTCGCATGTCCACAACTCGGGCAAGCGACCTCCCACGTGCCGGAACCATTCAGCCAGCGCGCGGCGACGAGCGTGCCACCAGTCCGATCCTGCCTAACGGGTGTGATCTCCCACTCCGCGCGCTGCACGAGCAGCTGCCATTCGGTGAGCTGCACCGGATGGACGATGACGTGCACCTGATGCCGGCGCTCCTCTTCGGCGCGGCGGCGCGCGTGCTCGGCCTCGTAGGCGCGGCGCGTAGCGACATCGGGAACGTCGGAGGCGCGTCCACCGAGTCCATCGAGCAACGAATCGTAATAGCGGTCGATTCGCTGGAGCTCGAGCTGGAGCGCGCGCTGCGCGTCAGCACGGAGACGCCCGACTTTCGGCTCGAAGCTCGCGCGCAGATCCGCCAGGGCGAGCGACACCAGTTCGGCGGTGGTGCGAGTCGTCGGCGCGGCCATGGTATCGTCGTCGATAGCGGTGACGTTCTCTTCTCTCGGTTCGAGACTCGAGGTCGCGGCGATGCAACGCGCGGCGGCGACGGCGGGAACGATCATGCCCGTGGTCGCGTCGAAGTGAGCGCTCTCGATGAGATGTTCCTCAACAGCGCCTCCGGCCCGCACGACGACCTTCGCGAGGAGGCGAACGACGCGGTGGCGCGCGACTGCCACGCGCGGCGCCGCGGCACGGCCGTTGGTGAGCGGTATTCGCAACTCGACCTCATCGGCGGCCGGTTCGTGCTCCGGCGCAACGAATCCGTGCGAGACTCGACTGCCACGGGAGCGAATGGCGGCGATGAGCTGCTCGACGAATGCGCTGCCGACGACGGCAATCTCCGCTTCGGGGTCACGTTCCAGCGCGTCCACCGTGAAGGCAATCCTCACGCGCGCTCGCTTGCGAAAGGCGGAGCGATCCTGCTCGGGCACGTGGAGCTCGAGGATGCCGTCGTCGACCTGTTCGAGCCGGGCGCCGGCCGCGGCGACATAGCGCTCGAGGAGCGGCCGGATTCTGGCATCGGCGAGCGGCTCGCGCCGTTCGGTCTCCAGAAAGCCGTCGGGTTCCGTCGAAAGGTGCGGGCGAAAGTGCGGCGCTCCCTGCCGCCGCGTGTCGCGTTCGCTCACCGCGACTCCCGGGTGTCCGCTATCGGCTCGATATCTGATGCGAGCGGAGCCTCGAGGTCTGCCGAGAGATCGACGAGCGTCATCGGAAGGCGGTCGGCCTGGACGGTGAGTCGCACGCCACGGCCGGTCGCGGTGACGCCGGTAATGCACGTCAGCGGGCCGTAGTCGGGATCGAGACCCACGTCCTCCACGGGAGCGGTGTGCTCCAGGGCCTCCAAGACCTCGCCTACGTGCAGCCCGATGTGATGGCGTTTCGCCTCGATGCCGCGGGCGAGCTGAAGTTGATTCGTTCCATAGCCGAGCCTAACGCGAGCCGGGATCGTGAGCTGCTGGAACTCGCGCTCGAGTCGCTGGGCATTGTCTTCGGTCGCGACTTCGGAATTGAGCCGCTCCTGTTCCAGGCCGGCTTCGCGGCTCGATACGATGTCGTTGCCGATGCGCTCCACGCGCTCGGCGAACACCTCATCCGACCCGGCGCTGAGCCACGCTTCCGCGAGACGGTCTTCGAGCGCCTCGGCGCCACCGAAGTCGCCGAGAATGACGTCGAGCTCACCGACCACGAGCTCGAAGAGCTTGATCTTCTGATCGAGTAGCTGGAGGATGTGGGCCTCGATCGTTCCCCGCGCCGCGAAATTGATGATGCGCGCCTCGCGCGTTTGGCCGATGCGATGGATCCGTCCGATCCGCTGCTCGACGACCATTGGATTCCACGGCAGCTCGTAATTCACGAGGACATTACAGAACTGCAAATTGAGCCCTTCCGTTCCAGCGCGCGTCGCGACGAAAACTCCGCGCGGCGCCGCCTTGAACGCTGCCAGACGCTTCGCTCGCTCCGTCATCGAAAGACTGCCCGAGTACACGATGGGAGCTCGCCCCACTGCGCGAACACGCTCCGCGATCAAGTCGAGCGTCGGAAGATGCTCACTGAAGACGATCACACGATCGTCGACGGACGCCAGGATACCCTCGAGCGCTTCCAGCTTCGCGTGCGTCGTGATGCGTCGTGCGTCGGCAGCGAGCTGGCGCGCGCGCACGCGATAGGCCGGCCTCACCAGCTCACCGTCCGCGAGTCGCCCGAGTGAATCGGCGAGAGCCGTCGCCGATGAGCAGAGCCGTTGGGAGAGGCGGATCAGCTCGAGTTGAAGAATACCCTTTCCCGACCGCCGCTTCTTTCGCCTGCGATCTTCGGCGTCCTCCTCGTCCGTTGTTGGGAGGAATCCGTCGCGATAGAGCTGCCTGAGAAACCCGGCAGTCTCGAGATAGAGTTCGGCCTCGTCTCTCGTTAGGTCGATCGACGGATGCTCCGGGCGCCGTGGCGGCAGCTCCAGCGCCAGTGCGACGCTCGAACGGCGCGTGCGCACCATGACCTGAGCCGTCAGTTCCTTGAGCGCCTCCGGATCGCGCGGCTTCCTTCGATCGCCACTCTTCAGATGGAGACGGCGGAACTCCTGCCAGGTGCCGAGCTGACCCGGCCGCAGGAGAGTTACAAGATTGTAAAGTTCCCGAAGGTCGTTCTGAAGCGGAGTCGCGGTGAGGAGGAGGAGATAGTTCCGGTCGATCTTCTGGATGAACTGGTAAGTGGCCGCTTTGTGGTTCTTCACCTTGTGCGCTTCGTCGACGATGACGAGGTCCCAGCGGTGGCGGAGAATCACGTTGGCGTGGCGCTCACCACGCGCGCGGTCGTAGGATGCGATGCCTCTGGTGACGTCGTGCCACTCGTCGGGCTCCGTCGGCGTCGCGAAGCGCTCGAAAAACTTGCTCTCGAGCTCCGCCTCCCATTGCGTCACCAAGGAGGCGGGCGTGAGGATGAGGACGCGGCGCACGAGCCCGCGCACGAGGAGCTCCTTGAGGATGATCCCGGCTTCGATCGTTTTGCCGAGTCCCACTTCGTCGGCGAGGAGCGCGCGACCGCCCATGTGTCGAAGGACGCGTCGCGCGACCTCGATCTGATGCGGCAGCTCTTTGATCGCATTCGCGTCGAGCGTGATCAGCCGATCGAATCCGGGCGACAGAGCGATCTGCTCGGCGTCACGGCGGAGCTGTCCCCAGAGCAGGGAGCTCGGACGCTGCTGGAGTTTGCTGGTGAAGTCAGCGAGGGCGCGCTCGTCGACCGTCCAAAAATCGTTTTCGGGTACCGCAGCTTCAGTCATCAGCGCCCTATCGCTTGAACGTCAAAAGGATCAACTAACGAGCGAGGGATCTGCACCGAGAAGAGTCACTGGCGCAGATCCCTCGCTTCGCTTGGAATGACGGTAGATCAGGTTCGCGCCGGCGTCGCTGCCTCGCCACGCGCCTTCGGACCCGTGGCCACGCCCGCCGAGATCGGCTTGGGCTCCGTTTCGCGGTCGTGGAACGCGAGCGTGAAGAAGATCAGGATCACGAGCGCGAAGGCCGATGGCAGGATCCAGAAGCTGCGCCACTGCTCGAGGGCGAGCGACGGATTACCGCCGAGGAATCGGTTGTACACGTTGCCGGCGACCTGCGCACCGATGAGCATGCCGACGCCGTACGTCACGAAGACGAAGAAGCCCTGCGCCTGGCCGCGAATGGCCGCCGTCGACTTCTTGTCGACATAGATCTGGCCGGTGACGAAGAAGAAGTCGTAGCAGATGCCGTGGAGCAGGATGCCTAACGCGATCATCCAGTACACGGCGCCGGCCGCCGCGCCGGCGAAGAGCGCGTAGCGCAGCACCCATGCGCCCATGCCGGCGATGAGCATCTTCTTTACCCCCCAGCGCGCGAACATCACCGGCATCGCGAGCATGAAGAGCATTTCCGACATCTGCCCTAGCGTCTGCGTCGCCGCGATGTTCTTGACCTTGGCGGCCTCGAGATAGAGTTGCGTGAAGTTGTAATACGCGGCGAGCGGGATGCAGATCAGGAGCGCGCTCGCGATGAAGACGTAGAAGGACGAGCTGCCGAGCTGCTTGAACGCGTCGAGGCCGATGATGCTGCGGGCCGAGACGTGCTGGCCGCGCGCCGGCGCCGGCGTGTGCGGCAGCGTCAGGCTGAAGGCCGCGAGCACGAGGCTGGCGACCGCCGCGGAGTAGAGTGGCAGCGACGTCTGTTCGGGCTGTACGCCCCCGCTCACGAAATACCGAAGGCCGAAGCTGATGAACAATCCGGCGACGATCCACCCGATCGTCCCCCAGACGCGAATCTTCGGGAACTGCTTCTCCTGGTCGGCGATGTGGTGGAACGCCAGGGAGCTCGAGAGACCGAGCGTCGGCATGTAGCAGAGGTTGTACAACAATAAGACTACGATAAACAACCCGGGATTCGTCGACGTCCTCGGCGCGGCAAGGAGCAACACGCCGCCGATGAGGTGCAGAATGCCGAAGACTCGCTCCGTCGCGAAGAAGCGGTCGGCCACGAGACCGACGAAGAAGGGGGCCACGATCGCCGCCACGGGATTCACCGTGAAGGGCCAGTGCGTGAGCGTGCCCATTTGCTGCGCCGTCATGTACACCGCGATCGTCGTGTACCACGCTCCCCAGATAAAGAACTCGAGGAACATCATCACGGAGAGTCGCGTCCGGATTCCGCTCATGGCAGCACCTTGATTTTGATGTTGCGGAGCGCCAGCGCTCCATCGTGGTCGCCCTGGATGCCGATATAGCCTTCCTTCGCCTTACCGTAGTTCGGGTAGTCGTTGAACTTGCTCT